>DASVQO010000116.1:0-15832 GCA_036389075.1 Chloroflexia bacterium | reverse complement strand
ACAAGGGCTGGGTCCGCCTGTATGAGACGCAGCCGCTGTGGCCCCTAGACACGGCTCGCGTAGACGAAGCGGCAGCACGAACGGTGGCCTTCGTGCAGGTGGTGCAGCCTCTTTACGAATCGATACTGGAACGCCTCGCTCGGTAAAGACCCAAAGTTTTCCACATTTTTCCCGAGTTTTCCACATTGTGGAAAAGTGCCTACCCAGGAGGTCGAACTGCTATACTCCCGGCACGCTTAGCTGTGGCAGCTAACAAGCGGAGTCTTTACTTTGGTCTGAGGTCCAGGCATGACCGCAATCTCCCGCAAGCACCGCACCCCTTGCAACGCCATTATTTCCCTGCTCGTCCTGCTACTCACCCTGTCGTGGAGTGGAATTTCAGCGGCTGCACCCACCGGGCAGGAGACGCTCGCGGAGCCGGAAATCACCGCCCGCGCGGCCATCGTTGTGGAGTACCCTTCAGGACGCGTGCTCTACTCGCGCGCCACGCACGACCGGCTGGCACCCGCTAGCACGACCAAGATCCTCACGGCCATCCTGGCCCTCGAGTATGGCAAACTCGACGAAGTGTTCACGACGACCGACGAGGACCTGGTGGGCGAATCGAGCATGGGACTTGCGAGCGGGGAGCGGCAGGCCCTGTCCGAGCTTCTGTACGGCATGATGCTGCCCTCAGGCAACGACGCGGCGATGGTGGTGGCGCGTGGACTGGCGGAGAAGGCCGCGCCCCCTGAGACGAGCTCGGAAGACCCCATAGCCCGCTTCGCAACCATGATGAACAAGCGGGTCGAGCAGCTCGGGCTGCGCGACAGCCACTTTGTGAACCCCCACGGCCTGGACACCGACGGGCACTATTCAAGCGCGTACGACCTGGCCAGCCTATCATGGTACGCCATGCACTTCCCGGTGTTCAACGAAGTGGTGAAGCAAATCAGCCACGACGCGCCAGGACATGCGCTGCTTAACACTAACGAGATGCTCACCCGCTACGAGGGGACCGACGGTATCAAGACGGGCTGGACCGACGCGGGTGGGCTTTGCCTGGTCACGTCGGCTACGCGGGACGGGCACCGGCTGATTTCGGTTGTGCTCAACGCTCCACGCTGGTACGTTGCTAGCGCGGCCCTGCTCGACTATGGATTCGCCAGGCTGGCGCAGGCCCCGACCGACGCAGGCGCGGAGGTGCTAGAGGTCTCGAAGCGGGGTGTGGCGGACTGGATACTGGGGGAGGGTTCCGCGCCTTCGATGCTGCCGCCACAGATGGCCGGCGGTGGAGGAGGGGTCGCGCAGCCGGAACAGGCGGAGCAGTCGCAACCCGTGGTCGCGGCCCCGGCCCCCGTGCGGGACGAGGCGGCCCCTTTGCAGGCAATCGCGGGTACAGGTTCGCCCGCCGTAAGCAGCAATAACGTGCCGTGGGCGCTGCTGCTCTCGGGGCTGCTGGGTATCGTGATCTTTTACGCGGTGGCGATGAGACTGGCGGCGTTTCGGCCACGACGCTTTTTCGCTTCGGTGGCCGCACACCTTCCGCAACGCTCGCAAGTAACCTACGTACCGCCACCGCCGCCCATACAGATGCCTCAGAGGCGGCAGGCCCCCCAAGCCGAGACGGTAGGGCGAGCGGCCCCCACGCACCGCACGCTGGGCACCGAGCCAAACCTGCGCCGCCGCGAGCCAAACTTGCTCGTCAGCCCCGAGCAACTATACCGGCAGCACCTGGCGCGGGCGGTGGACCTGGCGTGGGAGGGCCGGCAGGGGTCGAGCATGGCCGAGTTCCTGCTGGCGTTGCGAATGAGCGGCAGGCTGGACGTGGCCGAGATAGTGGCCCTGCACCAGCTTGGCCCGGACGCCTTCCTCGCGCTGTCCAGGGCGCAGGTGGCCGCCGGACAACCGGAGGACGCCCACCGCACCCTCACCCACGGTATCCTGGTGCTGCCCCAGGAGCGTTTCCTGCGCATGGCGATCAAGCAGCTTGAGTCGGCCTATTGCGCCTGAATCTGAGTATGGATGAGTGCCTGGTTGAGGCCACACTGCACGCGCAGTGTGGCCTCTGCTTTTGTCCACGCAGTCGAAGTGACAGGCCGGGGCTTACCGGCTTGTGTGCGACGAATTTGTGTCCGGGACCGCCTAAAATAGGGTGCTCCTGGCGCAACCTCTAACCGCTAAAAACGTTCTCCTTTTGTGCGTACCTCTCATAGAATGAGCTGAAAGAGAGGACAATTAGATGTTGAAGTCCAGACAAGCCTGGGTCGGCGCGGTATTCGCGTGCCTGGTTGTGCTGGTTGCAACCGGCGGTTGGTTGGACGCCAGACCCTCTGAGGCGCAAGCCCCGCCCGCGGGTGGCGACTGGCAGCACGTCGCCAATGTGCCTGCAGACGTCGATTTCAGCAACGTGTTCATGGCTGGCGTCAATGCGGGGATCGCCGTGGGCAAGCAGGGTGATAAGGGGGTCGCCTACGAACTACAGTGGACGGCGGTCGATAGTTCCCGCAGCGAACTGAGGATCACCCCCGTAAGCTTCAACTTCCCGGCTCCTCCCCGCGCGGCTGTGATAGTCGGCGGGGACGTGTGGGTGGTGGGTGAGCGGGGGCTAATCGTGCACAAGCACGATGGCATTTGGAGCGAGCTAGCCAGCCCCGTGCCCGAGGCGCAACTGCTCACCGTGCAGATGCTCGGGGACGGCAGCGAGGGCTGGGCGGGCGGGTTCGAAAGGCGACCGGGCAGCCACAGACCCAACCCGGTGCTCCTGCACTTCTCCAATGGAGAGTGGACGCGCGACACTTCGATAATGGGTGAGGGGACTATCTATGCCCTCCACTTCGGGCCGGGCGGTGGCTGGGCAGTGGGCGACGTGGGCATCTGGCGCTACTTCAAGGGCGAGTGGAGCAAGGAGCAGGAACCTAACCCCTGCCCGGAGAACGGCTGCTACCCGACTTATTACTCGGTGCGCGCCATCAATGGCGATGAGGCTTGGGCAGCGGGCTACAGAATAGGGCTTTGCGGCATATGTGTGCCCGAGCCTTACATATTGCACAGAGAAGGTGGCAAGTGGCGGATCGCGGTGAACACTTTCGTCGCAGGAGATCCCACCCACCCGGGCGCGGGCATCTGGCTTAACAGTCTAACCTTTACCGACTCCGACCCCAGTAGGCCCGCGCTCGCCTGGGCGGTGGGCAACTCCAGGCATAGCGACGATATTGAGCCTTACATCCTGTCGCACGAGGGCAGCCAGGCCCCTTCCGAGTGGCATTACGTGCCGTCTCCCGCCGGCGTCAGCGCGCAACTGAGCAGCGTCAGCGCGCCAGATAGAGACCACGCTGTGGCAGTGGGCACGCGGGGCACGATTTTCAGCTACGGGTATGGTCCGCAGCCGGCACCCGCAGTAACGCCTTCGCCGGCTTCAACTCCGCCAGGTGGCCCCACACCCGCACCAACTACGCCTGCTGGGACCAATCCCGTTCGGCCGGTACCCGATCCTCGCACTCCAGGCGTGACTTACTTCGAGCTTGTAGGTCACACGTTGCGGGGCGGTTTCCTCGACTATTGGCGGAGCAAAGGTGGGCTGGTGCAATTCGGCTACCCGCTGACCGAGGAGTTCACGGAAGTCAGCCCCACCGACGGCAAGCCCTACGTAACCCAGTACTTCGAGCGGGCGCGCTTCGAATCCCACCCTGAGAACAAGCCACCGTACAACGTGCTCCTCGGCCTCCTGGGGCGCACATTAACAGCGGGCAGGGAAGACGAAGCTCCCGCAAGCGGGCCATAGCGCAAACTGGCCCCGGCGTGATTTACTTCGACCCCACGGGCCACAACGTACCGCCGCAGTTCTCGGGGTACTGGGAGCAACACGGTGGGTTGCCGGTGTACGGGTACCCGGTCAGCGAGGCGTTCACCGAGGTCAGCCGCACCGACGGCAAGCCGTACCTGGTGCAGTACTTCGAGCGCAACCGGCTGGAGTACCACCCCGAGCTGCCGGAGCCTTTCCGTGTGAGCCTGGGCCTGCTCGGCGTGCAGGTACTTCAGCAGAGGGGCTGGCTTCCAGGGGGAACGCCGCAAAGATAGCAGCAGTTCATAGGGGGATGCGCCGCAACTCCAGGGGTTCCGAATATCAAGCCCAGAGTTCGCGCAGGTACCCCTAAGACCGCGGCGTTTGCCTCACAAAAGCCGTGCAAACCTATTGACTAAATAGAACCCCCGTGCTATAATCTGAATAGAACATTTGTTCAGCAGAGAGGAGAGGGAGATGCGCGAGCCGGCGGACATTCGCGCACTGAACAAGGCCCTCACTCGCATTAGCGTTACCGGCTCGGGCGACGGCTACATCGTCCGCAACGGTGACGAAGCGCCGGTCAGGGTGCACCGGGGGCGCTACGGGTTGCAATGCGAGTGCGGGCAGGGTAGGTGCGCTCATATCGAGAGCCTTCGCATGTGCGGCTTCGTAGAGGAGGCGCAGGAGAGGCCGAAGGCGGCATAAGAGTACTGAGATGGTTTTGAGATGTTGTGAGATTGAGTAAAGGAGTAGAGAGAGTGGAAGAGCGAGATAGAGGCGCCAAGTTATCCCCTGAGATTTACGTTTACGCCACCAACAAGAACTTCCTGAACCTGTACGATGCCCTGCGCATCGACAAAGTGAAGATCGAGATAGCGGGCTACGACCAGGCCACCAACCGGCAGACCGGCCATGCGAGCGCCTGGCTCGACAAAGACGACGCCCGCCTGCTGACCCACCTCGTGTGCAATCGCCTGTTCGCCCCCGTCACCGGCGGCAAGTGGGAGAAGTACGGCGGCAGCCAGCGCGAGGACGGCAACATCGAGAGCCGCACCGTGCTCCTCGAATGGGACGAGGGCGAGGGCGGCCGCTTTGCGCGTTTCCCCTACCGCCTCACGATCAGCAACGGCCCCGGCAAAAAGACCACCACCGGCGGAGTCGCCCCGGCGGGTGAGCCAACCGCCCGGCTGACGATGCGCATCCCAGAACTGGACATGATCAAGCTCATGCTTGCGCTTGCTGCCTACGTGCAGGCATACGAGACCGCGCACCACCACAGGCTTGTAGCCAACCGCCTGAACGAGCTGCGCGACAAGCTGGCCGACCGCGCCAGCCACAACGAGGCGCGTCACGTTGCCCCCGAGCGGCCGGCCGAGCGGACCTCTGAGAGGCCGGCTGCACGTCCCATGACCGAGGTCCGAACCGGCTCGGCCACGCCGCGTGAAGGTGCAAGCTCGGGGGTAGCACGCCCTGCGCTACGCCCCGTGTCGGGGGGAAGCAAGGAGCCTATTGACCTGACCCCGCGCACCGGGCGCAATGGAGCCACGAGGGCGGGGTAAATCTGGGGCCCACGGGGCGCACAAGAGAATAGATTCGCAGAGTAGTTAGAGTTGATAAGAGGAGATAGCGAGATGGCGAGGAGTTTGAACAAAGTACAGTTGATCGGACGCTTGGGGGCCGACCCCGAGATGCGTTACACTGGCAGCGGTATGCCGGTGACTACTTTCTCCCTGGCGACCAACCGCCAATGGACGGACCGCGAGGGTAACGCGCAGGACGAGACCGATTGGCACAACATCGTGGCCTGGGACCGGCTGGCGCAGATTTGCAACGAGCACCTGGCGAAAGGACGGCTGGTCTACATCGAGGGGCGGCTGCGCACACGCACTTACGAGGCCAACGGCCAGAAGCAGTACCGCACGGAGGTAGTGGCCTCGGATATGCTGATGCTCGACTCGGCGGCCGGTGCCGAGCACACCAATGGCCGAGTGGAAGCCGAAAAGCCCGTACCGGCCAAGGTCGGGGCGCAGGCGGGGAGTCGCGGAAAGGGTAGGGCAGCCGAGCCGCGCGAAGCAGACGACGAGGACGAGCTGCCCTTCTAGCTCCGCACTATGGGCAAGTACGAACAAGACTCCGCGGTCCTCCCCACGTCCGGCAACGCCGAGACGCTGGACGGGGTCGTGGACAAGATCACCTACGTAAACGAAGAGAACGGCTACACGATTGGCCGACTGAAGGTGCCCCGCCAGAAACAACTGGTGACGATAGCGGGGCACCTTCCCGCCGTTAACGTGGGGGAGGGGCTGCGGGTCGAGGGGCACTGGGTCCAGCACCCTCAGTATGGCAGGCAGTTCCAGGTGAGCCGGTACCAGACCGCCGCGCCGGGCACGGTGGCCGCCCTCAAGAAGTACCTTAGTTCGGGTCTGCTCAAGGGTGTCGGGCCGGTGCTCGCAGAGCACATTGTAAACACCTTCGGCCTGGATACCGTGCAGGTGCTCGACAGCACGCCCCACCGCCTCGGTGAAGTGCCGGGGCTGGGCAACCGCAAGGCGCAACTGATAGCTGAAGCCTGGGCCGAACGACGCACCCTCAAGGACCTGATGGTGTTCCTCCAGGCGCAGGGAGTGCCTATCGTCCTGGCCGCACGCATCCTGCGCAAGTATGGCACTGCCGCCGAGACGGTTGTTAGAGAGCAGCCGTACCGGTTGCCCGCGGAAGTATATGGGGTCACCTTCCAGGTGGCGGACTCCATAGCTTCACAGGCCGGGATCCCGCCGAACGCATTGCAGCGCGTGGGCGCGGGGGTGGCACAGGTGCTGCGCGATGCGGCCTCCTCCGGCCACGTATTCTTGCCCCTGGATGACCTGCTCTATGGGGCCTCCCAATTACTATCGCTGTCACCCGACACTGTCCGCGCAACCCTGCCTGAGCTACAGCAGGCGGGTTTCCTCGTGCTCGCGCAAGGGCCGGCGGCTGACGCGAGCGATACGCTGGAACGCGCTTACCTGACGGAGCTGCACACAGCCGAGGTGTCGGTCGCCACCGCCGTGGCGAGGATCGCGGTGGCGGGCGCGGACAGGCTATCGGCTTTCCAGCGTGTGGACTGGGACTCGGCCTGGCGCTTCCTAGGGACGTTGGAAACGGTGCACCTGACCGAACGGCAGCAGGAGGCAATCAGGGCTACCCTTTCACAACGCGTGGTGGTAGTGACGGGCGGGCCGGGCACGGGTAAGACGACCACGCTCAGGGGCATCGTGCGCCTGCTGAAGGCGAAGGGCCGTACAGTGGCCCTGGCCGCACCCACCGGGAGGGCCGCCAAGCGTCTCACGGAAGCCACGGGCGTGGGTGCGAGCACAATTCACCGCCTGCTAGAACTGAAGCCCGGCGGCAGCTACCAGGTACGCGCTCCCATTGACGCCGATCTCGTGGTGGTGGACGAAGCCTCAATGATGGACCTGCCGCTTGCGGACGCCCTGCTCAATGCTGTGCCGGAGGGGGCGCACCTGCTGCTCGTCGGGGACGCGGACCAGCTACCCCCGGTAGGGCCTGGCTCGGTGTTCAAGGACGTGATCCTCAGCGGCACGGTGCCGGTGATTACGTTGGAGACTATATTCCGACAGCCCGAGGGCAGCGCGATCATATCGAACGCGCACCGCATCAACGCAGGGCGCACCCCACGCACCGGCAAGGGTATCATGGACTTTTTCTTTCTCCCCCAGCCGGAACCCGCCGCCTGCGCGCAACTGGTGGTGGACCTCGCCACTCGCCGCCTGCCGCAACACTTCAAGCTCGACCCCCTGGACGACATACAGGTGCTCGCGCCCATTTACGGCGGGGTGTGCGGAGTGGACGCGCTCAACGTGAACTTGCAGGCGGTGCTCAACCCACCGGCCGTCACCAAAGAGGAGAGGCGGTTCGGGGGCCGCATCTTCCGCGTGGGCGACAAAGTAATGCAGGTGGTGAACGACTACGAGAAACAGGTGTCCAACGGCGAGCTCGGGCGCATCCTGCGTATCGACCTGGAAGAAGAGCGCGTGCTGGTGAGCTTCGATGCCGAGTGGACGGTAGAATACACCTTCCAGGAGCTTGACGAACTCACGCACGCCTACGCCATTTCGGTCCACAAGGCGCAGGGCAGCGAGTACCCTGCGGTCATCATGCCGATCCTTCCGCAACAGGGCCGCATGTTGCAGCGCAACCTCATGTATACGGCCGTTAGCAGGGCGCGAAACCTGGTCGTACTGGCAGGTTCGCCGGAAGCTATAAAGCGTGCGGTGCAAAACACGACTTCTACACTCCGGTATTCAGGGCTTGCCGAGCGCATCAAAGATGCAACAATGTAGACCCTGCATTTCTTACGTAGAATTACGTAAAACAGCCCTCTTAACGTAGTATAAACGAGTCAATACCATTGACTCATAAGTTGCACCTCCCGTATATACGATGAGCCACTACCAGTAGTAGCGGTCGAGGGCGTTTGTAAAACGGCGAGGAGGAAGCAACAAATGCAGGGGCAATCCCACTCTATGAAAGCTACAAAAGTGCCGCGCTTCGCGAGCTTGCTGGCGGCTGTGTTGGTGCTGGCGGCACTGTTCGCGGGGGCGTCCGCGCCGGCCAGTGCGCAGACTTCGACGGCTAACAGGTTGGCGCAGTACCGGGCCTGGATGGTCGAGGCCAAGGCGATGTACCCCTACCCGCAGAGCATCGATAAGATGTACAGGGTGATGATATGCGAGTCGAGCGGCAACCCGAACGCTTCGGGGGGCCGGGGCACGTACCTGGGCCTGTTCCAGTACCACAGGGGCACCTGGGGCGGAAGCTGGAACCCCTACCGCAAGAGCAACATCTTCGATGCGAAGTCGCAGATCTTCGCGACCGCCAAGGCCTGGAGCAGAGGCATGCAGAGCCACTGGAGTTGCTATTACATCACGCCCGGACGCTAGTAGACGAACCGCCAAGACGCCAAGGACGCCAAGGACGCGCCAAGAGGAATAAGTACGGTTCACCGCAGAGACGCAGAGGACGCAGAGGTTACGCAGAGAAGTATTGAGGTTTAGAGAATACAAAGAGGAGCAGGGTACGTGACGTCGTACCCTGCTCCTTTTGCTTAGAACACTTTTATCCTTAATCTTGGCGCTCTTGGCGCTCTTGGCGTCTTGGCGGTTCCGTCTCCTGCTCTACTGAGTCTATTCCTTGACAACATCCTCGGCCATTAGATACAATGCGATGTTGCCTTGCGTATCCTTCGCGGCAAACGTTCCCTATTCCCGCAAACAATATTCGGGCCGAACAATGCCTGAAAGTGAGGACATCTCTGCATGATAGAGGTGGAGAACCTGACTAAAGACTATGGCAGCTTTCACGCCCTGCGCGATGTAACCTTCAATGTCGAGCCGGGCGAAATCCTCGGATTCCTTGGCCCCAACGGCGCGGGCAAGACCACCACAATGCGTATCATAACCGGCTTCATCCCCGCCACGTCAGGGACGGTGCGAGTTGCCGGGTACGATGTGGCCGAAAAGTCGCTTGAAGCCAGGAAGCACCTGGGCTACCTACCCGAAACGGTACCCCTTTACACCGAGCTTACACCCTCCGAGTACCTCGACTTCCGCGCTCGGATTACGGGACTCCACAATGGAAAGGAGCGCAAGGCCCGGGTCGGTGAGGTCATGGAGCGGCTGAACATCCTCGACGTGGCCAACAAGCAGATAGGCGCGCTCTCTCGCGGCTACCGGCAGCGGGTCGGCCTAGCCCAGGCCATGTTGCACAACCCCGACGTGCTGATCCTCGATGAGCCGACGGTGGGCCTCGACCCGGTGCAGATTACGGGCGTGCGCGAGCTTATCCGAGAGCTAGGGCGTACCCACACCGTCATCTTGAGCACCCACATCCTGGCCGAGGTGAGCATGGTCTGCGACAGGGTGGTCATTATCAACCGCGGGCGGCTGGTGGCCCTCGATACCCCGGTGCATCTCGCTTCGTCGGCGACGGAGCAGCAGACCGTGCACGTCGAGGTGTCAGGCGCGCCGTCGAGCGTGCTGGCGAGCCTGCGTAGCGCCCCTGCCGTGGCCGTGGCAAGCTTGCTGTCCGCTGGGCCGGACGGGGCGGAACTCGGCACCCCTGAGTCCCTGGCTGCCGGAACTTACAACTACCAGGTCGAGGGCGTACCGGGGGCCGACGTGCGGGCGGGACTGGCCTCAGCGATTGTCGGGTCGGGACACCAGCTCCTCGAACTGAAGTTGTACCGCCCCAGCCTCGAAGATATTTTCATCAGCGTTATCTCCCAGGCCGAACAGGAAGCGGCGGACGCGGACTTCGAGGATGCCGAGTACGACGACTATGACGGGGACGGGGACGGCGACGAGGTCGGTGACGGCACGGCAGCTGACGGAGATGAGGCGGAAGCGGCTGCAACGGCAGCGCCCAGGACGCGGGTAACGGCCCGCAGGAGGGTGCGAGGATGAGAAACGTCTTCTACGTCGCCAGCAAGGAACTCCGCTCTTACTTCGTGTCGCCGGTGGCCTACATAATTGTGGCCTTCTGGCTGGTGATTACCGGGCTGTTCTTCACCGCGAGCGCGACGGCGGGCGATGCCAGCATGCGCAACGTGTTCGAGGTCATCCCTATCCTGCTATTGCTGATCTCCCCCGCTCTCACCATGAGGCTGCTGGCGGAGGAATCGCGCACGGGCACGCTCGAACTCCTGCTGACCGCGCCGGTCAAGGACTGGTCTGTGGTGGTGGGCAAGTTCCTGGGGGCGTTGGGCCTCTACGTGGCGATGATGTTCCTGACCGTGCTGTACCCCTTGGTGCTCGTCCTTTTCCGGGGCGACCCCGACTGGGGGCCGATATGGAGCGGCTACCTGGGCTTGCTGCTGCTCGGAATGGCCTTCCTTTCGGTGGGCCTGCTCGCCTCATCGCTCACGTCCAACCAGATTCTCTCGGCGGTCATAGCTCTCGCCCTACTGCTGGTGCTGTTCATCATCACCGTCTTGACGAGCAACGTCCCGCCTAACGTGGCTGCGGTGCTTGCCAAACTGTCGATAGGCGACCGCTACGACCCCTTCACGCGCGGCATCGTGGACTTGACGGACGTTGTGTACTTCCTCACGTTCACGGGGGCCGTCATCTTCATCACCATTCAAATTGTCGAAGCCAGGAGGTACAGGGCATGAACAAGTCTACACGTGCCCTCATCGCCACGCTTGCCGGTTTCGCGGCCCTGGGCTTCGCGGGCATCGCTCTGTTCTACTGGGCTGCCTTCCAGAGCCTGACGCTAGATTTCGGCAGCATGGACCTGACGCTGCGCATCTTGATAATCGCCGCAATCGTCAGTTTCGCCGTTTTCGTGCTGGCCGCGCCCGAATCGGTGGGCCAGGCCGCCGGTAAGCGCAGCACGCGCCTGACTACAAACGCCCTGGTCGCGTCTATCGCGGCAGTGGCTATAGCGGTCGTTATCAACTTCATCAGCGAGAACGCGCCCACCGTGCGGGCCGACTGGACGGCGGGCGGCGACTTCTCACTTTCAGCGCAGACGCAAAGCGTGCTCGAAAGCCTGAACAACCGGCCCGAGAACGTGCAGGCCGTGGCCTTCATCCGGGCGGAGAACCAGGGCGGGCGGCAGCAGGCGGACGACTTACTGCGAGAGTACAGCAGCCGCCAGCGCAAGCTCACCTACCAGTTCATCGACCCGTTCCGGCAGCCCGCCGCCGCAGTAGGCTACGGCATAACCCGAGAAGGCGTAGTGGTCTTCACCGACGGGAAGAAGCGCGAGATCGCCAACAGCATCACGGAGCGCGATTTCACCAGCGCGATCGTGCGGCTGGGACAGAACAAGGTCAACACGGTCGCCTTCCTCACGGGGCATGGCGAGCGCGACATGAACAGCTTCGAGGCCGGTGGCTATTCGACCGCACGGGAGTCGCTGGAGCAGAACAACTTCCAGACGGTGGCCTGGAGCCTCGTTACCTCACCGACCCTCTCGGTGGATGCCGTGACGGTGCTGGTCATCGCGGAGCCGCAGCAGGCGCTGACAGCGCAGGAGATAACGACGATACAGGGCTACCTGGACGCGGGTGGCCGCTTGCTTGTGATGATGGACCCGGCGATGTCTGCGGAAGCGCAGAAGCCGCTGCACGACCTCATCACGCCGTATGGGCTCGAGCCGGTGCAGGGCGTCGCCCTCGACCCGGCCATCCAGCTGGACCCCAGCGATGCGGGTATCCTCGGCCCCGACACGTACCCTTCAAACGATATCACGAGCGAACTCGAGCGCAACAAGCTACGCACGGCCTACCTGGCTTCGCTGGGCTTCCGCGATAACGGCCCAAAGTCGGGCTACGTGATAAGGCCGCTCGTGCGCACGGTTAGCTCGGCTCCCACTAGCTGGCTGGAGACTACCCTTACCGGGACGACTGCACCCGCGTTCAATCAGGACGTAGACCTTCCAGGCCCCGTGACCCTGGCTGCCCTGATTGAGCCTGCCGACCCGGTGACGGGCGTTGCCACCACCACGACGGTGCCCAACACCCGCATTGTGGCGTTCGGGGATGGCGACTTCGCGAGCAACAACATTTTGCAGCAGCAACTGCCGCTATACAACAACGACCTGTTCGGCAACACGGTGTCCTATCTTGCGGGCGCGAACGAACTGGTGTCCATACGCCCGAAAGACCCGTCCACGCCCCGCACGGTGGCCCTGGACGCCGGACAGCGCAACCTGTTACTGGTTAGCACCGTGCTGGGCCTGCCCCTGCTGGTGGCGCTGGCCGGTGTGATGGTGTGGTGGAGGCGCAGGTAACATGGAACGCTATCGCACTACAATCATTCTACTCGTGCTGCTGGTAGCCCTGGGCGGGCTGGCGGTGGTGCTCGGCGGGAACCGGGGCGCGACCGATACGCCTAGCGTGCCGACCCCGGCCCCACAAACTTACGTGTGGCAGGAAGACAACCTGGTGACGGGTCTCGACGCGGTGAGTGGCACGCAGAAGCTTGTGCTCACCAAGGACGTGACAACCACCATCTGGTCGATTAAGGAACCCATCTCGGATACGGCCGACCCGTTTGCTGTGGGCAATCTGGCGGACCAGCTACAGAACCTGCAAGCCACCGCCACGATCACCGACGCTTCCGACCTGGCGCAGTTCGGGCTGGCGAACCCTGGCGTTACCCTCACCGTGGCGTTCAGCGATACGGCGGGGACGAAGCGCACGCTGCTGTTGGGCGGCAAGACGATAGACGGTTCGGCTTACTACGCCAAGACGGCCGACAAGGCGGATGTCTATCTTGTGAGCAATACCATCGTGGAGCCGTTGCGCTCATGGTTTGACGCGCCGCCAAAGGTCGTGCCGACTGCGACGCCCTTGCTGCCCACGATAGGGCCGACGCAGGAGGTTACGGGCACGGGCACAATCACGGGCACGGTGCTGCCTGTCGGAACGACGACCCCCGCGGGCGCGATGACACCGGGCGCGGGCGGCACTACTACACCCCAGGCGCAGGCGACGGGCACGATCCAGGGCGCGGAGACAATCACCGCGCAACAACCGGGCGCTGCGAATGCCACCACGCCTGAGACGACCCCGCTGCTGGCGACTGCTACACCGGCGGGCGCGGGTGCCACACCTTCACCGTAGATTAGCATGCCGAAAATCAAGAGAAGGGGGCGGTGTTGAGCCGCCCCCTTCTTCGTTTTACCCGGCAGGCATTACTCCGGGTCGTGGCCGTTGCGCTCTTCGTAGCGTTGGTAGGCGCGGACCATCCTCTTGGGGAGGCGTCCTTCTATGAGGGTGCCGGTGCCGGTGTGCTCCTCCGAGTTGATGATGCCTCGCTCGTGGAAGCGGGACACTAATTCGCTCTCGTTGTAGGGGATGAGCACTCGCATGCCGACGAGGGTTTCGCTCAGTGTCTGCTGTATTCGCTCCAGAAGCTCCGTAAGGCCCCAGTTGAGGCGGGCGGATACAGGTACATAGTTTGACCCCAACCCCATCTCCTCAGAGATGCGTGCGCTGATGTTTGCGACGTCCAGCCCGCTTGCGACCTCAGAGGCCCCATCCGCGCCGTTCGCCCCGCCGCGCCCGACAAGCTCGGGGAACAACCTGTCTATCTTGTTCAGGGCCACTATCTTGGGCTTCTCGGTTATGCCGAGTTCTCCGAGCACCCGGTCCACCGTTTCGGCTTGCTCTTCGGCGTTGGGGTGGGTGAGGTCTACGACGTGGAGCAGCACGTCCGCATCCTGTATTTCTTCGAGTGTGGCGCGGAAGGCGGCAACTAGCTGGGTGGGCAGGCGCTGGATGAAGCCCACCGTGTCGGTCAGCAGCACCTCCTGGCCTTCGGGCAGCTTGATGAGGCGCGTCGTGGGGTCCAGGGTGGCGAAGAGCACGTTAGCGGCGTACACGTCGGACTTGCTGAGCGCGTTGAGGAGGGTAGACTTGCCCGCGTTGGTGTAGCCGACCAGCGCCACGATGGGCAGACCTTCCCTGCGGCGCTTCTGCCGGTATAGCTCGCGGTGGGAGTGCACTTCCTTTAGCTCGTCGCGCAGCTTGGCTATGCGCTCGGAGGAGCGGCGGCGGTCCACTTCAAGCTGAGTCTCGCCGGGGCCGCGCAAACCGACCCCGCCCGCCGCCTGGCGGGAAAGGTGGGTCCACATGCGGGTGAGGCGGGGCAGACGGTACTCGAGTTGTGCGAGCTCGACCTGCAAGCGGCCCTCGCGGGTCTGGGCGTGGCGTGCGAAGATGTCGAGGATGAGGCCGGTGCGGTCGAGCAGCTTTGTGCCGAGCACCTCTTCAAGGTTGCGCTGCTGCGTCGGGGTGAGCTCTTCGTCGAAGAGTACCACGTCGGCCTGCAACTGCTCGCGCAGGGCCTTGATCTCATCGACCTTGCCCTTGCCCACGAGGGTAGCCCGGTTGGGATCGTTCAGCTTCTGAGTTACGCGCCCCAGCACCTCCACGCCCGCCGTGGCCGCAAGCTGCTCTAGCTCGTCAAGCGAGTCCTCCATGCTAAGGGCCTGCTTGCCCGTCTCGAGGCCTACTAATATGGCTTTTTCCACGGGCTTACCCGTGTCTGTCATTCGAGTTGAGATAGTATTCTCCTCCTGGGGCGACCTGCCAGGTTGTTGACTCGCCCCGCAATGTTACGATGTTAGAACTGTAGCTTTGGAAAGCGTGCCACTGCCTGGTCCACTTCTTCGTCGGACACTGTCAGCGAAATCCTGAACCAGCCCTCACCTTGCGTGCCGTAGCTCGCGCCTGAAGTGACAGCCACTCCGATTTGGGACAGCATTAGCTCGGCAAACTGGGCCGAAGTGTAGCCTTCCGGCACGGGCGCCCACAGGTAGAGGCTGGCTTTGGGAGGCTCGACCTGGATGCCGATTTCTCCCAATGCGTGGCACAGCTTGTCGCGCCTCTTGCGGTAAATCTCGTTGCGAGCGGGTATCCACGACTGGTCTCCGCTCAGCGCGGCATAGGCGGCTTCCTGCACCGCGCCGTAAATGCCCGAGTCGATGTTCGTCTTGATGCGGCCCAATGCCCCCACTATTTCGGCGTTGCCGACTACCATGCCTATTCGCAACCCCGCCATCGAATAGGTCTTGCTCAACGAATTGAACTCCACCGCGACATCCTTGGCACCGGGCACCTGTAGTATCGAGGGCGCGGTATAACCGTCGTAGGTGACCTCGCTATAGGGGTTATCGTGCGCGACTATGACATCGTACCGCTTGGCCCAGGCGATGACCCGCTCGAATACGTCGAGGCCCGCTACAGCCCCGGTGGGATTGTTTGGGTAGTTCAGCCACAACACTTTGACGGCTCTGGAAGTGGCCTGGTCCAGGGCATCGAGGTCGGGCAGCCAACCGTCTTCGGCCTTCAGGGGCAGCGGGCAAATCACACCGTCCGCCATGATCGTGCCGAACTTGTACACCGGGTACGCAGGGTCGGGCACGAGGGCAGCCTCGCCGGGGTCTATGAACGCCAGGGCTACGTTGGCAATGCCCTCTTTGGACCCGATTAGCGGCAGGACCTCGGTGAGTGGCTCGAGTTCGACCCCGAAACGCGATCCGTACCAGTCG
>DASVQO010000115.1:0-2039 GCA_036389075.1 Chloroflexia bacterium | reverse complement strand
CGCTACTTCTGAGGGTACCGGCGGGGCCCCCGTCGATATCGAGGCCGAACGCAGGCGGCGGGAGCTGAACACGGTCCGCGCCAAGTTCTTGGTGAGTCTGAGTGCGGGCCTGCTCATCATGGCCATAATGTTCCTGCCGCTGCCCATGTCGATGGAGGCGCGCAACCTCGTGATGTTCGCGCTGGCGACCCCGGTGCAGTTCTGGGCGGGCTGGCAGTTCTACAAGGGCGCGGTAATGGCCGCACGCCACCTGACCACCAATATGAACACCCTCATCGCGGTGGGCACCTCGGCGGCGTACCTGTACAGCGCCTTCCTGACGTTCTTCCCCAGCGCGGTGCGGGGCGCAGGCCTGGTGCCCGAAGCCTACTACGACACCTCCACCCTGATTATCGCCCTCATCCTGATGGGCCGCTACTTCGAGGCGCGCGCCAAGGGCCAGACCAGCGAAGCTATCAAGAAGCTGATGGGCCTAGCACCCCGCACCGCCCGCGTTATTCGCGAGGGGGCCGAGGTGGACCTGCCGGTGGAGCAGGTGCTGGTGGGCGACGTTGTGCGGGTACGCCCCGGCGACAGGGTGCCGGTGGACGGCGTGGTGGTGGACGGCGAATCGACGGTGGACGAGTCGATGCTGACGGGCGAGAGCCTGCCGGTGGAGAAGGGTCCTGGCTCTCCCGTAATTGGGGCGACCCTCAACAAGAGCGGGTCGTTCACCTTCCGCGCTACGAAGGTGGGGAGGGATACCGCCCTGGCGCAGATAGTGCGGCTGGTGGAGGAGGCGCAAGGCTCGAAGGCCCCCATACAACGGCTTGCCGACGAGATTTCTTCCTACTTCGTGCCCGTGGTACTGGTAGTGGCGGCGCTCACTTTCGTGCTGTGGTACTTCGTGGGGCCGGAGCCGCGCTTCACCTTTGCCCTCGTGTCGATGATAGCGGTATTGATCATCGCCTGCCCCTGCGCGCTCGGCTTGGCGACCCCTACAGCCATCATGGTGGGCACCGGCAAGGGTGCCGAGTACGGAGTGCTGATTCGGGGCGGGGAGGCCCTGGAGGGCGCTCACAAGGTCGATGCAATCGTGCTGGACAAGACCGGCACCCTCACCAGGGGCAAGCCCTCTGTGACGGACGTGGTTGCCGCCAACGGCCTACCGGAGCAGGAGTTGCTGCGCCTGGTGGCCGCCGCCGAGCGCGGTTCGGAGCACCCCCTGGGTGAGGCCATCGTGCGCCGCGCGGATGAACTGGGGCTTGCAGCCGCCCCGGTGAGCGGTTTCAAGGCGCTTGCGGGACACGGCATCGCCGCCACTGCCGAAGGACGCGAACTGCTGGTGGGTAACGCCCGCCTGATGTCGGAGCGCGGTATCCACCTGGATGGACTAGGCGACAGGGCATCGGAGTTGGCCCGTGACGGCAAGACGCCCATGTATATTGCGCTTGACGGGCAGTTTGCCGGGCTTATCGCGGTGGCCGACACGCTCAAGCCGGAGTCGGTGGAGGCGGTGCGCGAGCTAAAGGCGCTGGGCCTGGAAGTCTGGATGCTGACGGGCGACAACGAGGCTACCGCCCGCGCCATCGCCTCGCAGGTGGGCGTCACGAACGTCATGGCCGAGGTGCTGCCGGAGCAGAAGGCCGCCAAGGTGAAGGAGTTGCAGGCGCAGGGCAAGGTAGTGGCGATGGTGGGCGACGGCATCAACGACGCCCCCGCGTTGGCACAGGCCGACCTGGGCATAGCGATTGGCACCGGGGCGGACGTGGCTATGGAGGCCTCGGACATTACGCTCGTGGGCGGCGACGTGCGCGGGGTGGTCACGGCCATCGCCCTGTCGCGCCGCACCATCTCCACGATACGGCAGAACCTGTTCTGGGCCTTCATCTACAACGTGGTGCTGATTCCGGTGGCTATGGGCGTGCTCTACCCGCTGTTCGGGCTGCTGCTCAACCCGGTCATGGCAGCCGCCGCGATGGGCATGTCCTCGGTGAGTGTGGTGTCCAACTCGCTCAGGCTGCGCGCGTTCGCGGCCCCGAAGAGCGCCGAGGAGATAG
>DASVQO010000114.1:0-32937 GCA_036389075.1 Chloroflexia bacterium | reverse complement strand
CTCCATCAAGTCTTGCCTGCCTTTGAGCGCGTTGAGAAGTGCCCGGGTGAAGATACCCCCATTCTTTTGCTCGCCGGCAGTCTGGTCGGCGAGAGCCCCACAAAGTATCACGATCTTGCCATCTACTTCGACCATGGGCGTTCTCCTACATGGATTGTCCTGCGTGGTGGTTACTGCAATGGCTACCGGGCGCTACGTTCACGGCTAGGGTGTGCTGTCTGATAGCTGCCCTGATTGGCTGATTGCACCCGCATGGCAGCAATCCAGCACTACCGCCGATCTCCCGTGGTTGCTCCGCAGGATCCCAAGCAGCTCGGATGCGTGCAGGGTATCATCCCAGGTAAACAGCGTAAGACCTGTTGTGTCTCTCCTGCCATGACCTGAGAAGTAGAAGAGCAGGGTATCGGCATCGTTCCCCCCGGCCTCTTCGCTCGATACATTCTTGAAATGCTCGTCAAGCGCTTTGTTCAGTACCTCCCGGACGCTTGCGCTGGTGGCGTTCTTCCCTACAAGAAGCAGCACCTCGCCAAGCTCGCCGTTGGGTGGTGGCGAGCTTTTCACCCACTTATACATCCCCCTGGCATCGCGCTCCGCCCCTCTCAATGTGTTCAGAGACGGGTGAGGTGAACCCTTGTAGTTGCAGCCAACGATAATAGCGTGCAGCTTTCCCATAGCGATACCCCCAGTAAGCAACAGCCACCAGCCGGTTTATAACGTGTTGCGCATCGGGTCACGTGGGCCTCGTTGCCGGCGGACAGACGAGGACCGTAGTACTGCGGTCAGTGCTGACATCATAAGGCACCTTTCCGCGTGGGTCAATAGGACTTATTTAGTCGCACCTGTAGGACAAGGCCAATCCATAACATATCTTTTTGGGGCGTGCATCATCGACGTGGGTGCTATACTGTTCGGTAATACGAGGAGGGAAGCATGTCCTCCTCACGGCCACGCACGGGCTGGCTTTCGGTCCCAACGACCCTGACGAGCGAGGCTCACGAGGGCCAAGCAGGGACGAGTCACCGGCGATGAGAGGCTGGCAGGCATGTGGACGGTTAACAACGACGTGCGCACCTACGTCATAGTGGGCGACCCGGCGTCGCGCCTGCCGCTGGCGGATGGAGGCGGCGGGGAGACCGAGAGGACCTGACGAGCAGTCGCGGGGTAGCCCTCTTGACTTAGGTGCTATAATCGGTGCAAATGTCAACTACAAATACGCCGGTTGACATAGTACACTGACGCGTTACTGCTGTTAGTGCCGGCATAGCGGCGTATGGCCTGGCAATCAGGCGCGCCGGTTGGATGGGTGCCCATAGTCACCTCTCTAATCGTCGTACCTGGTGATACTGCCCGGGCGACATCTGATCGGCGACCACGAATGGAGGAATGGATATGAACGACACCCCGGACGACCTAGCGCAACTGCAAGACCCCAACGGCGATGCATGGGAGAACGCGGACCCGACCTCCTTCATGCCCTATGACTCGGATGAGCCGGAGGATGGGGGAAAGAAGGGGCAGAAGCTTTTCTTGCTGGAGCCTAAGACCCCCCAGGAGTTCTCGGCCTACATAGCCAACTACGATTTCGGCACTATCCCGCCCGATTTTATTGTGCTACACCACACGGGGAATCCTTGCACGCTGCGAACGCTCGCGGACGCGCGCAAGGAGTTTGACAAGGCGGCCGCCTTCGACGCTAATGAGGAGGGCAAGAGTGAAGAGCAGATCAAAGCGCAACGCCGCACAAGAGTAGCTAACGTGCAAACATACTACCGGGATACGCTCGGATGGGATACGGGGCCGCACTTGTTCATTGACGACAAGTGGATATGGGTCACGGCTGAGATGCGAGAGCCGGGAATACACGCTATGTGGGGCAACTCGTTCAAGAAGGCCGGACATCTACATTATTCCATCGGCATCGAGATGGTAGGCTACTACGTGAATCAGACCTGGTCCCATGAAACGGAGCAATTAGTTGGCTACGCGGTGGCGGCGCTGCGCAAGCGGCTCGGCACCTTCGACATCAAGTACATGTACGCCGATGCCGCCTCCAAGCCCGGACGCACGACGGTCAAGAACTCTAAAGGCGAGAACGTGCAGGTGTGCGCGCACCCTGAGCGGCTGGCCTGGGGCGGCATCTCGTCACACCGAGACTATAACAAGCCCGCCTGTCCTGGTACGGCGATCACCGAAGACTATTACATAGGGGTCATCCAGCGTGGGGTGACGGCGCTGGAAGGCGGCGGCGCACACGGGGGCACAACTGGGGGCGCGGTTGGCGGCGCGGTTGGTGGGGTCACCCAGCCGGTGAAGCACGCCCCCACAATGACGAAAGCGCGCTTCACGGAGGTGCTGAGCGGGTTCGGCAGCCCCGCGATGCCAGAGGGAGACGCCCTGTATGACCTCGCTGCCTCTCGCGGCATCAACCCAGCGGTCGCCCTGGCGTTCTTCGTCCGGTTGAGCCGTTGCGGCACCGGCTATGCCAACCCAGACAAGAGAGACAACCGGAACTGGGGCGAGATCGTGGGCGACGGCGCGGGTGTGGACGGGATGGCCGCGTACCCCAGTTGGCAGGAGGGCCTGGGCGCCTGGTGCGGCATCATGGACAGGTACGGCAACGAAGGCCAGACGACGCTGCTGCAAGTTGTGAGGCGTTACCAGCCGGGCGGCACCCAGGACCCGGACGCTTACGCCCAGGACCTCGCGGGACTGATTGACGGTTGGAAATAGCAAGTGGGTATCTCTTCTTTCGAAAGATGCCGCTTTCGAAAGAAGAGATACCACAGGCGTGCTGTAGCTCTAAGTGAAAGTCCTGTCTTGAATCAGTGGCCCTCGTGGTTCGCGGTGACGGCGTGCTGGGCCTCACGCGAGGATTCCTGGCGGCGGGGGTGAAGTCGGTATTGGCCAGCCTGTGGAACGTGTACGACTACACCACCAGCCTGCTGATGCAGGAGTTCTACAGGCTGTTGACAGAAGAAGGCAAGGCACCGGCTGAGGCACTACAGGGCGCGCAAAACTACCTGCGCAAGCTGCCCCAGGAGCAGCTATTCGCCCTACTGAAGGACATGCGCGCCCCGTTCCGAGGCCGCTCGCCGTGGGACGACGACACCAACGAAGAGGGGGATAACCGTGGCGGATGCCTGGTTATCCCCCTCTATTGGGCGCCTCTTATCCTGGTGGGCGGTACAGGTTGGCGGCTAGACTTTGCCCTGTGTGAGCGTGAGGACCTTTGCTACCCATATCTCCTTCGGTTGCTCGTTCTCATCCTGGTCGTCCAGGCCGCCCCTGCCCCTGGCTTGTGCAATTTCGTCAACTATATCCTGCACGCGCTTGGTCTGGATAAGCCCTGTGAAATCAGCGTCTTGCTTGTTGGTGCCGATGATTACCAGTCGATCTATCGTCGTCTCCGGCCTGTCCTCGGGCGTTGGTGGAACAATGGAAGTCTTACCGCGGCGCGATGAGGGTACAGCCTCAAAGGGCACGCCTACGCCATCATTACTCCAGATCACCTGGCTATTGCCCGGGCCAATCGGGGCTGTATCCAACAGCGCCACACGACCGAACGCCGAGCACAGAAAGGTTGCGACCGTAAGATTATGCTCGCCGGGAATGGTCTCCTTGAGGCCGTTTGTAATCTCGATGCTGAACTGGTCCACCTGGGCCGCGCCCGGCCCACCCCGCAGCCGGTACTGGTCTTCTCCATTCTGAGCGAACTCGGGCAGCAAAGAGGGATTCGTCAGGTGTTGCTGGACGAGATTGTCGTCGTTACAGTTGAGCAAACGCACTCGCAGAGGATTACTGCCGGATAGCTCGTTTATGGCATGAGCCATGTTGAGCACGCGGCGATACCCGGCGTAATAGTTCAACCCGGCGAGCAGCGCGGCCTTCGCACCTGCCGGCACGGTGGCGACGTTTGGCGTGGTGGCGTCACCGATTAGCCAACCGCCCTCGTCCGTGTCCGTTACCAGCACCTCCTCTCCGCCGGGGGCTTGCAGGACCGTCAGGAGGGCCGACTCCCCCAGGAAATCCACCAGGTCCTGGTCGGATGACTTCAGCAGGACGCGCAGGCGGGCGGCTTTGCCCGGTTGGATGATGCGGCCGCGCGCGTTCCCATCGCCCGGATAGTTGAACGTCGCAGGGTCCAGGGGGATGGCCCTGCACTCGGACAAGCCAGGATCAGGTCCCACTACCAGGTCGCCCATGCTGTGCGTAGTATCACCCAGCGGCACTTCGCTGAAGAACCGCGGCTCGTCCGCGCCGTAGACCCTCACCACCGAGCCTTCGGTCAGGCCGACCAGGGTGCCCGCGCCGATGACGTACTCGCCACGGGCATCTACCTGCCGTATGGGGAGCCCGGCATCATGCTGCTCCCACGGGCCACCGAAGACTTTGCGCTCCAGCCTGCCATTGTACCGTGGGTGCTGGCCGCTGGACCGGGTGACCGTCTTCTCCACAAGTGCGGGATATACTTCGGACCAGCGCGGGTTAGGGTTGCCTTTGGCCGTATGGGCTTTGAGGAGCTCGACCAGCGAGAGGGTCAATGCCCCGTCAACCGTCGCCCCGTCGAAGGCTGCTTCTTGCGCGAGTTCATGGGCGTCGCAGGCCAGTATGGCTATGTAATTAGGGTCCAGCTCCCGAAACAACCAGGACTGCTGGTCGCCCGAGGAGCCATCGCCGGTGGCACCCGTGGTCGCGGGAGTGGCCGGCCCCTCAAAAGTGTAGCTCAGGAGGGCCTGGTCGAGTGGGTTTGCTGTCGCGTCAACTATCACACCCCCGGCACGCTCGCCCCGCAGGGAGCGCACTCGGCGTTCGGCCAGTGAGGCATCTTGCAGGCCCTTGGTTGCGCCGCCGGAATGGCAGGAGTCGAATATTATCGTCAGGTCGGCGGGCCGGGTGTCTGTTTGTAAGCGCGAAGCAAGCACGCTGATGAGGCGATTCACTTCCAGGTCGTACAGGCGGGTAACATCGGCGCTACCCGTGCCCACCAACGCCTCGCGCACCGGGCCGCCCGGCTCTAAGCGCAACTGGTCGCCATGGCCCGAATAGTAGATCATCACCCTGTCGCCCGGCGCCACCGAGCCTATCAAGTCCTTAAGGGCGGCGATAAAGCTGTCCCGAGTAGGTTCTTTAGTCTCAGCTATGAGACTGGATGTGCTTGACACGTCGGTTGAAGCCAGGCGGGTGACTTGAGCACCCTGGGGCAGCAAGAGGGCTTCAATCGCGTCAATATCATTGACGCACCCCCTGAGGCTGCCCCATTGGGCGGAAGCCGGTGGGTAGTTGTTGATCCCTATGAGCAGTGCGTAGTACGAACCGGATGGGTTGGGCTGAGCACCTGCGGGCTGAGCGCCACCCTGTGGTTGAGTACCAGGCAGGGGGGTAATCTCCGTGGTCTTGTCTTTCGTTGTCCCGGCAGCCGTCGCGGCGGGTTGGTCCGTAGTTGGCTGCTCCCGGTTCCGGTCACGTCCCCCGGAGCCGCCGCTCTCGGTATCGTCCTCTGCTCCCCCGGAGCCGCCGCTGCCCGTGGCGCCATTCTTTGCTCCTTCGGCTGGGGAGCCGCCCGAGGGGAGCTTGGGCAGGCGGGCCAGGGAGGGCAAAGTGCCCAAAGTGCTGCTCGCCACGTCAGCCGTCAGTCCCCACAGCACGAGGCTGAGGTAGTCGCTGATAGGCTGCGCACCGAAGGTAGGCCCGTTCTCCACGTACAGGGTTTGCAAGCCAATGAGGGTAAGCCCTACCAACAGCGCCACGTAGAGCACATGGGGAAGCACATGGATGGTGAGTCGCGACCCGAGCACCCGCCCGTCACTCCAGAGCTTTTCCCAACGCGAGCGGGGGGGCATGCTGGGAAGCGCCGTTGTGGTCGGGGTGACGGGCAGCGTCTCCGCCTGGCCCCGGCCTCTTCCCCGGGGTGCAGGCGGGTTAAGCAGCGCGGCAAGAGAGGCCTCGACCTCTTCACGTAGCTGCCTGGCGCGGCTCACCGCGTTGCCGCTGTTGCCGGGTAGCCCAAGCGTGGCCCTGCCCAGGTCCAACTTGTCCTGCAACGGCTGGCGGGTAGCCAGATTGGGGACCCTCGTTTGTAGTTGCCGCTCAAGGCCGTCCAGGGCCAGCATCTCTCCGTAGCGGCTATCGAGGTCGTTCAGGGTGGCGTCTATGCCGGTGGTCTGTTGATAGTCTATGTCGTGTTGCGCGCTCGCTACAAGCGGCCCCAGTATAACCTGCCCTTGCTCCGACAAGTTGTCTCGAACGCGGGCGCTTATGACATACAGGCGGTCCTGCGCTCCCTTCAATGCCCCGCCCTTATCGCGCATGTAATTGAAAAGCCTGCCCAGGGCTATACCCGTCAGGATGGCGAGCATCGGCCACAGCACGCCGTCGCGCACATTCATGTCGAGGGGGAGCTTCACGCGGTCGGGGCTGCCGGCCAGAGTCAGGTAGACATTGCCGGTGTAGTGGTCGGGGGGCAGTTGCCGGCGGTCTATCTTTACCGGGATGGTGACGATGCCGTCGGCGGGCAAGGTTTGCCCATTCTGCAGGGAGAAGGCGCTCGCGGGCACCTGGTATCCGGTCTTTTCGCCTCGAGCCACCACCAGAGCGCTCGTCACGGTCACGGGGGCCAGGGTCGTGTTGTCGAACTCCAATTGCTGGTTGTCAATGCGGGCGTTGCGGGGCAGCAGACCATTGAACAGGTCAAAGGCCCACCAATTAGGTCGCGCCAGGTTCAGCCTGAGCTGGTCGGTGCCTGCAAGCGGCGAAAGCGTGACTGTGGCCCGCGCATCGACGCTTAGACCCACCGCCAGGGCGTCGGCTGAAGCGGGGCCGTACAGCAGGGTGAAAGTGCCGGAATAGGTGCCGGGTATCTCGATGCCCGACACCTGGACCTGCAAGTTCTTTGGCAGCCCGGCGGTGAGGCTCGTATCGCCAACAAGAGTGATATGCTGGCGTTGGATCATGGTGGTACCGGCGTTGGGCACGGCGGTGGAAGACGGGTCGGCCACCAGAAGTAAGTCGTTCGGGACGAATGTGAAGCTGGTGACGTCGCCACCAACGGCGCGCAGCCTGAGGTTGCCGCTCAAAATGCCGCCCTGGCTGAGAGTGCCCCGCACGAGTACAGGGTCGTCGGGACGCACAACCTCGATCTTACCCGGTGTCGCCGCAGCGCCGGGAGGTTCAGGCTGGGCGAGGGGCGAGTAGAGGCGTGCCTCGGCGGAGAGAGGTTGCGCGGCGGCGTGGGGCGCGATAACCACCCAGCCGAGGCTGGCGAAGAGGGCTAACATCAGCCAGTAGGTCCACCTGGTGCGGCGAGTAGGTATCATGGAACCCTCCTTGCAGGCGTCGCCCGCAGGCCCAGACAACGCGCTATTGCACGGGTGTCATTGGACTCCGTGGCATATAGGTACATAGATTTGCCGGGCCGCCTGGTCCGGGGAAACGGTTGCATCATACGGGAAGTCATAGCCGGTGTCAATAGGTACCAGGCAAATCTACATTAAGAAATTAGAAATAAGAGTATTGACTTCCGCTTCTACTGTGCTATAATCCCTTCACGCGGCCTGCTCTCATTAGCAGGCCGCCATTCGTCTATCGAGAGGTCATAGGCTTTTTACGCTCACAACTCAACGTCCCTGAGAGTACCCCGCTCTAGGAACGAAAGGCGCATCCTGAGCAAGGAAATATGTAAAGAGGAGTCAGTAATGCAGTCCCTGAGCCAGGCGAAAGCTACTTACCATGCCCTCCTCATAGGCATAGACAACTATGGGGGCGCGAACACGCTGGATGGGTGTGTCAACGACATAGATGACATAGAGGACCTGCTCCTCGATGCGGCCGGAGTGGGAGACCCCGAGCTTACCGTCAAGATCACCCGCCTGGCCGCGCCCAACCCCGGCTCGACCACCACCAGGGGGCAGGCCAACACCATTCGCCCCACTCGCGACAACATCATCGCCGCCCTACGACGCCTGGCCGACCCCGCTAACGTGCAACCCGACGACCGCGTGCTCATCTACTACTCAGGGCACGGGGCTCAAAGGCAATGGAATACCACCCTGGCCTGGCACGAGGCTATCGTGCCCGTGGATAATCAGCTACTGTATGACATAGAGATCAACGCCCTGATTGATGCGATAGCGGGGCGCACCGAGGACCTCACCATCATCCTGGACTCGTGCAACTCGGCGGGAGCAACGAAGGGAGTGCCCCCCGACGACGCACGCACCAGGGTGTTCCGGGATGGCAACGCAGACTCGGTCCCTCCCCCGGACACTTTGGTGGGCGGCGCGCAGGCCATGGACAGCCCTCGCGGAGTGCGCCTCCTGCAATCGGTTGACCCCCGGTACCTCGTGCTGGCGGCCTGTCTGGCTGACGAGTCGGCCATCGAAAGGCCCTTCAATGGTAGGCGCAACGGGGTATTGACCCACACCCTGGTATCGCTGCTCAAGGGGCGAGACCAGGCCGAGCGCAAGCGCGTGCGCTGGGCCGATATTCGCTCGCCACTCCTGGCGGGCACAACGGGCGGCGGGGAGCAGCACCCCTGGTTCACGGGGCGATTGGAGCGCCGCGTCTTCGGCGGCAAGTACACACTTGGAGACCCTGGCTACCCGGTGAGCAAGCGGGCCGACGGCACGTACCGGATCGAAGCAGGCATATTGATGAGCGTCACAGAGGGCGCTGAGTTTGCCATCTACGGCAAAGACCCCCCTACGTTCCCCGGCCTCGGCTCGACTGATGACGCTAAGTTCCGCCTGGGCACCATTGTCGTGACCCAGTCCGACAAGTCGAGCAGCACCGCCACCGACCGGGGTGTACCGTTCCAGTGGCCCGGTGACGACGCGCGGGCCCGCCTCATAAAACCCGGGTTGCCTGATCTACTGCGCGTGGCGGTGGAGCACCCGGAAAAGGCGTTGCTCGAGGAGTTTGATAACGACTTCATGGTAGTGCCCTGGGACGCCCCTAGCTCGGATGTAGAGGTGCGCGTGCGAGGCACTGCTCGGCAGGGCTGGACCATATCGAACGATATAGAGGACAACATAGCCCAGGCGCAACCGGGCGGTTTTAGCGCGCTGGTGGCGGGGCTGCAAGTCTATGCCCTGCAAAACAACGTCCTGCGCATGGCCTTGAGGCGGTGCAACGACCCCGAGCTTGCGGGGCGGCTGAGCGTGAGCATACTTGACTGCGCGGCGGCTGTTGCCCTGGAGGACCGCACGGTCGATAAGGTAGATGCCCTGATAGACAGCCTGCACGAAGCTCCCAAGGTTGTGGGCAAGCAGGAGTATGACGGGGCCTACCGACTGGCTACGGGAGCGCTGTTTGCGTTCAAGATCACCAACTCGTACAGGCGCGCAACGCTGCACGTTACCCTGCTCAACTGCACTGCGGGCGGCAAGGTGGAATACCTGGGCGCCGAATCGATAAGACCCGGGGACCGCAAGGTGATCTGGCTCGGAGGCACGGTGGGGCAGTGTTTCACAGCCAGGCCGTCGATGGGCCGCGCACGCGCGCTCGACCGGGCTGTGGTGCTTGCGACCACTAATCCGGGCGTGGACCTGCGTTACCTGGAGCAGCCCCTGAACATCCAGGAGGTCATTGACCAGGAACTCGGCAGCAAGGACGTAGACGAGGACAGACCTGGTGACGAACTCTGGACGGCGGTAGTGAGATCGATACTTATAGGAGACTAGGCTACCTCGCAATATAGCCTGGGAAACCAGGGTACGCTTGCTCGGCGCACTGGTGGGTTGCGATTACGTGGGCACCGAGGGCCGGAGACTTACACGCCTTTCCGGTCTTATCTACACTGCACCGGACAACGCACGCGAAGGGTGAGGGAATCAGGAAACATCCTCACGAAGCCTACGTTGCCCCGCCAAGTCGCCCAATGACTGTGCGGCCCACGCACATACCTGCCGGCACGCATCCCCAGGGCACGTACCGGGCAGGTGGCTGTGCTGGTGCCGTGGCGGAGAGTAGGTTAGTCCCCCTCGTAGCGGCTGACGCTGAACACCACGTAGTTGTACGGGATCATCTGCCCCCCGGTAGCGGCGTCCACTATCTGGCCGTTGGACTGGTTGTACACCCACTGGTCCCAGTCCCACACTGTTTGTATCTTGTCCGGTATCTGCACCGCCAGGTACGACCCCTCGGCCAGCCTCGCACGGGCAGCTATGCTGCTGAAGTCCAGGCCCATGTAGAAGTCCTGCACCGGCACGTTGCGATTGCGAGAGGCGATGCTCTTGGTAAGGCCCAGGGCCATCTGCGATAGCGGGCCGATGGCGGGCTGCACCGTTTTCGCCAGCTTCAGCCCCTCCTTGAACACGTCCGACTCAAGGAAGCCGAGGAAGGCCTCGTCGCCGTCGTTCTTGACGTTGACGGTAAAGCACTTGAGGGCTACCCCGTTGCTACCCACGTTGAGGCCCACGAAGATGGGGTACCCGATGATGGCGGCCTGCTGACCCTCCATCACCCGGTAGGTGGCGTTGAAGTGCAGGTGCTCCACACTTTCCGGGCTGCCGGGTAGCTGGTTCTGGGCGTAGAAGTCGAACAGCACGCGGTGCGTACCGCCGCCCGGGTAGTCTGCCACGCGGAGGCGGTCGAGGGTGATCTTGATGCGCGAGTTCTTGAGCGACGGGTCGGCCTCTATGTTGCCTGCGTGGCGGATGGGCAGCGTCCCCTCGCCGGGAGGGGCGGGTGCCAGGTAGCCGAAGGCGTGGGCGGTGTACTGCCAGGCGCGGTCCTGGAAAGGCCACCAGCCGGGTGCACCCCCGAAGCTCTCCAGGCCCCGCTCCTGCGACTCTGCCTCCGCGTTCTCCAGCGCGCCGGCGGCTTGCTCCTCCCCCACCTCGCGGAGCCTGCCGGCCGCCTCCTCAGGTGGCAGCTTGCCCAACACGGGCAGGTCCTCGAACCAGTCCGATGTTGCCATGTGGTTAGCCTCCTTCTTGCTGCTTCTTGCGGTACTCTTCAATAGCAGCAATCAACTCCTGCGTCTCCTGCACCTCAGCCGCCGCCCCAGGTCCGAACTCCGTGTAGTTGCGCAGGGCGGCCCCGGCGTACAGCAGCGCCTCCTCGAAGCGGCCTCTCTGGGCAAGGGCAAGGGCCACGTTGTACTTGACCTGGGCAGCTCCATAAAGATCGCCCTGTACCTCCCAGTACCGGATAGACTCCTCCCAGTGGTGTAGGGCGCGGCCAAAGTACTCATCGCTGCCAGCAACGTTGTAAATGGTGCCAAAGTGGTTGTGCGTCACCGCCAAGTCATGCACCGCGTCGGCGGGCACCAGCGCAAGGCCCTGCATGTAGTACCTCAGTGCGGCGTTGAGTTGGCGCAGCAACTCTTCGTCGGACTGCTTGGCATCTCGCGCTTCAAGGAAGCGTTCGTAGGCTACTACCCCAAGTTGGTCGTAGCACTTGCTGCGCCCTAGACTGTCGCGTTCGTCACGGAGTTCCAGGCTGCGGTTGTACCAGTGCTCGGCTTGGTCCAGCTTGCGCACCGTGCGCACATCCTTGAAAGCGTGGCCGAGGTTGAAAGCGAGGATGGCTGCCGCGGGTTTGTCATCGATACGCTGGTAGAGCGACATAGAATCTTCATAGGCCTGCACACATTCAGCTTTACCCTGCTCCAGCAGGATGTGGCCTAATTGCTCTACGCTCACAGCCAGCGAGCGTATAGTGTTGCGCTGCACATGGTCCAACTCCTCCGGGGGCAGGACCAGCAGAGGGGTGGCGCGTGCGCGGTTCCACTCCAGATCCGCCCGTTGAAGGCGCTCGGCTTCCTCCCACTGCCTGGCCTGTATGGCTAGGACCACGCGGTAATTGGTCACCAAGCTCCACTGCTCCTCGCGGCCCAGTGCTGGGCCGCCAGTGCCCGGGTCGACGAAGTCGGGCACGACCTCATCCACGAGCCTCTGCCACTCCGCCCTGCGCCCTGTGTGATTGTAAAGACGCCTCAACCCTTGCATCGCGCTGATGATCTGACCCCACCAGCCATTGGCCCGCGCCAACTGCCTAGCGTGCAGCAGGTTCTCCTCCTCGGCTGCTAGCGCCTCTATCACCTCCCAGTTGCCCTTATTCAACTGCTTGTGGTAGTAGTCCCCCAACACACCCATCGCCTCCACGTAGGCGCGAATAGGGGCAGAGGGGTTGTCGCCATAGTAGCTGTCAAACAGGCCCTTGAAGAACCAGGGCAGGGCGGGGTGGATCGCGTAGTAGCCCCTGCCCTCATTTGTAAGCAGGCCCACCTCAGCGGCCCGGTCAAGCAGGGCGACGCTTGCCTCGCGGCTCAACCCGCGCATGGCAGGCAAGCTCCACTCGGCTTCGGGGACGCCCATCACGATCAGCACGTCCACGTCCACTATGCCCTGGAACAGGTGGAGCAGGGCCAACTGCCCGCGCTCATCCTCACTGAAGGCGTGGGTGAAGCCGTAGGAGAGGGACGCCCCCAGCGATTTACTGCGTCCCTCGCTCTCCTCCTCGTCCTCGAACGCCGCCTCCCCAGCCCGCAGCCGGGCAACGTATGCCTCTATCTGCTCCTTCGTGCAGAGGTTGTCGCGTAGCGCCTGGCCCACGACCACCGTGATGGTGAGGGGGTTGCCTCCCGTGTAGCGCAATAGGGGCCGCCAGTCCTCCACTTCGTCGATGCGCTTCCCGTACCTGGCGGCAAGCGCCTTCGCCAGTTCCAGCCGCTCCTGCATCGGCATGGGCGGCATAGTCACGCGGGCGGGAAGGTCGCCCAGCCAGCCTCGCTCATCCCGCCGCGAGGTGAGCAGGAATTTTGCCTGGGTGCCCGGCATACTCTGCGCGTCTCGCAGGAAGTCCAGCAACTCCTGCTGCTCTTGCGGGGAGAGGGTGGCAAGTGTGCCCTCCGGGAAGCCTGCTACCGGCTCCACGTTGTCCCAAATCCACAGCACGGGCACCAACTGTAGTAGTTGCAGGGCCACCTGACGCCTCTGCTCGTCGTCGAGGGTCAGCCAGTGGATGTTGTTCTGCTCAAGCGTGGGGCCGAATACCTGCCCCATCTGGTCCAGCACTCTTGCCAGCGGTTTAGGTTGCTCAAACGAGGTGAAGAACACGGAGCCTTCCACCCCTCCCGTGAGGGAGTACCACCGGGCGAATTCGGCGGCAGTGGTGGTCTTGCCGCTCCCTGCGAAGGCGTGCAGCAGCACGATACGCTGCTTGTCGAAGGCTCGGTCCACGGCCAGCAGCGTCTCGTCCCGCCCGTAGAAACCTACATCAGGAGGTTTGGGCAGGTCCTTGTCCAGCGCGCCCCTCGACTGCGCTGTGTCGGCTGCGTGGATGGTGATGTTGAGCGCACCGCCATCTTGTTGCCCTGGAAAGAGGGCGATGGGTGCTGCCTCGTACACCACAGGCACAGGCCAGTCCTGCAACGGCACCGGCTTATGCGCGATGGAGCGCAGGGGGCTGTCGTACAGCTGGCGGCGGCTCACCCGCACAGCCTCGCCTAGCGTGCTGCCCCGCACGAGGGAGGCGTACAGGTCGGCCACGAACTGGGCGGCTGTGACCACGTACACGTTGTAGCGCATCGCCACTACCCCGGTCACACCCGCGTCCATCACCTCCTGCGCCAGAGAGCCGTAGGCCCGCACCTTCGCGTGCGCGTCAAGCGTTTTCGCTGGGATGGCCTGCCCTGGCTGTGTGGCATCGCTTAAGGCGTCTGGTGCTGGCGCGGCCTCGGCATGGGCCGAGCGGCAGGCGTTGAGCACCAGCAGAGGCACATCCGCCTCGCGGAGAAGTGCACCCAGATCAGGGCCATCCACCAGGCGGATGTTTTGGTTGCTCTGCGGGTTCTCGAACAGCAGGTAACCCCGCTGCCCCTCCCTGGGCTGGCGCGGGTACATGGCATGTGGCGAAAACCTGGCGCGGTCGAAGTCTACCAGCCCCAACTCTTCCAGGTACCGCTCGATTTCTTCCTCTTTCTTCTGCTTGTTCCACTTGTCGAACAGCTCCTGCATATCGAGGAATGCGCCATGCCCATCGAAGTGGACCACGTGGTACGGCCTACCTGCGTCTTTGGCGGCTCGCAGCACCTGAGCCATCCGGTCGTAGGTGGGGGGGCGCAGCACGTCAAGTTGGAAGTGGGCGCGGGCCTCCTCGCTCAGGCTCTTGACGATACGGCTGGCGACCGAGCGGAACGGCACGTCATCGCGACCTCCGGGGCGGCATATCACCAGCAGGATGCGAATAGGGCCTGATTCAGTCTGGAGGATAGAGGGCTGGAGGGCTGGATTGGGCAGACCGCGCACGAAATCGCGGGCGCGCAGGGCGAGGTGGGTGCCGGTGTGCGGGTCACGTATTAGTTCCCAGGGGATCCTGGTGGTGTCCACACCGCTGATTACCTCCACGCGGGTGTCGCTCAAACGGCTGCGGAGGTCTGCCCAGAGGAAGCGAGCATCTTCATTCGTGTTGAATAGGCTGTTGAAGAGGTGCTCGCCCACCTCTTGCATCTTCTTCTCAACGTTCGCTGCTATCTTAGGCGCGGGGTCGGTGGGGTGCTCCAGGTAGTCCTCAAGGTACCAGCGCAGTTGCTCCTGCTCCTGGGCGGTCAGGCTGAAGGTTACATCGGTGATAATGGGCGAGTGGAACTGCTGGCTGCCCCGGTAGTCAAGCTGGACGGTGTAGGTATCGCCGCGCCGGGCGGTCTGCATAATACGCAGCACCGGCCTCTCAGTACTCGAACTCAGCGATACACTGGACATACCACGCTCCTGTGGTGCAAGTGGGGCAAAAGGAAGTTACTCTCAGGGCGAGTATAGCACTACCAGGCCGGGTTTAGCAAAGCCGAATGGTTACGAAATGGGTTGCGCCACATGGGGCCCATCATCGATAGCCTGTCCATAACCTAACAATGGGCGGGCGAAGCATGCTCGGGCCCTCGCGCTGCACTCTCCTGGTTTACTTGGACGGTCTAACTCCAGGCCCTTGGTGGGACCGGGACAGCAGGCCATTCTATTGATTACCCCACACCCGAACGTGTTGACCCTCCCGTTCTCCTTCCCAGAGCAATTCGGTGCAAGTCCTCCGCAGTAAGTCCTTCCATAGTTGGGAATTTGCAAAAACCGTCTCATCCGGGCTGAAGAGTGAGAAGATGGAGCTGGATGCCACCAGTATCATCTTCTTCTTGGCCCTGCTGATTGCGACTGTCAGGCGGTTGGGGTCGTACAGGAACTTGCCCGCGGCGAGCAGGTAGTTGAGGTCGCTTTCCGTGGCGCTGTATAGAACTGCCTCGCGCTCACCTCCCTGGAACCTCTCTACAGTATCCACTGCTGAGTTCAGGACAGCCCCGGTCGCCGGGTCGGTCTCGGAGAGCTGCGGAAAGCGTATTTGCATCTCGGCACGTTGCGCTCTATGCGGCACAACTACACCCAGCCCCTCACGAGCATCAAGACCATGGAACGAGGTGTCCGCTAAGGCTTCCAGGATGGGAGCAACCAGCTTTTGCTCGAAGACGTTGCGTGTCTGGCTGCTCACTTCGTCGTGGACCACAACGACAATCGGGTGTTCCGGCATGAGCACGGCGGCTGTAAATGGATCTTCGAGTTCGACGTGCGCGAGCACCTGGTGACTGTTGGAGTGATAAGGTATTCCGTCTTTGAAGTAGATCTCCTGCCGCAGGAATTCGGCCATAGCTGCATGCAGGCGGAAGCTCTCCGCAAACTTGATCATTGGTGGTGGTTGGAGTTGCTCCAGTAGCGTGACAAACAAAGAGCGATAGGTCTTGTACTCCTTGAACGTCCTTCTCGGCTCGCTGTCCCACGCGTGCTTGATGATCGGTGCCATCTGGCGGTGATCGCCAACCACGATCAGTTGGCCTGACGGTTTGAGAGGCAGGGCAGCCATTATAGCTTCCGGTATGCTCATCTGCGAGGCCTCGTCGAGCACCAGCAGGTCGCAGAAGTAGTGCCCGAACAGGTCCTTGTTTGCGGCCTTACCCCACTTCGCCTTGATCATCTGGTAGACGTGGCCGGGTGTTGACGCAACGACACACCATCTAGAGCGCAGCACCATGTCGGCGTTACACTCGTCCCCTTTCTCCTTGTCCCGCTCCTTCTCCAGGTTGGTGACCCCGGCCATGGGTTCTTTGGGTGCAACACGGAAGAGGTCAACTTGCAGAAGGCCAGGCTCGAAGTAACGGTCGAAGATATCCGGATAGTTCGCCTGAAAATAGCGCAGCCTGTCGCGCACCTCCAGGACATTCCGCAGCAGCACGTCTATGGCCGCGTGCGTCTTGCAGGAGATGAAGACGCGGAACTCGCGCCCTGCCGCTATTGCTCCCTGCAGGCGCGAGAAGATGGCAAAGGCGGTAGAGTAGCTCTTGCCCGTGCCGGGAGGACCCTGCACCAGGAGTACCGGATCGTCCCCGTGAGCCGAGATGTACTCCTGCTTGCTCGCCTCAAACCGCGGCATCTCTCCGGTCGCATGCAGGGCCTCAAGCCCCTTGTAGAAGCGAGACTGACCTTCGGCTGCTGCCTCATCCCACTCGACGGAATGCGCCTGGTCTTCGGTCTGGTTATCAACGAGCCTGCTGTAGAGGGTACTGGCTGCCGGGTTGCCCGCGTCCACCGCCCTGCTAAGCTCCGTGGTCACGACTTTCGACCAGTAGCCGTTTATGTCGTTGATATCCGTATCCAGCGTGTAGAGCTTCCCTGGTACCAGGGGACGGTCCTCAGATGCTGAGCCAAACACAAAGCCCTGAGACCAGTCGCCTCCTATCTGCTCCTGCCACTCAACCTCCACGAAAGCCTGGGTGGCACGGCCTGAGCGGTCGCGCTCCACCAGGATGCGCTCGATCCTGACCCGCGGCCCGTATAGGACCTGCTTGGGTGTCGGGGTCTGGGGTGTGCGCTGCTCTTTAGGCAGGCGCTCATCGTAGGTGAGCCGGGGATAGAGGATCACCATCTCACCCTCCCGGAGATTGCTCAGCCCGAGCACTTCGTCAAGACCTGTATCTGTGCCGTCGGTCTCCAGCCGCAGCCGGTAGCGCGTGCCCACCTGGCTGAACTCAGATGCGGCCTTCTGCTCGGTTGGGAGCCTCACCTGCCTGGCGTTCGGGTTGCGCTCTCGATACTCCGCCCTGTACTGCTGCCTTAGCTGCCACCTGCGCTCATCCTCGCGGTTCTTCTCCCTGACCTCCTCGTCCTGGTCTTCTTCACAATAGCGCACCACCAGAGTCTCACCCATGAGGACCCGCCTCTCGGGTGCAATGTTGCGCGCCGCTTTCCAACCCCCCAGCGTCACATGACGCTCTATCGTGACGAATTCGTCCAGGGCATGCGCGAGGTTCGAGGCCTTCTCCGAGAAGTTAGGAAGGTCGGGCAACAGAAACGGCGTCTTCGTGGTGAGATGATTACCCTTGAAGTCGTGGCTGACGATGTGGGCCATCGCTTGCAAGCGGTGCACCTGGAAGCCGAGTATGAGGTCTGCGGTCGCCCTACGGTAGGGCTCAAACGGGTCCGCCTCACCACCGGTCGGCACGGGCAGTTCATCCCAGGCAGCATACGCATACTCAAGGGGTATCTCGCTCTTGAATCGCGAGCGGTTAGTGTACCATGTCTGCACGCCGTCCGACTCGTTTGGTGCCGCCGGCTCCCGGGAGCCGTTAGTGGGCTGCGCTTCAGGCACGGAGATGCCACCATCGGGCGGGGCGTCGAGCTTCCCCCAGAAGTCAAACATCCTTTCCCGAAAGATCGAACGGTAATCGAGGGGCGTGCGCCAGTTGAATTTGAGAAAGGCAGATACGGCCTGCAACGACTGGCACAGCATAGGGTAGTTCTTCAACTGCCGTATCTCATCGTCCAGGAAGGTAGCAATAGGCGAGTCGAACGCGGCTTTCTGGGTGAGGAAGTCGTACACCGGGGTCGCGGCCAGGATGGTGGGCAGGTGCCTGGTAAGGGCATCGAGGAGCACTCGCTGCTCGTACCTGTTGAAGAAGATGATATGTATGGGAGCGTTCGGCTCGCCCTGCTCGTCGGGTGCCGCCAGCTCTACAACGGCCCTCAGCGTTTCTTCGATCCACTCGACGAGTAGCTCCCGCTCTTTCTCCAGAGTATCAGGAGGTCCTCCCGTCATGCGCACCACCGCACGACGTTCCTCTTTCTCGACACCGCCCTCGTATGCAACCACCAGCGAGCCGAGCAGGTACACACGATCTTGCAGGTAATCGTGCTGAGCATCAACATATATCTTGACGAGGTTCGGGTTGTGATCGGGTGCCGAATGGGGTAGAGAACCATGCCCCTTACTCGGTATGTAAGGAATCGCATCCAGCGGGTACTGCTTCCAGTTCAGGTACCGTCGAGCGCGAAGGATCAACTCATCCAGGCGGTGGCCCAGACCCCATTGGCCTGATAGCTGGCGCACGGCCGCCTCCCGTCCTGCCGCGGGCGCAAGCCCTTCGAAACGGCTACCATTCCCCGCGCCGGAGAAGCGTAGGTCTTTCAACCGGCCCAGCTCAAAGATGGTGCCGATACCTCGGCGGCGCAGCGCCTCCTTCTCCTGGGCGGTAAGGTGCGGCACGAGGGACAGGTCGCTGGTCTCGGCAGTCCATTTCATGCAGAACTCGTTGTAGAGGCAACCATCGCACTTGTGCTCCAGGTGGTAAGGCAGCTCTTGAATAGGCGCGGTGACTATCTTTTGAGCCGTGGACTGAGGAGCGGTAACCAGGTCCTGCACCGAGTCGATGTATGCCTGGGGATCTGAGGTGACTTCAAGCATGGCATCGGCCACCCCGAATAGATCAGCAGCGAGCAGGCGTTGCTCAGCCATGCGCGCGCTATCCTGGGGGCTGAGGTTTTCGGCATCAACGAGGGTGCCGCGATACAGGATACCCATGCTGAGTTGCTCGAACGCAAGGCCGTTGCGTGCAAGCAGGCTGGAGAGCATCTGGTGGTAGAAGGCCACCTGCAGCCGGTGCTCCATCCTGGCCTCCGCCGAGCTCTTCATGTCGGCGGTCAGCAGGTGCAGGCGGCCCTCAGGATCGCGCGCCATCCGCAGGATGTCGATGTCACCCCGGAACCACCACTCTCCCAACGGGAGCGAGAGCCGTACTTGAAAGAGTACCAGGCTCTGTCCGAGCGCCAGGTCCCGCGCGGCTGCTACAACTGTATCATTGTCAGAGTCCCGCCTTGAGGAACCTTCCTTGCCGAGGTTGCGGGTGGGGAAGCGAGCACTTACCTGGGCTTCCACGCGCTCCTCAAAGGACTGCCCCGAGCGTGTGAGCAAAGGCGGAATCGTCTGCGGGTGGACGCCGTACTGCTCGAAGAAATCGCGTCCCCTGGCGCGTTCGTGCAAGCGCAGCCTCAAGTAACGCTGGCACTGCTCGAGCCTGATGAACTGGGAGACATCGGTGGGTGATATCTTATACGTACCCGTTCCAGCGGACGGCGAGACCTCGGCGGTGAAGCTTTCGGAGAAGGCTTTAGTGGACATTTGCGGCGCTCACTTGTAAGACGTAAGGCAACGACACGAAGCTACAGGATACGGGCTACAGTTTACAAGCCGGTACGCGTTTGCATCTACAGCCTGCATAGCTAAGCCCTGCGGCCCCTCTTGCATGCTGCATTGCACTCGATACTTCGTGCCCGCTGCCGTCGGACCGAGCTCGCAGGCAAGCAACAAGCGCTCCGCTCATAGCACCGTGCGAATAAAATGCAGGTGCCCGGAAACGACGGTAAACTAATATAGCACTTGTACGAGTGTATCAAAATGCCCTGGCGAAAGCAAGACCTATTTTCAAGTAGCGGACCCTATCGCGCTAATGCTGGGTGTTCGCGCTTACGGGATTTTCTCCCCTTCGCCGTCTACCCCGGCGAGCCGCGGCCCAGGATAAATTCGACATCCCGTTGCGTGAAAACACCCATGCTAAGACGCGAGGCCAGGTCGGCGGGAGAAGCTTCTGTGAGTTCCTCGACGGGCGATTCTTCGAGTGGCGGCAGCGTCTCGATGTCAGCCTCGCTGAAGCGGGGCACTTCGCAGACGCCGCGCTTCAACAGAGAAACCAAACCCCTGGAGGACCAACGCCGGACGTTCCTCCACGGGTTCCACGCCTTGCGCTCCCTGTCGGTAGCACCTAAGAGCTCAAATCAAATATCACAAGACGCTCATTAGAGAGCGTGCGGCGGTACTTAGTTTGTAGATGCTCTTTCAGGCCGCTGTAGTGATCGAGCCACCAGAAGGTATGCCAGGCAAACACTATAGAACTTACCCCTCTTTGCCTCATTTGCTCAAGCTCCACGATGGCTGTCTCGTCATCCTGTGGGTGGCCCCAGTACTGGCCGTTGCGCTCGGGGAACCTGATAGCATGGCGGCCCCCTAGCACTTCTCCATCGCCCCATTTGGCCTCGTCTACCAGGATAAAGCTCTTCTCCATAGGCACTACCTCCGCCATCTCCTCTATTGCCCTGTACACGGTGTGCATCCAGGGGTCGGCGCTGTAAAGCTGGGGGTCCGGGATGAACTCTGCGCGTCCCGCCACCCAGCCGCCCGAGTCTTCGCCTGCCCGCACACGCTCCAGTTGCTCGAGGAGGCGGTGGGTAACCTTCTCCAGGGTACTGCTTGCGCTCAAAGTCGGCCTGCCTTTTTGCCTTACACTTCGCATGAACTCCGCAAGGCCCAGGCTGTGATTGCTCTGCCCTTCGGGTGAGTGAATGTGTGGCCCGTATTCAAGGTCCAGTGACTTGCACCAGTCCTGCCATTTGAGCGACAAAACCTGGCCGGAAAGTTGCACGGGTACCCACGGAACGCGCAAGGCGTCCGCGACGATTGCCCCGTGCATGGCCTCGGCTATTACTATTTCCGAGCGTCTTATACCCGTCAGGACCTTCTCGACCCCCGACATTGCGTCTATATAATTGAGGCCCACGTCCCTGCATATAGTTTCCAGGTCTACTCCCTCGGCAGCCAGGCGGGCCTCGGTCCTAAAGTGGGGCATGAATGAAACGGCGTAGAGTTTGGCTTCCTCCTGTAGAGCCTGGGTGCCCACCAGCACCGCGGGGTCGGTGATCGCCAGTTCCTGCGGCAATCTCAGGGCGGCTGCGCTCAGGGGGCCGCGCACGCAATATATCTTCCAGCGCTCGTCAATGGCGGGCAAGCGGCGATGCCCCACACCCGTGCCGAAGACCACCTTCACCGGAGCCGCCGGGATGCGGTGGTCCAGCACGCTTCCAATGCCCACAAAGAGGGTGTTGCCCACGTCATCCAGGACACCGGGTAGCAAACGCGACCAGAGCCAGGGGTTAAGATCGTCGCCGAAGTTACCTATGGGGTCTCGATAGTAATACAGTCTCATATAGGAGTGGCCCTCATGCCGACTCTTGTGGTTCTTGTGGTTCTTGTGGTTGTAGATCGAACACGACTACATGCTCACTTTTCAACACACAGCGCGCCGTAACGTATAAGTGCGAGCGCAAGACCGGGTAATAATCGAGCCACCAAAAGCAGGGCCAGGCAAAGACCATATAAGCAGCCCCAGCCGCGCGCAATCGCTCAAGCTCCTCAACCGCCGTGCTGCTATCGGTTGGTAGCCCCCAGTACCGCCCATCACGCTCCAGGAACGGGATAGTGTGCCTGCCTGTTAGGGTTTCAGTTTCTCCCCACTGGCCCTCGTCTACAAGTATAAAGCTGCTCCCGGTAGGGACCAGGCCGGCAATCTCACGTGTGGCCGCGTACAATCGTCGCATCCAACCGTAGTAGGCGTTGCGTTCCACCCAAACGCCCGGCTCAACGGTTACCCCCTGTGCCCGCAGGTGGTCGCTCAACGCCAGGCAGCGATGGCCGTACCGCCCCAGGAAAAGGTCTATCCTGCTGTCGAGCGGCTTCCTGGTGTTATTTCTTCCGTGTACGCGATAAAGCCCTTGTGGCTCGGCAATCCGCCCTATGGAGCCATAAATCCCGGCCAGGGCGAACAGGTTGGTGTCGGCTGCCCCCCTGAACTGAGGTTCGGGCATAGGGAGAATTGCCTCTAATACCCGTCGCGACCATGCATTGCCGCTTCCCGGCGGGCTGACGTAGCTGGCCGGACCATCCCTGATAACTACCCCGCGCACGTCGCCTTCCGCAAGTGGTTGAGAAGGGACTATGCGGCCTGTGCGCCTGCCTGTCTCATCAATTTCCCACATCGGCCAATGCACCTTGGCAATATCCTCATTCTTGAACCCATCGAGCGCACGCTCCACAGCTGTAGGGAGCAGCACATCGTCGGAGTCGAGGAAGATTACCACTTCGCCACGGCTTGCGGAAAATCCTGCGTTGAAGGCCGAGGCTTGCCCGCCGTTCTCTTTTAGCACAGAGACGATCCTGTCACCATAGCTCGCGATAACCTCACGAGAGTTATCGGTAGAGCCATCGTCCACCACTATTACCTCGATATCCTGGTAGGTCTGGGCAAGCGCGCTCTCTATGGCTTGCCCCAGGAAGGCCCCATAGTTGCCATTGTCGATAATGATGCTCGCCAGGGGAGCGCGCGACATTCTAGCTGTACTTTCCTTTCGCACGATAAATCTCTCTTGCTTCCGCATACAATTCAACCAATCTCCGGTTTAGATTGGTTATGTCGTAATTCTCTTCAACATGCCGCCTGCCCGCGCGGCCCATGCCCGCCCACAACCCCGGCCGCTCGAGCAGGTAGACCAGCCGTGCGGCCAGTTGGGTGGCGTCCCGCTCCGGCACCAGGAAGCCGGAACGCCCGGGCACTATACTCTCGGAAAATCCATTATGGTCCGTTGCGAGCACGGGGAGGCCCGAGGCTTGCGCTTCTTGCAGCGCTAGGCCCTGGCCTTCCATGTCCCCATCGCTAGCTGTTACGCTTGGCATCACAAAGAGGTGAGCCTGGGCCATCAATTCTCGCACGCGCTCGCCACTCTTGGCCCCGTGCAGGGTCACCACCTCTCCAACCCCAAGCTCTCCAATAAGCGCTTCCAGACTCGCTCGTAGCGGGCCTTCCCCCACTATATCGTAGAGGAGGTCCGGGTATCTCTCCCGCGCACCGGCAACCGCACGAATAGCGTACTCAAGACCTTTCTTCTCGACCAACCTACCCACCGTCAAAATACGCACCGGCTCCCCGGGTTGCGGGACACGCTCGTGGAAAGAAAAACGGCGGAGGTCTACGCCCATCGGAAGCCTCCTTAGCTTAGCGAGTGGGCACCCAAGCTCCTGGAGTCGCTTCTCGGTGTGCCTGCTGTTGACTGTGACCATGTCGGCGCGAGCAAACAGGCGTGCATACACGTCCCGCCCTTGCTGGCGTGGCACCCTGCTGAAATCATAGCCATGAAAGCTCGCTACCAATGGCACCCTCCAGAGTTCCCCGGCAAAACGCAACCTGTTCGCCACGGGGCCGAAGTGCGCGTGCGCTACGCTGTAACGCCTGTGCCGCGAGCAAAGGGTATCGAGCCGGTAAAGGTTGGACAGGCTCCTCGCCTGATAGCCGTACTGCGATGGCCTGAGCACTTCCAGCGTCAGCCGTGGCGAGCACCGGAGGCACCGGACGAGGGCTGGAACAGCTCTCAGCGCCCGCGCCCTGTTGGGGATAGGCTGGCTTGCGCCCGGCAACCACGTCTCCCCCGTCAGGGGCCACACGGGCATCTCCCAGTAGCCCGCGTCCGGCGGCATGTTCATGTAAGTGGTGCGGCCCAGGAGGTTGTACCTGCGGACTTCAGCGTGTTCCGGCGCGGGCTCCTCCGGTCTGGCCTCGGCATATATGTCTACGCCATGTCCCAGGTCGAGGAGGCCGGTGATCTGCCGGAGGATGAAAGTTTCGGACACTACGGGAAAGGTACCCACCAGCATTGCGATACGCATAAGGCCCCTCTATGGGCGAAGGACAAAGGACGAAGCGCGAAGAGTCGCGGCCTCTACGAGGGGCGGCAGTACGCGCTCGGCGTCGAATATCTCCTCTGCCAGCGTGCGCGCCGCCCTTCGGTGACGCTCGTAATCGGCGTTGATGGCGTCTATCCCCTTCAGCGCGCCGGGAACGTCCTGGAACGTGACGAGGCCCTCCCCAACCGGGAGCCAATCTTCGAGGCCCGTGTCCTCCACAAGCGCGGGCCTGCCGCTTGCCAGGTAGCACACGCTGCGGTCGCTGAACCAGCCGCCTTTCATAGCCACATAACCATGCTTGGCGACCCCGAACTCGGCGCGCGACCCTGCTATAAATGCGCGGTACAGCTCCGGTGTACGGGACGGCTTCCAGCCCTCGATTACCTCCCAGCCGTGCCGCGCCAGCTCTTCGGGGTCGCCGCCTGTGAGCGCCACCCGGAAGGGCTGCTCCGTGAGGCGTGGTATATCGATAAATTTCGGAAATTCCCTGTCTTTCTGCCCGTATACCACTCCGCCGTATTCGACATCGCGAAACCCGCGCCAGTGCATCACGGCTGTAAAGTGGGTGGCCTGCTCGTCATCCGCCCGGGGCCAATGCGCGAGCGACACGGGTGGCAGCGTTTTGAGCCATTCTCGACCCACAGTGGGGATGGGACAATCCGGCAAGCCGACACGCTGCCCAACTGTGAAGAGCCGCCCGCACCGTTCGACGGTAGCCCGGAGGTCTCTATGCCCGTTTGCCAGGCTGATCTGGGTGAAACCGGGGTCCGCATCGATAAAGGCGTGGCTCCGCGGCAGGCCATACTCCGGTCGCCACAGGGGAAGGGGCACCGCGCGTATGAGCATCAGGTCGGCTCGCGAGCAAACATCCCTGAACTCGTCCGTGTCCATCCCTTCCGATGAGTCGCCCGCCCTGTATATCCATTTATCTCCAAGTCCAAGCGGTTCCAGGCAAGCACGAACGTAGCTCGCCGGGTAGAAGAGATCGGTCGTCAATTGCCCAGCGTCCCAGTCGTATACCCACGACTCTTTGCCACACTCCTCCAGGTAGAAGACCTCGTGTCCGAGCGCGCTCAGGCCCCCAAGGTATTGCATGTCAATCCAGGCGTGGCCCCCGTAGGGCAGCCTGCCGGTGCTGCCCGAGAAAATAACTATCATGCCATATCTCCCGGTGCGACCGCTGGGTGGGGAGACTTGCCCCCACTCAGCGCTCTATCGAGCAAACTGGGGAGGACCACCTTGTAGCTGAAGGTCTCCTCCGCAATCTTGCGGGCAGCATTGCAGTGCGCCCTGTAATCTCTATTGACCTGCTCGATGCACGCGGCGGCCTCCTGCACCGACGAAAACGCCAGCACGCCCTCTCCCGTCGGCAGCCAGTCGCTGAAGCCGGTGTTCTGGAGGACTACCGGCAGGCCCGAAGCCAAGTAGCAGACGCTGCGGTCGCTGAACCAGCCGCTCCGGCTCTTGACGTAGGCGTGCTTGGCGACGCTGAACTCGCCCCGCGAAGCCCGAATGTACGACATGTAAGCCTGAATACTCTTGTTTACCCCCTCGTTTGCGTCTCGCACTAGCCAGCCCGCCGACCTGAAACGTTCTACGACCTCCCCAGGTACACCCGAAAGGGCAAGCTCCAGCTTCTGGGGCGTGCGGCCAGGCAGGTCCAGCAGGCGCGTGAACTCCTCGTCCTTCTGCCCGTAGTGTTCTCCGGCATAGGTGATAGCCCCGTAAGCGCTCCAACTGGCTACCGTAGTTAAGGGCGCGCCATCGGCAGGGAGTGCGGCATTCCACATCTCAGGTACTACAGGCGGCACGGTCGGCAGCCAGTCGGCCCCCATAAGCGGCACTGTGCAACCGGATAATCCAATGTTGGCCCCGTAGCTGAAGAGGGCGTGGTATGATTGGAAGTCCATACCCAGTCGTACCCCGAACTCGCCTGCCTGGGTAAAGAGCGGGTCCATGTCCACCAACGCGAGGCGCTCGCATAGGGTGAACTCCGGCAGCCAGCACACACCCCCGACGTTCAGCAAAAGGTCTGCTTCCGCCAACACCCGCCTGGCTTCACCCCACTCCTCCCTATCTGCTCTATCAGAGTCGCGGTCCAAGTAAAGCACAGGTACGTGCAGATCGTACTCTGACATAAGCGACCGCACCAGCTTCAACCCTGCGCTGGGGTCATCGTGCCACTGGCCGCTGGCAGGATCGTAACATGAGCGGGGCCATCCGCTCTCTTCCAGGTAGACGACCTGGTGCCCCAGGCGGCACAGACCCAGGACGTAACTGAAAAAAGCCAGTATGTTCCCGCCCACCGGGAACCGCACCATATAGCCGCAAACTACGATTTTAGCCACAGGTGCTTCTCCTGACTGATGTACAACCGCGCGCAGTTCATGAAGATCGTCTTTCGCCCACTAAGCTGCCGGCGCTTTAGATGTCGCCCGCTCCAGCAGCTTAGGTAGCACTACTTCTGCCGCGAAGTGCGCCCGGGCCAGCTCTCGCGCCGCGCGGGAGTGGCGATCGTAATTGGCAACTACCTCCTGGAGGCCCGCTAGCGCCTCTTCGACAGTCGTAAACGCGAACAGCCCCTCCCCTGTGGGTATGTGCGCGCTGAAGCCTGTATCTTGCACCACGGCGGGCCTGCCGCTCGCCAGGTAGCACTCGGTACGGTCGCTGAACCAGCCGCTATTGGTCTGCACGTAAGCGTGCTTGGCGACGCTGAACTCACCGAGGGAAGCCATTATGTAATTGCGGTATGCCTCGGGGCTGTGCGACACGGAGAACGCATCCCGGCAATGCCAACCATGCTCTCGCAACAGATCTTGCGGTCCGTTCACGGCAAGCTCCAAATACCAATCCAGGTTTGCAGCTTCGACTCCAGCACCGCCGACCTCAAGACCCCCCTCGTGAGAGATGGAACCCTGGACTTTGAGACCTGGGTTTTGAGCCAGGAGAGATGGCAGGCGCAGCACCTTGTGGAACTCGCGGTCCTTGTTGCCCCCAAGCTCGCTGAACTTCCTGATCTTCCAGGTCATCACCGTAGTGAAGCACCGGGTGGAGGGCTCAGCCTCTGTGTGCCATTCGTTGAGGCTTACCGGCTGCCAGGTATGCTCCCAATGTAGCCGGCCCGTGGGCACAGCGCACAGGGGCGTGCCGATGTTGCGCCCAAAGGTGAAGAGCGCGCTGAAAGGGGTGAAGAAAGCCTCGTGGCCGGGGCCGCGCCGGGCTATATCAACCTGGGTGAAAGCCGGGTCGCTATCTAAAAAGGCCGAATGCGGGATGGCCGCATACTCGTCGCGCCAGAACCAGCACCCACCCGACAGGTTGAGAAATACATCTGCACCCGCGCACACTTGCCGCCAGGCGTCGCGGGTGTGCCCGTGATATTTGCCTTTGAAGTCAATATAGCACCATCGCTCCTCCAGGCCGTAGGGCTTCAGGCATGAACGGATGAAGCTGAGCGCATAGCGGGGGTCGCGGCACAGGGTATTAGCTACCGGGTCGTAGTTGCACTGCCCAGTGTCTTCCAGGTACCACACCTTGTGCCCGAGACGTTGTAGCCCAAGCAGATACATGAGGGAGCACCAGGCAACCCCGCCATACGGATATCTGCCCATGACACCGGCGAGAATGATGTTCACTTAGCAACCTCGTGCGCAACCTCAATCTGGGGTCCATGCTGGTAGCCGTAAAGGCGAGCGTAAACGCCTCTTCGAGCCAGCAACTCCTCGTGCGTGCCGACCTCGACGATCCGGCAATCCTTTAGCACGGCGATCTTGTCGGCGTTGCGGATGGTGGAGAGGCGGTGGGCTATGATAAAGGTAGTCCTCCCCTTCGTCAACCGGCGCATCGCCTCCATCAACAGGCCCTCCGTCTCCGAGTCCAGGGCGCTTGTCGGCTCGTCCAGGATGAGTATGGGCGCATCCTTGAGCAACGCCCTCGCAACAGACAACCTTTGTCGCTCCCCGCCCGAGAGCGTGCCCCCGCGCTCCCCTAGAACAGTATCGTACCCCTGTGGCAACCTTTCAATAAAAAGGTGAGCGTTGGCTGTGCGAGCCGCTGCCTTGACTTTCTTCCTTGAGGCTTCGGGGCGGCCGTAAGCTATGTTCTCCGCCACCGTCGTGGGGAACAAGAAAGGGTCTTGCGGCACCACGGCCACCTGGCTGCGCAGGCTCTTGAGTTGCACCTCCCGCGCGTCATAGCCGTCAATCCAGACGGTCCCCTTCCACGGGTCGAAGAAACGCGCCACCAGGCTAACGAGGGTGCTCTTGCCAGCGCCCGTGGGGCCGACTATTGCGACGGTCTGCCCGGGGAGGGCTTCCAGGTACACGTCTTCAAGGACTGGGCGACCCGGCTCGTACCCGAAGGTGACGTTCTCTATGATGACGTGCCCCTCGACGGGCGGCAGGGGCCGCGCGCCCGGCGAACTCTCCACATCTTGCTCGGTTCCCAGCACTTCCAGCACGCGCCGTGCGCTCGCGGTTGCGCTTTGCACGGTGGAGGACATGTACATGACCGATTCGAGCGGGCCGTAAAGTAGGCCGAGGTAGGAGATGAAGAGCAGGATGCTGCCCACGGTAAGGCTCCCATCGAGAACGTGCTGCCCGCCTACCCAGATAATAGCCGCCGTGCCCAGAGCCGTTGCCAGCCCAATCAAAATCTTGAAGCGAAACTCCACCTCTGTAGTGGCAACCGTAGCTTCCAGGGTAGTAGCTGTGCTTGCCTGGAACCGGCGGTCGGCGCGCTCCTCTCCCCCGAAAGCCTGCACGATGGGCATAGCCGACAGGGTCTGCTCCACCACGTTGTACACTTCACCTTCTGCCTCCTGCTGCCTGTAACTTCGATCCAGCATGCGCCCCGCGTATCGCCGGAACGTCAGGGCCATCAGGGGTACGGCGGCCAGCGAAAGTAACATCAGCACCGGGTCAAGCCCCCACATGACGCTGAATATAGCCGCAAAGTTGACGATAGCGACGGCAGCAGGCAAAAGCGCGTTCTTGACGATAGTTGACACCGAAGCGCAATCTGTCGTCACCCTCCTTATCGTATCGCCCGTAGACTTGCGCCTGTGGAAGCGCAGCGACAACCTCTGCAAGTGCCCGAAAAGGTCTCCCGCCATGTCGTAAGTCATGCGCCGCCCGAAGCCGATGTCCACATACGCGCTGACCACGCTCAACGCCCAGGCCAACAGGAAGATTACCACGGTGGCGAGCACGCTCCACGTCAGCAGGCTATCTCGTGTGAGACCCCCCGGCAGCCAGCCAAAGAGGGCTGTCAGGCTCGCGGGCACAGGCTTGTCGCCCAACACCTGGTCAACCAGCACCTTCATCGGCCAGGGTTTCAGGAGGTCCAGTCCAACCTTCAAGAGCATAGTAACCACAGTCGCCACCAGCCACGACCACCGTCGAAGCGCATAGCGCAGCAGCCACAGGCAGAGCCGCACCGTGCTCATGCGGGCCTTCGCGGCTCCTCTAACAGGCATGCTTGCCCCCGGACTCGCCCAACAGGGCGCGCAAGTCGGTGTCCGGGCCTATGGCTATCCTGGTGAGGCGGTAGGGGTCCGGGGCAGGCAGGGGGTTCGGGCCGCCCCCGTAAAGGCACGCAGCCTTGTAGCCCGTTGCGGCGAGCGCCTTGCGGGTGGCGTCCGCGTCCGGCCCGGCATCTCCGTAAGGGTAAGAGAAAAGCTCGACGGTTCCTCCGAGTCCACCTTCCAACACGGCTTTGGACCTCTCAAGCTCCGCCCTTTGCTCCGCCGGGTCGAGCGTCGAGAACGGGCGGTGTGCGGCTCCATGCGACTGCACGGATATACCCAGGCCGGTAAGCTCTCGCAGATCAGCCCAGCCGCAGATAGCTTCTTCCGGCTCCACACCGGCATCGAAAAGGTTGCTCCCCCCTATGAAATCTGTGGGCACAAAAAGCGCCGCCGGATAGCCGAAGCGCAGCAGATGGGGCAGCGCAACCTCCACCAGCGACTTGTACCCATCGTCAAAAGTAATAAGCGCAGACCTCAGAGGCAAGCTGCCCGGCTCGGCGAGGCCACGAAGCAGGCTCTCCACGCTGATAGCCTCCCAGCCATACTCGCGCAAGTAAGTCAGGTAGCCCACGAAAGTGGCCTCCGGCACGTAGAACCAGGTGTCCCACCCACCCGGTGGAGGTGCGCCCACCTTGTGGAAGCCCAGTATGGCTAGTATGCTGCTTTCAGAACCGGCTTGCTTCATGTCCCCTCTACAGCGCCCTCTCCAACACGCTTCCTACGACCTTGCGCGCGTCAAAGTGCTCTTCGGCCAGGGCGCGCGCCAGCCTGCCATGCCGCTCGTAATCTGACGCCGCGGCACCCAGGCAGCGCACCGCTTCTCCCAGGTCGTTGAAGCGGAAGAGACCTGCCGCATCGGGGAGGAAGCGGCTCGGCCCCGTGTGCTGGACCACAGCGGGTTTGCCGCTCGCCAGGTAGCAAAGGGTGCGGTCGCTGATCCAGGCATTCTCCAACCGCACGCACGAAGGCTTCACGCAACTGAACTCTCCACGCGAGGCCTGTATATACCCCTGGTAGTCCCACGGCGTAGCTGCCACCTCCACCGACTCGCGCATGCGCCAGCCCCGCGCTTCCAGTGCCCTACGCTCTGCTTGGTCCCCTTCCAGGTATAACGCCAGTTCCAGGGGCTGGGCCGTGTGGCACGGGAGGTCGAGGAAGGGCAGGAAACCGTCGCGCTTACCATTCGGGTATGCTTCACCGCCGTCCTCCATCCACTCGTCCATGTACCAGTGCGACACGGTGGTGAAGGGTGCGCCTTCCTCCGCCGGGCATACGGGCCACCAATCGAGGGCGACACATGGAGGTGCATAGTGCCACTCCAATCCTGCGTCGGGGAAGCGCGCCCCTGGCCTGCCGACGGTCTCGCCTGTGGTGAAGTAGTGGGTGTAGCGGGCTGGCTGAACCTGCCCTCTGCTGATCCAGGTTTGCAGCAGGCCGGGGTCGATATCTAACAGGGCCGAGCGCCGGAAGGGGCTTACCAACTGGGAGGGCAAATCGTACCGCAGAGCCAACAGCAGATCGGCTCCAACAACCGAGTCGATGTCGAGGCACTGCTCCGTTACCTCCTGGGGAGGCTGCCTGCCGGAGGGCGACCAGAGTGCGATGTGTTCCAGGCCGTAATGGGCCAGCCTGGCCTTGAGGGAGTTGAAGTAAGCCTCTTCGTCTCCCGGGTCGGTACGGCGGCCCCGCACTCTCTCCAGCCACACCACCTCACAGCCGAGCGACCGCAGACCCAACGCCCAGTTGAGGTAAACCCAGCTATGGCCGCCGCCCTGCGGGTAGTATAAAGTGTCGGCGTAGAGGCAAACCGTCGTGCTCACGGCTATTTACCTCGCTCCCGCGCCCAATTCCGACTTTTGGACCCTGCTATCCGATTTTTGCACCCTTCTAACCGGACCTCCACTGAGATGCGCCTCATAGAGCCGAGAGTAAGCGCCGCCGGAGCGCACCAACTCCTCATGCGTGCCCGCTTCGGCTACCCTGCCACTCTGCATGACCACAATACGGTCGGCGTTGCGGATGGTAGAGAGGCGGTGGGCTATGATGAAAGTAGTCCTCCCCTTCATCAACCGTCGCATCGCCTCCATCAACAGACCCTCGGTCTCAGCGTCCAGTGCGCTCGTCGGCTCGTCCAGGATGAGTATGGGAGCATTCTTGAGCAACGCCCTGGCTATCGCCAGTCGTTGCTGCTCGCCACCCGAGAGCGTGCCCCCCCGCTCCCCCAGAATAGTATCGTACCCCTGCGGCAGCTCCATGATAAAGTGGTGAGCGTTGGCTGCGCGAGCCGCTGCCTCGATCTCCTCCATCGTGGCTTCAGCCCTCCCGTAAGCAATATTCTCCGCAACCGTGATAGGCAGGAGCAGAGGCTCCTGCAACACCAGCGCCACCTGGCTCCGCAAGCTCCTTAGCTGCACTTCCCGGGCGTCGTAACCGTCAATCCAGACGGTCCCCTTCCACGGGTCGAAGAAGCGCACCAGCAGCCCCGCCAGGGTGCTCTTACCCGCGCCTGTGGGGCCGACTATGGCAACGGTCTGCCCGGGAAGCGCCTCGATGTACACGTCTTCCAGCGCCGGGCGGCTCGGCTCGTACCCGTAGGTGACGTTCTCTATGATTACATGCCCCTCCACAGGCGGCAGGGGCCGCGCGCCTGGCTCGTCCTTTACTTCGTGCTCCGCCTCCAACACCTCTGCCACGCGGTCTACCCCCGCGCTCGCCCCTTGCAGCTTGCTATATATGCCCGCGAAGGCTTTCATCTGGCCCTGCAACAGGCTCAGGTAGGAGATAAACACCAGCAGCCCGCCCACGGTGAGGGAGCCGTCAAGGACGTGGCGCGCCCCCACCCACAGGATAGCCGCCGTGCCCAGCGTGGTTATCAGGCCGGAACTCAGGTCATAGAGCTTGCCCACGATGGTGCTCCACTGGTGCGCCCGGATAGCCGCGCGGGTCATCTCTCGAAAGCGCCCGCGCTCGCGGTCCTCCTGGCCGAACGCCTGCACCACCGAGATGCCGCTGAGGGTGCGTTGCACGTGCGATTGTATGCGGCTTTCGAGCTTGCGCCGGACCTGGGCCGCCGCGCGTATCGGCCTGCCAAGCAGCAAGGACGAGCCTGCCATAAAGGGCGCGACGACCAGCGAAAGCAAGGTGAGGCCGGCGTCCATCCCGAGCATAATCGCCAGCACGCCTATCATTGTTACCAGGGCGTTTCCGGGCGCGAACAGGAGCGCGTTGGCGACCGTATACGCGCTCCAACTGTCCTCCGTAATGCGGCTGAGCGAGTCGCCCACGGGGTTGCGGCTGTGGAAAACGAGCGAGCGGCGCTGGAGGTGGGCGAACAAGTCGCCCGCCAGGTTGTACACCATGCGCTGGCCCACCTTTATCCAGGCGAAGGTGAGGGCCACCTCAAACGCGCTATTCGCCGCGAATACAACCAGACCCGCAAGCACCACCCAGGCGAGCAGCCCTCCTGGTGTACCGGCTCCGGGCAACAGGTCGAGCACACCTTTGAGAGCGCCTGATGGAGCCGACCCCCCGAGCACGTTGTCTACCAGCACCTTCATAGGCCAGGGCTGTAGAAGCGAGAATGCTGTGCTGAG
>DASVQO010000113.1:0-8074 GCA_036389075.1 Chloroflexia bacterium | reverse complement strand
ACAAGGGGCAAAGTCTCCTTCGGAGACTGAGGAAGATGTACCAGTCTCCGAAGGAGACTTCGCTACTTGTAAGCCCGCCACTTTAGTGGCAGGGCAATGGTGGCAGGGCACCCCCCCACAGGGCTATCGCACGCCGCACCCCAAAATGACCAAGCCGCACAAAGGACTTCCCCCATCCCACACAAACCAAAGTGGTATACTATGGCGAACAACCCGGCACCAAAACCCACGCCATGCAAATGAAGCTACTCATCGCAATCCCCGCCCTCGACGAAGAAGAGAGCATCCAGAGCATCATCGAACGCTCTCTCGCCGCCCGCGCCCACATCATCGAGCACACGCCCATCACCGCCGTTGACATCGCCGTGGTCAGCGACGGCTCGACCGACCGCACCGTCGAAATCGCCTCCCGCTACACCGACCGCATCAAGCTGATCGTGTTCGAGCGCAACCGGGGCTACGGCGCGGCCATCAAAGAGGCCTGGGAGCAGTCCGACGCCGACCTGCTGAGCTTCCTAGACGCCGACGGCACCTGCGACCCCCTCTTTTTCACCCAGCTTTGCAATACCCTCTTCGATGAGAACGCCGACGTGGTGCTCGGCAGCCGCCTCGGCCCCGAAAGCCAGATGCCCGCCATACGCCGCCTCGGCAACATGATCTTCGCCTCCATGCTCACGGTGCTCTCCTCCAAGAGCGTGCGCGACTCCGCCAGCGGCATGCGCGTGGTGCGTCGCACCAGCCTCCCCAAGCTCATGCCCCTCCCCGACGGCCTCCACTTCACCCCGGCCATGAGCGCCCGCGCCATCCTCAGCGACGACGTGAAGATAGTCGAAGTCCCCATGCCCTACCACGAGCGCGAAGGCGAGTCGAAGCTGCGCATCGGCAAGGACGGCGTGCGCTTCCTCAAGTCCATCCTGAACGCCGCCTTCCTCTACCGCCCCTCCCGTCCACTCGGATTGCTGGGCCTTCTGCTCCTGCTCGTAGCCGCCGGCCTGATGCTGATGCCCACCCTCTACTACATCGAGCACGGCTTCCTGATAGAGTATATGATCTACCGCTTCCTCGTGAGCCACCTGCTCGGCGCGATGGGCATCCTCCTGCTCTGCGCCAGCTACCTGAGCCGCAAAATCGTGGACACCACCCTCGCCACCCGCCCCAGCACCAGCCTGCGGCACGGCCTGGTCTCCGGCTTCTTCGCCTCTCACTGGTTCTGGCTCGTCCCGCTCGGACTGTTCGTAGCGGGCGGCGTGCTCGTGCTCCCTAGCTTCTTCCAGCTAGTCACCACCTCCCACACCACCGAGCACTGGTCCCGCTTCATCGTCATGTCCTTCCTCTTCGAGCTAGCCATCATCCTCATCGTCACCAAAGCCGTAGACTTCATCATCGGCCTCATCGCCAACCAGCTAGCCTACCTCAAGTCCCAACGCCCCGAACCCACCTCCCGCCCCACACCCGCACCCACCCCACAACCCTCCCGCGAACCGGAGCTAGCCCAGCGGGACTAAAGCAGACGAAACCGACAAGGTCGCTAAGTGTAATAAAGAATTCACCGCAGAGACGCAGAGGACGCAGAGGTTACGCAGAGATTAGGAAAGGTTTAGTAAGGGCCAGGGGCGGCATCGTACAGTAGATGCCGCCCCTGGCCTGTACCAACCTCAATTTTTCTCTGCGTACCTCTGCGTCCTCTGCGTCTCTGCGGTGAACCGTTCTTTATTCTTGGCGTGGTCCTTGGCGTCTTGGCGTCTTGGCGTTTAGCGTCTCAAAATCCCACTTCCACTTTGGTCCTGCCCAGTTTGTCCAGGGCGATGCGGATGCCCTCTTGCAGGACGCCCGCGTAGAACCACATGGTGCGCTCTTCCTTGAGCACCTGTATCTTGCCGCCCGTCACGGCGGTCTCGCCCGGCATCAGCGTCTTGCCGAAGCCCCAGCGGAAGGGGTAGCGGTAGGGCGCGCCGCCCGTGTTAGCGTCCCAGTCCACACCCACGCGCCACAGCCCCGCCTTGTTGTCCCACTTGCCCCCCTCGATGGAGGCATAGCTGTCCCGCGTCGTGTAGGTGTAACCTGGGTCCGGCCCTTGCGTTCTCAGCGGCACGTTGCTTATGTTCTTCACCGTAATCGTCACGCTCACGGTGTCGCCCAGCATCAACTGCTCAGGGGATATGTCCACGCTCAATACAGCTAGCGCCGGTTCCCCGCTGCCCTCCACTTTAAGCGGCCGTTCCGCCAGCACCACGTTCCCCTGCTCGTCGCGCACCTTCAAGGTCACCGTGTAGCTGCCATCCGGCAACCTCTCCCCTAGCAAATCGGCCCCACTCAACACCACGTTCTGCTCGCCCGGACCCTTCTTGATAGGCGCTTGCACCGGGATGTGCGCCCCGTCCGGCCCTGCCAGGTCCACCGACAAAGTGGTAGTCTGCCCGGTGCGAAAAGTCAGTTCGGCTACGTCGTCAATAGCGTCGCTGTTGGGCGAGATCGTCTCGGGCCGCAGCACCATATTCTCGATAGATGGGGGCGGCGCGCTCGTGCCCCCCACCCTGAAGCTTACGCTCTCGCTACTCCCGTTCGCCGTCACCTTGATAGAGTAGTCCCCCGGCGGCACAACCTCCCGCACCACCCTTGAACCCTCCGCGCCTAGCACGGCGTTGGTGGCCGAGATGACCCCGTTGAAACGCAGCACGTGCTCGCCCGCTGCCTGCCGCTCGGCGTGCAAAAGACTGCTGCCCGACGCCAGCCCCTCAAGCTCCACCCGCACATCGGCCTCTTCCCCCAGCCTGTACCGCACCTCCACCACTCCCGGCGGCTTCCCCAACCCCACCGACCCCGGCACTATCTCTCCCACCGAAGCCCTCACCTCCGAAAGCCGCGCCCCCGACCCCCCACAGGCCGCCAGCACCAAAGTCATCCCCAACAACGCCAGAAACACCAAAACGCGCCGCCCACCCAGACGCCGCGCCCGTCTAAAATCCAAAGCTTGCCCTTGAGCAAAGCGAAGGGTCCAAAATCCAAAATCCAAAATCTAAAGTCCTACTGCTTCCCGCAACTCGTCCAACGTCACCACCGCGTTGCCCCACTTGCGCACCACCACGCCCGCGCCGTAGTTCGCCAGCCGCGCCGCATCGAACAGGTCCGTGCCCGAAGCCACCGCCAGCGTCGAAATCGCGATCACCGTGTCGCCCGCGCCCGTCACATCGAACACCTCAGAGCTGTTGGTCACAGGTATGTGGCAGTAGTCTCCCCCCTGCCGCATCACCGACATCCCCTCCGCGCTCCTCGTGACTATCACCGCCTGCGCCTCAAGCATTTGCAGTAGCTCCGGCAGCCCTTCCTCAAAACTCGGCTCGCTGCCGAGCGGGCGGCGTAGCGTCTCTTCGGCCTCCGCCTGGTTCACCTTCACGATGCCGAAGCCGTGGAACATCGCAAGGTCCCCCTGCGAGTCCACCGCGAGCACCTTCCCCTGTGCCGTAGCCGCCTGCCGGGTGCGCTCCACCACGCGCCGGGTGAGTGTGCCGCCCTTGTAGTTACTCAGCAGCACCGCGTCGCAATGCGGCAGCCGCTCCTCTATCGCCGCGATAAGCGCGTCCTCCACCTCCCCGCTCACCGCCGTGCGGTCTATGTGGTCGATGCGGGCCACCTGCTGCAACAGCGACGGCGTCACCTGCGCCACGATGCGCTTCTTGGTAATCGTGGGCCGCGCGACGTCAACCACGATGCCGCCGGTATCGACCCCGTACTGCTCCAATTCCGCGACAAGCTCCCGGCCCGACTCGTCCTGTCCCACCACGCCCGCCAGCAGCGCGCGCCCGCCGAGAGAGGCCACGGTGCACGCCGGGCTGGTCCCCCCGCCCGGCATCACCCGGTCGCCCTGGTACTCCAACACGGCCACCGGGGCTTCCCGCGAAATGCGCACCGGCTTGCCAATCGTGTACTTGTCCAGTATCAGGTCGCCCACCACCAGCACGCGCACGCCTGGGAAGCGTGATATAGCTTCCTGCAAGCGGCGTCTGCCGGCGCTGTCTGTATCCGGGCTATCGGGCATAGGTATAAGGTAGACGATTGAAAGGCCGTGCGGTTGCCCCGCTACTGGAGCCGCTTGTACGTGAGAAATCCCGCGAGTACCAGCCACAGCACGGTGTATTGTGTGGCGTAGAACGGCAGATCGTTGAACAAGTCTATATCGGACCCCAACGGGAAGTTTAAGCCGCCAAGTGGAATGAGAATCCCCCACTGGTTGAGCAGGAAGCGGCTTACGATAAAGCCGAACACCACGCAGCCCAGGCCCACCATCTGCAAGCCTGGCCCCCGCTTCTGGTTGGACGCGAACGCCACCGCCTCAGGCACGATGATGCCCATGAGCAGCGCCCCCCAGAACTCGAACACCGGGAACAGCCCCATGAGCACACCCGACAGCCCGCCCGCTATCAGCCCGTACAACGCCCCCTTCACGTACACGCTCGCGTCTATAGCATACGTTGGCAGCACCTGCAAGTTGGCGCACTCGAAGCACCGGAAGCCCACCGGCGTGCTCACCCGGCACCTGGCGCAAATCGGCCTCTCGCACTTCCCACAACGCAGGTACGTCGGCTCGTTGGGGTGGTTGAAGCAATACAGGGGCGCGTCGTCTTCGGTTGAATCTTTAGTGTCGTACAAACTAGACATTATCTCGCGACGTGTTTCGCGTCACTTTTCTCCTTAGCACATCTACCAACACGAGCCAGCCGAACACGAACACTCGCAGTATTCGCCGCCAGCGCCAGGGCTGCGTCACCAGCCGGTAGAGCCACTCCAGCCCCAGCCGCCGCATCACCGCGGGGGCCAGCGGCGCTCTGCCCGACAGGTAGTCGTACACCCCGCCGACCCCCATCGCCACTTTTACCGAGGGCGGCAACTCGCCGCTGTGCAGGTCTATCCACAGGTCCTGCCTGGGCGCGCCGTACGCCACCAGCAACACGTCGGGGTTGGCCGCTTCCAGCCTGGACCTGATCTCCGGCCAGTCCTCGTCCCGTGGCGACCCGGCAAATGTGCCCGCCACCCGCACGTCGCCGTAGCGCCGCCTGAGCACCTCCGCCGCCTCGTCCGCCACACCGGGCTGCGCTCCTAGCAGGAACAGCGAATAGCCATCCCGCGCCGAAAGCCTGGCGAGGTGCCCCACGAGTTGCACCCCGGTGGCCCTGCCCCTTACGGGCTTACCCAGCAGCCGCGCCGCCGCCACAATCCCCGCGCCGTCCGGCGTCGCCAGGTCTACCCTGTTGAGCAGGTCGCGAAAAGGCTTATTGCGCCGGGCCTCCATCACGAACTCAGGGTTGACCGTGCACACCTGGTGCAGCCCCGCCGGGCGCTCCCGAAGGAACCCCTCAATCGCCGCGACCGCCCCCCGCTCGTCGCAGTCGTGCACCCCCACCCCGAGGATGTTCACCCTCTCCCTACTCAATGCCACACCGGAAGTATATAACACGGCTGTATGGCTGGCAAACGGACCTCAGGTTGCAGGCATCGAGAGTTGAGGAAGGGAGATAAGCAAGCCCAACCAAGTATGAGGACACGCGGGTGAGTGATGCGCAATTCAGCATGAAAAGTGGCCGCAGAACTTAACTTGATATGGCACATCCTTAAGTAACAAGTTAAGTTACCGCTGTTACTCTGTACATCTACGTGGAATTTGCGAGGCAATCCATGTGGTTGTCAGAGGTCGCCCTGCTCTTGGTAGAACATAGAGCGCAGACCTGATTAGACTGTCCTCTACAGGGTTGCACACCATGTGCACATACCCCTGCCCTAGAGCTTATAATGCCTATAATCTACTACACCATCTATACTATCTTCACCGGCCCAGAATGCCCTTACCACTCCTCTCGTAATCCGTAATTCGTAATTCGTAATTCGTAATTACCCTCCCCATGCCCCAGCCTTTCGCCATAGTGGCCCTCGACCAGGCGCGCCGCCACCACCAGCAGCCCGAGCAGGACGACCCCAACCTGCCGCCCGATGCTGACGCCGGCCTCGGCCTCCTGCTGCACTACTCCGTGCCCGCCGATCTGGCCGGCACTCTCCAGCCGGGCCACATGGTAGTGGTGCCCCTGCGCGACCGCCCGGCCTACGGCGTGGTGGTAGAGCTGGCCGGAAGCGCGCCCGTGGAGGAGACCAGGCCCATTCTGCGCCTCGTAGACCCCCAGCCCATCCTCCCCGCCTACATGCTGGAGCTTGCCCGCTGGATATCGGAGTACTACCGCTGCACCCTCTGGCAGGCCATGTCGCCCATGCTGCCCCCAGGCGTCGCCCGCCGCGCCATCGTCACGGTGGGCCTCTCAGCAGACGCCTTCGACGGCGAGGACCAGGACGAGCACAACCCCCTCATACAGGCCCTCGGCAGGCGGCAGCGCCAGGTCATGGCCCTCCTCAAGGACGCGCCCCGGAGCACCCTCACGCTGGGCAAGCTCAAGCGCAAGTACGAGGGGGCCGAGTCGGGCCTGCACTCCGCCGTGCAAGACCTCGAACGCAAGGGCCTGCTCACCCGCCGCACCGAGCTACCCGCCCCGCGCTCTCGTCCCCAGCAGGAGCGCATCATCCGCCTCGCGGTCTCCCACGACGAAGCCGCCGAGGCCATCCGCGATAGCTCCCACCGCGCCCCACTCCAGGCCGCAGCCCTCGACTGGCTCGCACGCCGCGCCAAACAGCTACAGGCGCCGCCCAACACCACCAGGGTCCAGTATTCCAGCGGCAATGGCACCGCCCACCTGCCCGACCAGCCCACCCCCACCCAGGAAGGCAGCGAGCCGCCCACCGGCCCCGCCTGGCTGCGCCTCAGCGACCTCTACCTCCACACCGGTGCGACCCTCTCCACAGTCACCGCCCTGGAACGCAAGGGCCTCGTCGAGCTATCCGAGCGCGCCGTCTTCCGCCGCCCTGTGCCACCCACCGCCGCCACCCGCAACGACGAACCCCCGCCCCTCACCCCCGCCCAGGCCGCCGCCTGGCGAGAAATAGCCAGCGCACTAACGGATTTGGAAGAAAATCCAAAATCCAAAATCCAAAATCCAAAATTCTTATTACACGGTGTCACCGGGTCGGGCAAGACCGAGATTTACCTGCGGGCCATTGGGCTGGCGTTGCGGCTGGATAGGCAGGCTATTGTGCTCGTGCCGGAGATTTCGCTCACCCCGCAGGCCGTCCACCGCTTCGCCGCCCGCTTCCCCGGCAGGGTGGCCCTCATCCACAGCCAGCTTTCCCCCGGCCAGCAGTTCGACGAGTGGCGGCGCATACGCGAGGGCCACGCCGACATCGTGGTAGGCTCCCGCTCCGCCGTGTTCGCCCCGCTCCCCCGCCTCGGCCTTATCGTGGTGGACGAGGAGCACGAGTGGGCCTACAAGCAGCAGGACCACCAGCCCCGCTACCACGCCCGCGATGTGGCCCTCAAGCGCGCCGAGCTTGCCGGGGCCGCCGCCATCCTGGGCAGCGCCACCCCCGACCTCGTGAGCTACTACCACGCCAACAAAGGCGACTACACCCTGCTCACCCTCCCAACCCGCGTGGGCCGCCGCCGCACCCGCGCCGGGGGCGAAATCTCCACCGAGCTGCCCATGCCCTCCGTGCAGGTGGTGGACATGCGCGCCGAGTTGCGCGCCGGTAACTCCTCCCTTTTCAGCCGCACCCTGCAAACCGTGCTGGAATCCACCCTCGCCCGCCGCGAGCAGGCCATCCTCTACCTCAACAGGCGCGGCAGCAGCAGTTTCATCGTCTGCCGGGAGTGCGGCTTCGTGCCCCTCTGCCCCCGTTGCGACGTGCCCCTCGTGTACCACGCCGACATCTACGGCATGCTCTGCCACCGCTGCAACGCCTTCTCCCTCGCGCCCAGGGAGTGCCCCAAGTGCGCCAGCACCCAGATCAAGGGCTTCGGCACCGGCACCCAGAAGGTCGTGGACGAGGTGTCGGCCCTCTTTCCCAACGCGCGCGTGCTACGCTGGGACCGCGACACCGCTTCCCGGCACGGCAGCCACGCCGGCCTGATGGAGATGTTCGCCCAGGGCGAGGCCGACATCCTGGTGGGCACCCAGATGATCGCCAAGGGGCTGGACATCGA
>DASVQO010000112.1:0-3081 GCA_036389075.1 Chloroflexia bacterium | reverse complement strand
TGGGCGCTACCTGGCAAGTCAAGGGCTACGACGTGTTTGGCCCTATTTACGAGCAGCCCGCTGCCCTCTACCCGCAATACAACTCGATAGGCAAGGTCGCCATCAACCCGCACGACAACAACGACCTGGCCGTGGGCACCAAGCTCGGCATGTACTTCTCCTACGATGCCGGGGACACCTGGGCCGGGCCTTGCCTGCCCGACCCGTTCCCCAACCAGCGCCAGGACATTACGGCTATCGTCACTATGACCCAGACGGGCACCCTGAGCGACCTGTTCGTGGCGGTGGGCGCGAGGGGCTACAGCACCACGGTGCAGACCAACCTGGCGGAAAACGGCGCCAACAGCATTTACAAGACCACCTGGCCCTCAAGCGGCTGCCCCTCAAGCTGGAGCCATGTAAGTCGAGCTGATAACGGCTGGCTCCCGGGCACCGGCACCGGCGCGCCCGTGTACGTGAACGGCGGCAACCTGCTGGGCCGCATCGACATGGCCGTCTCGGAAAGCAACCCCAACTACATTTATGCCGAGGTACAGGCCATCAAACCCGGCTATGGCGCTATCCAGAGGGGCGGTATGCTCGGCATCTGGCGTTCCACCGACCGTGGAGTGACCTGGGAGCAGCGCGTCACCGCCGAGGACCTGGAAGACGCGCAGTATGCGTGCGGCGGCGACTGTCTGGCCGATGAGTTGCTGGGCGTGTGCGGAGACGTGGCCCAGAACTGGTACGACCAGCACATTGTGGTCGATCCGAACAACCCTGACGTGATCTTCTGGGACAACATCAACGTCTGGAAGTCCTCGGACGGTGGGGCGACGATAAAGGACCTCACCTGCGGCTACAGCTCCATCCAGGTGCCGCGCCCGGTGCACGTGGACCAGCACGCCATCACCTTCCTGCCCGGCTCATCGAGCCAGCAGCTAATCGGTAACGACGGCGGCGTCTACTTCACCGCGAACGCCAACACCGAGCAGCCGGTATACGTGCAGCTGAACACCACCCTGAGCACGATTGAGTTCTACGGCGGCGACATCAGCGCCGACTTCGCCAACAGTCCTGCCCCCTTCGCGGTGGCGGGCGCACAGGACAACGGCTCGTCCTCCTGGCAGGGCGCTGCTGACGTTGCGGCCTCGCCCAAGCTGTGGCAGCAGCGTATCGGCGGCGACGGCATGTTCGCCCGCATAGAGCCTGTGCTTGGCTTGCGCACCTACATGGAAGCGCAGGGAGGCGGCATCCGGCGGTCCGACGTGGGCCACCAGGGGCCTTATCAGGTATCTTGCCTCGATATCGACGGCGTGCCCAACACGCCAGGTTGCGTACCTGTGAACTTCCAGGAGGACGACCCGCGAATAAGCTTCATCTTCCCCTACGAGATCTACAAGGGCGTACCGGCTGGCAAGGGTCCGGGGGACGAGTGCGACCAGACGGAGGGCTGCCTGCACTTCATCGGCGGCACCTACCGCGTGTGGGAGAACCTTGACGGCCTGCGGGATGGCTCCGACGCGGGCGTTCCGTGGTACCCCACCAGCCCCGACCTGACCAAGAACACGCTGGACGACCGCTCGCACATCAACCAGCTAGGCTTCGCGTTCAGGACCGACAAGATAGCCATCGCGGGCACCAACGACGGCAACGTCTGGATAGGCTTCGGCCTCGGCGCGGGCCAGGATGTGACCTCCACCTGGAAGAACCTGACCGGCGGCAACGCGGTCCTGCCTAACCGTCCCATCCTGGACGTGGTGCTGGAGCCGTCCGTGGTCAGCACGACCACCAACCCGGTGGGCTTCGCGGCTGTGGGCGGCTTCAACGAAAACACCCCGTCCCAGCCCGGCCACGTCTTCAAGGTGACCTGCGGCAGCAACTGCAACACGTCCACCTGGGAGAACAAGACCGGCAACCTGCCCAACATCCCGGTGGATGCCATCACGGTCAACCCCAACTACCCGTCGCAGGTGTTCGCGGGCACCGACTGGGGCGTGTACTACACCAATGACATCAACGCGGCATCCCCTATGTGGTACCACTTCAACCAGGGCATGCCCAACGTCATGATCTGGGACTTCGCGATTGACCGGGGCTTTACCACCCTGGCGGCGTTCACCCGCAGCCGTGGCGCGTTCGTGTGGCCCCTGCCCTCCGCTCCCTTCGAGCAGACGGCTACCCCCACCGTTACCGGCACGCCCCCCGCCACCTCCACCCCTTCCCCCACCGCTATGACGCGCACCCCTGACGTGCCCATCACCTATACCCCCGCCCCGCCTACCGGCACCTCCACCCCGTTCGCCACGGCCACAATGCTGGCCTGCGGCTCGGAGCGGCCCCTGTACGAACCGTTTGAGAGCGGCACGCTTGGGGCCTTTACCGCCAAGACCGAGACGGACACTGGCAACAGCCCGTGGGGCGTTTCGAGCGACGCGGCCCACAGCGGCCTCTACTCGGCGCACGTAGCCAACAACGACGAGGAATCGTTACAAGCCCTGGAGATGACCAACCCCGTGACCATCCCGGCCGGGTCTACCGACGCCCAGATGGAGTTCTGGCACCGCTTCGCGTTCGAGGACCCTATGGTGCCTTTCGACGGCGGCGTGCTGGAGTACTCGACCGATAACGGCGAGAATTGGGAAGATGGCGGAGAGCTAATCACCGAGGGCGGCTACAACGGCATCATTATCCTGGCTAACGGCAACCCGTACGCCGGGCGTGAAGCCTGGACCAACCTGAGCCCCGACTATCCCGACTTCAACCGGGTGGTCGTGGACTTGAGCACCCTCGAAGGCGAAAGCGTGAAGTTCCGCTTCATGCATGCTTCCGATTCAGCAACCGAAGCGGAAGGCTGGTACGTGGACGACGTGATAATCACCTACACGGGCCCCTGCGTGCCCCCCGCGACGAGGACGGCAATCGCCCTGGCCTCCGCCTCCCCCACGGCTACAGCCACGGTGTGCCCGATCCAGTTCCAGGACGTGCCGCAGAGCAGTGATGTGTCTTCGTTCTACCCGTACGTGCGGTGCCTTGCGTGCAGAGGCATCGTGAGCGGCTACCCCTGCGGAGGCACCAACCCTGAGACCGGGCAATCTGAGC
>DASVQO010000111.1:0-3741 GCA_036389075.1 Chloroflexia bacterium | reverse complement strand
CGGGAGAAGGAGAGGAGTGCGACGAGCAGAACCGCCCGTACTTCCGCCCCTCGAGCCAGGTGACGAGAGCGCAGGCGGCAAAGATCGTGGCTAACACCTTCTATCCCAACTGCCAGACACCCGCCAGAAGGTAGCTGGCGGAGCGACATAGCTTTGATAGCTAACCTGTGAGGCAAGAAGGCCGAGAGAATCAAATCTCTCGGCCTTCTTGCCTCAATCCTTTTCGGGCGAGAGAGCCGGTCCGGGAAGAGAGTACAACGCGGGGCGATCTATTCGCCATGCCTGGAAGCCCCAGATGCAAGGGCGGCAGCTTATCTGTTCTTCGGATCAGTAAGGCAGCTACGCGAAGCTTTGGTACGAAAGTTGCACCGACGCATGATTCTGTTTGGGTCACAGTCACCGGGCAGGGATACCGCATAGTGGTTTGGAGCCGCACAATCACCTACGCCCAGCTTTCTACCTTCTGTTCTCCGCGTTACCACCTCCATAGCCAAGCTACTCCCATGCCTATTTGCGACCCAACCAGGGCTAACCAGGAACTGAGGAGGTATTGGTAACGCCCTACGTGGCTGAATAAGCCAGCAACGCTTGACTCGATCGCAAGGAAGGGAGGAAAGCACATGCTCTCTACAAAGAGCAGGTCCAACGTTGGACGCTTAATGTTGGCGGCGCTGCTACTCATACTGATTGTGGCTATCTCGGTCACTGGACTGGTGAGAGGCACCCAACCCGGCACGTCCGGGCAGACGCGAGCGCCGCAGGTAAACGGCCCGCTGGGGTCCCAGGACGCGGTTACACCCTCCGCGGCCCAGGCCACTGAGATAGCCCGGCAGGCCCAGGCCGCGCCGGTGACAAAACTGCCGAACGGCGGCGAGGTGCGTAGCTCCGTCAAAAGGGCGCTCTCGCCCGCCGCGCGCACCTTGCCCACCCGGCGCGTGGTGGAGCCACCCAACAAACCGCTGGGGCCGGAGCACCCACTGCCCGGTGGCAACACGCCGCCGCTGGCCGTGGACAAGGCGCTTCAGACCGCGTTCGGCCCGCTGGTCATGCCCCCCACGATTGCCAACTTCGAGGGCATCTACAACTACTGGGGAGGCATCCCGCCGGACACGGTTGGAGACGTAGGCAAGACCCAGTACGTGCAGATGGTGAACGTGGGCTTCCAGGTATATAGCAAAGACACGGGCAACCCCATCACGGGCGTAATCGACTTCAACGAGCTTTACAAGGCCGTGAGTTTTGGCGGCCAGTGCGAGCTGCAAAACGCGGGCGACCCTGTCGTAGTATACGACCAACTTGCCGACCGCTGGCTGCTTACCCAGTTCACCTCAGCCACGGCAGACCTGCCCACGGGTGGCCCCTACTACGAGTGTATCGCGGTATCGCAAACGGGCGATGCGGCGGGGGCGTACTATCTTTACGCCTTCGAGACCAGCCAGACCAGCTTTGAGGACTACCCTCACTTCGGCGTGTGGCCGGACGCTTACTACATGGCAACGAATGAGGCCCCGGGCGCCGCGACCATACTCTCGGCGGGCTTCTTCGCGTTCGAGCGCGACAAGATGCTCGCGGGCGAAGACGCGCGCATGATCTACTTTACACGCAGCTTCCCCGATGGTGGTTTCCTACCGAGCGACCTGGACGGCTATCGCCTTCCCCCGGCCGGTAGTCCGAATTACTTCATGGCCCCTAACCGCCAGACGGGCAATACCATCCGGGAGTACCGGTTCCAGATTACGACCTGGGACCCGGCCCCCGTGGCCGCGCTGCTGGGGCCGTTTGACATACCGGTGACCGCGTTCGACTCCGATGCGCCCGCCGTACCGCAGCCCGAAGTAGGAGTGCCGCTGGACAGCATCGGCGACCGCCTTATGAACAGGCTCGCCTACCGTAACATGGGTAGCTACGAGTCCCTGGTGGTCAATCACACTGTGAAAGTCTTGCATGGGGAAGACGAGTTCGCCGGCGTGCGCTGGTACGAGTTCCGCGACCCCAACAACCCCATGCCCGCGGTCTACCAGCAGGGCACGTATTCGCCGCCTGATGGGCTGCACCGCTGGATGGGGAGTGCGGCGATGGACGGCGCGGGCAACATCGCTATAGGCTTCAGCGCGTCGAGCGCCAGCGTCTATCCATCTATCCATTATGCCGGGCGGCTCGTGACCGACCCCGCCGGGCAGATGATGCAGGGCGAGGCAATAATAAAGCAAGGCACCGGCTCCCAGACCGAGACCATCGCCGGGCGCTGGGGCGACTATAGCAGCCTCAACGTGGACGTAGATGACTGTACCTTCTGGTACACCACGGAGTACTATGGCACCACTGGCTTGCGCAACTGGCGCACGCGAATCGCCTCGTTCAAGTTCCCCAACTGCGTGGCGGCGAGCACTCCTACAGCTATTCCCACCAACACGGGTACCCCGGCCACCGCTACGCGCACGCCGAGTCCCGTACCGACAGCTTGCGCGGGCGGCACCTCCGTCATGGGCTCGATTGATACGAACGATCCCACCATGACGGGCCGCCTGGGCCGCGACGGCGTGCCCAGCTCTTGCGGTACACCGAAGGTGTGCCCGGGTCCGGTTGAAGGCGACAACAGGCAACGCCACTATGATACGTACAGGTACTTCAACAACACCCTGAACCCTCAGTGTGTCACGGTCAGCATCGTTGAGAACTGCGGGGACAACGCCCTTCTCAGCGCGGTCTACCTCGACGACTTCAACCCGCAGAACGTGTGCGAGAACTATCTGGGCGACATGGGTTCGGCCGGCCCCGACTTCAGCTACTCGTTTACGGTGCCCGCGGGCAGGTCTTACGTTGTGGTGGTGCTTGAGAACTCCGAAGACGTGGGTTGTGCCAGCTACACCCTGAACGTCAACCAGTGCCTTGTTGGCACGGCGGTGCCCACGGTGACGGGCACTCCGCCTACCGCTACCCCTTCGCCCACGCGGTCGCCAACCCAGACGGCTACCGCCACACCCTGCGCCACCAATCTCTTCCTCAATGAGGGCTTCGAAAGCGGTACGCTTGGCGTATTCACGGCGACCCACCCGGTGGATCTGCCGGGCGATGCGATGTGGCAAGCCTCGGATGACGCCGCTCACTCGGGCACCTGGTCGGCCTACGTGCACAACAACGACCAGGAGAGCGACCAGCGGCTTGAGATGAAGAACCCGGTTGCCATCCCGACTACTACTAACGACGTGCGCTTGCAGTTCTACCATCGCTTCTTGTTTGAGACGATTGGCGGACCTGCCTCGTACGACGGCGGCGTGCTGGAGTTCTCGACTGACAATGGCGGCACCTGGGAAGATGCGGGCGCGATGATTACCGAGGGCGGCTACAATGCCGTGCTTGGTGGTCCCTTCAATCCGCTAACAGGTCGCCAGGGTTGGGGCAGTATGATGACCGGCCACCCCGCCTTCCAACGCGTGACCGTGGACCTGAACGACCTGAAGGGCGAGAGCGTGAAGTTCAGGTGGCGGCATGGCAGCGATGAGAGCGGCGACGCGGAAGGTTGGTACGTGGACGACGTAACCATAGCCGAACAACTCGGCTGCGCGGTGATTACCCCCAGCCCAACCACGACTGCAACGATGTGCCCGATCCAGTTCCAGGACGTGCCGCAGAGCAGTGATGTGTCTTCGTTCTACCCGTACGTGCGGTGCCTTGCGTGCAGAGGCATCGTGAGCGGCTACCCCTGCGGAGGCACCAACCCTGAGACCGGGCAATCTGAGC
>DASVQO010000110.1:0-13233 GCA_036389075.1 Chloroflexia bacterium | reverse complement strand
GGCGGCCCCCTCATCGACCTTGCAGGCAGGGTGATAGCCATCAACGTGGCCGTGGTGCGCGGCACGGGCACGGTGGGCGACGTAGCGGAGGGGCTAGGGTTCGCGATCCCGAGCAACACGGTGAAGGAGGTCGCCAACCAGTTGATAGCGGGCGGCTCGGTGTCGCGGCCCTACCTGGGCATCTCCTCTGAGACGATAACGCCGCAGATGGCAGCCTACTACAACCTGCCCGTCGATCAGGGGGTGCTGGTGGGCGCGGTGGAGAACGACAGCCCGGCCTCGGAGGCAGGCTTGCAGCGTAACAGCATCATCACGAAGTTCGATGGCCGGCCGCTTGACGGCAGCGGTTCGCTTGCGGAGCTACTCATGTCGCACAAGGTTGGCGAGAGCGTAAAGCTGACTACGATCGCGCCAGGCTCCACTACGGAGTCGGTGGTGACAATCGTGTTGCAATCCCCGCCTAGTGTTTGACGCGTAGTGTAATGGTCGGGCCAGAGCCTCAGTCTTGTCATACCGGCCGGTGACCTTAACCAAATCTTAACTTTTCCCGGGGTTTTCTTTAAGCTTCACACCTTAGACTGGGAGCAGACCGGCACCGCCTCCCATTGGGCAGCCCCTACGACATACCACAACATCGACACAACCATGAGAGGAAAGCGTTCAACATGACATTAAGAAACCATTCACAAGGCAACATCAAGAGGGCAGCACTTATCACCACCCTCGCCGCCACAATGCTGGTGAGCCTCGCAGCCTGCGGCGGACCAGGCACCCCCGCTGCCACACCTGTAGCTACCGCCACGCAGACGGTGGTTATGGCTCCGGTGGAGACAACCCTGCCGGCGGAGTTGGAGACGGCAGTAACAACCGCTCCCTCGGCCGTGGCTACCGAAAGCACCGACATGGGAGATATGGCGGGCATGGAGGATGAGGCCAACGCCACCCAGGCACCTGCCGACCCCGCCGGAGCAGCTACATCCACCCCCGCTACCGGCCAGGGCGCGACCGACGGCAGCGCCACCCAGGTGCAGGGCACCCTCAGGGAGTGGGCCATCGACCTGAGCCAGCAGGAAGTACCAGCAGGCAAGGTGATCTTCACGGTGACCAACACGGGCCAGAACACCCACAACTTCGCGGTAGAGGACAGCACCGGCGCGCTCATCGCCAAGACACCCAACTTCGGCAGCCGCGACGGCGCTCAGACCCTGGAACTCGAACTGGCCCCTGGCACCTACACCATCATTTGCAGCCTGCCCGGCCACGCCGCCAGGGGCCAGCGCACGCAGTTGGTGGTGAAGTAGGAGCACAGACAGCGCAGAGCTAGCGCCGTTAGCTACCTCTGGCATAAGAGCGACAATCTCATACTGTAATCAACAAGGGGAGCCATAAGAGGCTCCTTTTGTGCTTTGTAGGCCACTCAGAAGCGTCTAGCGGGGTCTTAATCTCCGAGTACCCTAAGCTAGGGCTGCGTCAAAGTCGAATGGACAGAGTAAAGGTGGCCCCTGTCATTCTGAGCGTAGCGAAGAATCTAAGATGCTGCCTCGACCACTACGTTGAACGTCAGCGCTATAGGATGTGATGTTCGACAACCTCGCTATACCACCTTCTTTGGATTCTTCGCTACGCTCAGAATGACAGAGGCCACCACAGTGCTGCTCTCCTACTGTGACACAGCTCTTTGCTATACTCAGGGAGCAGCATAGTACTAAAGTACTATATGCCGCCTGGTTGTAACCTGCTATTGTATTAGTAGTAGTTGAAGCTACTACTACAAATGAGGAGAGTATATGGAAGACCTGGTTGCATCACTACAACGTCTTGGTTTCGGGGAGTACGAAGCGCGCGCCTATGTAACGCTACTCCAACGCAGCCCCCTCACGGGCTACGAGCTAGCCAAGGTCTCCGGCCTGCCCAGGGCGAACGTGTATGCCGTCCTGCCCAGGCTGGAGGAGCGGGGCGCGGTCCTGCGGGTCGATACCCCTTCCGGGCCGAGGTACTCCCCCGTGCCGCCCCTGGAACTCACCCAGAGGCTGAGCACGCGCTTCCAAGACGACCTGGCGACCGCCCGCCGCTCGCTCGAAGAGGTCTCGGTGCCCGCCGAGTACGAGTACGTCTGGAACGCGCGGGGCTACGACGTGGTGCTGGAAACCGCGGGCGCGTTGCTGGACACGGCAAGGGAGCGATTGCTGGTGGCGACGTGGCCGCAGGAGGCGGAGGCCCTCTCCGCGCACCTCGGCATGGCCCAGGAGCGCGGAGTGGAGATTACCACGCTCTGCCTGCCCTCCTGCCGCCAGGAGTGCGGCGGCTGCCGGGGCAACGTCTTCCGCTACCAGGTAGCGCCCGACCAGGGCAACCGCTGGCTGGTCGTGGTACAGGACGGGGCGGAGGTGTTGGCCGCCGAAATCGGGCAGAGGGACGAGGCGTTCGCCGTACGCACCCGCCAGCCAATCGTGGTGGAATTGACCTCGTGGTACGTGCGGCACAGCATCGCCCTCGCCACGATAGCGGCCGACCTGGGCGAGCGCCTGCCCGAATTGCTCTCGCCTGAGGCGCTGTCGGCCCTCGAATCGCTCGGGCCGGGGGCGCACGGCGGCTGGTTGGAGCACATGCGTCGCGCGGTGAGCGGCCACGCTGGCGACCTCAACAGGTAAACGACAAAGACACACATACAGCAAGCATAAAGAAAGGACACCAATCATGACCCACTACCAGTACCTTATCGTCGGCGGCGGGATGGCCGCGGACGCGGCGGTCCGTGGCATACGCGACATAGACGCTTCAGGTTCAATAGGACTTATCAGCGCGGAAGCGGACCCGCCCTACAAGCGGCCCCCGCTGTCAAAGAAGCTCTGGCAGGGCAAGTCGCTCGACAGCGTGTGGAGCAAGACGGCTGACAAGGGTGTGGAGATGCACCTGGGCCACAGGGTGGCTCTGCTGGACCCCGGCAACAAGCAGGTGCGGGACGAGCAGGGCACCGCTTACACATTCGATAAGCTACTCCTTGCCACGGGCGGCACCCCCCGGCGGCTCCCCTTCGGCGGCCAGGCCGAGGACGGGGTTATTTACTTCCGCACCGTAGAGGACTACCGCCGCCTGCGACAACTCGCCGACCAGCGCCAGAGGTTCGCCGTTATAGGAGGCGGCCTCATCGGGTCGGAGATGGCCGCGGCCCTGGCGATGAACGGCAAGACGGTGACGCTCCTCGTCAGTGGCGAGCGCATTGGCGACCGCCTCTACCCCGCCGACCTGGGCTGCTTCTTGAACGGCTACTACGGCGAAAAAGGCGTGGAGGTACTGACGCACGAGCGGGCGGCGGGCCTGGAAGCGCGGGGGGATGAGTACGTGCTTACAACCGCAACCGGGCGTGAGATCGTGGTGGATGGAGTGGTTGCGGGGATAGGCATCCAGCCTGAGACGGGCATGGCTAAGGAGGCCGGGCTGGCGGTGGAGGACGGGGTCGTGGTGGACCAATTCCTACGCACGAGCGCGCCCGACGTGTACGCCGCCGGGGATGTGGCAGCGTTCTGGGACGCCACCCTGGGCAAGCGCCGCCGGGTCGAGCACGAGGACAACGCTAAGACGATGGGCCGTCACGCCGGGCGCGCGATGGCAGGCGAGGCCAAACCCTACGATCACCTGCCCTATTTCTACTCCGACCTGTTCGACCTGGGCTACGAGGCGGTGGGCGAAATAGACTCGCGGCTTGAGACGGTAGCCGACTGGAAGGAGCCGTACCGAGAAGGCGTGGTCTATTACCTGGAGGGAGGCCGCGTGCGCGGGGTGCTCCTGTGGAACGTGTGGGACCAGGTAGACGCCGCCCGCCGCCTCATCGCTGAGCCTGGCCCCTTCCGCGCCGACGACCTCAAGGGGCGACTGCCCGCAGCTTCGTAGCGTGCGGATTCCGGACAGGGGCGTGTGGTCCTCCCCCCATTCGCCATTGTTTCTTATCCTCTCTCAAAACGGCCAGCATTAGTCGAGCTACAGCACCCAAGGTGACCCTGTCATTTCGAGCGCAGTGAGAAATCTCGTCCTTTAGCACGAAGTTCCACCTTTCTCCTGCAACAAAGGGTATCGAGGGGAAAAGTGAAACACCGGGGTGTAGGACGAGATTTCTCGCTACGCTCGAAATGACAGGGTCACCTTTGGGTGCTGTAGCTCCAGGCTATTATTCGTTACATCACTTCCAAACATAGAAAGGAAAGCATCATGTCACTCAAGATGGACTTCGATGAAGAACTGGACACAGGGCTGGAGACGGGAATGGCCCTGCACCCGCGCCATATTTCGGACGAGGAGTTGCGTAAATACGAGGGCTATATAGGCGAGATATTCACCGCGTTCGGCATGGACCTCGACACGCCCTCGACTGAGGATACCCCACGGCGGTTCATGCGGGCGATGCTCGACGCGACCTCCGGGTACGAGGGCGACCCGAAGCTGCTCAAGGTCTTCAGCACGGAGTGTCGGGGCGGGCCGGACTGCCGCCTTAGTCAGGTGATCCAGGGACCGATCCAGTTCTACGCCCTCTGCGAGCACCACGCCCTGCCCTTCTACGGCCAGGCTTACGTCGGGTATATCGCCCACGAAGAGATAATCGGCATCTCCAAGCTGACGCGGCTGGTGCGCCTCTACGCCCGGCGCTTTACCGTGCAGGAGCGGCTGGGGCAGCAGATAGCCGACACGCTCGATACCCTGCTCAAGCCGCACGGGGTGGCCGTTTACCTGGAAGCGCACCACCTGTGCACCCAGATGCGCGGCGTGCAGGAAGTGCTGCCTACTACCCGCACTACCTTCTGGCGCGGCGAGTACGACACGAACCCGGCGCTCCGCTCCGAGTTCTTCGTAGCATGCGGGTTACAGCGATGATGCAGGCCCGCACTGCCCCTACCCTCGCCCCCTTCCAGGCCCTCTACGACGCAAGCTCGGGGGACGAGTTGCCGCTGCCGCCCGAACTGGCTGGCATCTATGGCCCCTTGCGTCTACCATCGCACGCGGGGCGGCCCCATGTGATCGGCAACCTGGTCACGAGCCTCGATGGAGTAGTGTCGCTGGGCATCCCGGGCAAGGAGGGAGGCAAAGCTATCAGTGGGGCCAACGAGCACGACCGGGCGCTCATGGGCCTCCTCAGGGCCACTGCCGATGCGATAATCATGGGGGCGGGCACCCTGCGCACCGCGTCGCACCACTTGTTGACGCCCGAGTACGCACACCCGCCATTGGGGGAGGCGTACACCGAATTCCGAGCCATGATGGGCAAGCCGGAACCACCATTGAGCGTCATTGTCACGGCCACGGGGGACGTAGATACCAGCGCCGCGCTGTTCCGGGCCGGTGCCCGGGTGCTGGTTGTCACCACCCCGGCGGGGCAAGAGCGGCTAGAGAGCCTGGGCCTGCCTCAGTGGGTACGCGTTGAGGTGCCCGAAGGCGCGCAGGCGAACAGCGAAAGCAAGCTGACGGCCGAGGCCATGCTGAGGGCGGTCAGGCGTGCGCTACACACGGACAGCGGGGTCGTGCTGGTGGAGGGCGGCCCGCACCTGATAGGCAACTTCTTCGGGGCTGCCTCCCTGGATGAGATGTTCCTCACCCTGTCGCCGCAAGTTGTCGGGCGGGATGGGCGGGCCGGGCGGCCGGGACTCGTGGAAGGCAGGAGCCTGGCGCCGGAGCACCCGGCCTGGGGCACGCTAGTAGGAGTGCGGCGGGCTGGTAGCCACCTGTTCCTGCGTTACGAGTTTGGAGCGGAGCAGGAAGCAGGTGTAACCGCATTTCAGTAGGAATAGATATGAGCCAGGATGTAGGTGAGTAGAGAACGCATGTCTGATGATGCGGGGTCCGCTCCGCTGGCTCTAAGGCAGGTTAGTAAATGAGGCAACACAGGTGTCCCACAGACCTGCGTTGCCTCATTTACTAACCTGCCTCAAAGTCCGGCGTCAAAGATTAGTACATTAGGTCTTAACAATTCACCCTATTTACCTATTGCTCGCACATGCAAGCGCGACTATACTCGGTAGGAGGCAAGCGGAGGACTCTTACGCACCTGCCTTAGTCACATGCCAGGAAAATGTCACGATGTCTTACTGCGATAACTGCGGACAACCCTGCGGGTCGGCAAAGAACTACTGCCGGGGCTGCGGGCAGCCACTCGCCCAGGCTGCTTACGCCGGCTACGTTGAAGTCGCCAACCTCAGCGAGGGTATAGCTACGGGTATAGAAATGGCCCACGGGCGCATGAGGCGGCGACAGCGCGCGGTTGACAGTTCCAACGACAGCCTGGAACTTTACCTGAAGTTCGTCATGGTAATCGCCATCATCCACGGCCTGGCTTACATGAACGGTAGTTCGACCCTGAGTCTTCTCAACGGGAACCTCGGCCTTGTCCTGTATGGAGGTGTGTTTCTGGGCGCCGTTCTGAAAGTGATAATCGACGTGCGCCTCGGCTATAGCCTGGGCAGGAGCCTGCTTGGGGTTATAATTGTCGGAGTGTTTGCTTACGGGTGTGTCTTTGGTATTTTCTGGTGGCTCACGGAGACCTACATACACGGCGGCAAGCCTCTTTTCGACTTTAGCAGCGTGAAAACCCGGTAAGTTTCGCCTGCGCCTAACTCAGCACCCAAAGCTCACGCTGCGGAGTGCTCAGCCACTCAATGCCGTCCTCCGTAACCAGCACATCCTCCTCCAGCCCAATATAGCCCCTGCCGGGCACGACGGTGCCAAGCTCCAGCGTAAAGACGTTGCCCGCCTCCACCACGCCATAGGGAGTGTTGCCGTAGCGGTCCCAGCGCGGCCCCAGCAGCGTCGCGCCGTCGTGGGCCACCCTGCCCAGGCCGTGTCCGAGCGCGTGCTGGTACTCAGGGTAGCCCGCGGCGATGAGGTAAGAGCGGGCGGCCTCATCTACCTCCCAGCCCCTCACGCCCGGCTTGAGCAATGCGGCCCCCGCATCGATAGCGCCCCAGCAGGCGTCCCAGGCCCGGCGAACGTCGTCCGGGATGCCCGCCTCGTCCTCGTCGGGGATGTACCACATGCGCTGCAAGTCGGAGCAGAAGCCGTCCTGTTTGACCCCGAAGTCCATGTGCAGCAGGTGGCCGGGCCGGGTTTCATACCGGCCTGGGGCAGCGTGGCCCACTGGCGAGTCCGGCCCCGCGTTTACGATGGGGCAGTACTCCTCGGCCCAGGCGGTGCCCAGCCCTAGCGACTTGCGCATGGAGGTCAGCCGCTCCGCGATGTCTAGCTCCTGCTGCCCGAGGCCGAGGCCCTGCCCCACCTGGCTGTAAAGCTCCTCGGTCGTCTTGATGGCCGCACGTATGAGTTCTACCTCGGAGGGAGACTTGCGCCCCCTGAGCGCGGACACCAGCCCCTCGGACGACACGAAGCGAGAGGCGAAAGGGCTGCCCTCCAAGGTGCGTTGCAGGTCCAGGAACATGCCGTGGGTCAGGCCATCGGCGGCGGGATCGTTCTCGGAGTAGTTGAGCGCAATGCTACGCGGGTCGAAACCACGCACCACCTCCAGCAGGGCGGGCTTGATGCTCTCGTCATAGGGTATAACCCGCGAGTAGCCGCCGGTCATCTGCACGTTCTCGGCGTCAAAGCGGCCCACGATTGCCACCCGCTCGCCGGTCTTGCTCACCAGGAACGCCGAGTGCCAGGTCACCTCGAAGCCCGCGATGATCTCCAGGCACGGGTCGGGCGTGAGGGTCGTTTCGCGCGCGTAGGTGATCCACAGGTCGATATCCAGTTCGCGCATGATGCCGACCGCCTGCTCCAGCTTTTCCACCACTATCTTGTCTGCCATCCGCTTCCTCCCGCAAATATTTGTACGGTGCATTATACAGATGGCGGAGGAACAGTGCCGAGCGCATCAGCAGGCCGCTAGTTGAAGTACCACTGCACGATGTTCCACCACTGGGAGGCGATGCCGTTGCTCAGCTTGCGATTTTCCAGCGTGCGCCTGTAGACCTCTATGTTGGCACGCTGCACGAGCGGCACCACCGCAATGTCGTTCATCACCTCAACCTGGATTATGGCGGCGGCCTCGGCGATCTTCCCACGGTCTATCTCCGAGTCGACTACCCGGGCGGCCTCCGTCACCCTGTCGTTGCTGTACTGCTGGAAGTTGCGCCTCATCGGGTCGGGGCTGGACTTCACGGGGTCGGTGCTGAACTGGCGGAAGTCGGTCAGTTCGTTCTGCTCGTAGGCAAACTGCGCCAGCTTGGTCTTGCCGGTACCTAAAGGTCCGCTTGGCGGGAAGAAGCCCTGGGGATAGTTCACCGGAACAGCCTCGATGCCTACAGCCTTGAGGTCGGCCTGCACGTGGGCCTGAACAGCCTGCCGAAGGACATTACGCGTGGTGCCGTACTCGAACGATAGGCGCTCGCCACCCTTGGCACGGATGCCATCCGCTCCCCGCACCCAACCGGCCTCGTCCAGCAAACGACTAGCTGCAACCGGGTCGTACGGGTACACGGGCAGATGGTACTTAGCCGCAAGCTCAGGGAATTCAGCGGCGAAGTTGGGGTTTTCAAGCGAGAAGTAGACGCTGGGTGGCACGGGGCTGTTGTTGACCAAGGCGGAGTCTCTGTATACCAAATGGGCAAGTTGCCCCCGGTTGATCGCCTGCATGATGGCCTGGCGCACTCGTCTGTCCTGGAACGGCGGATAAGTAAAGGAGAACTCCAGGTGCTCCCACATAGGGCCGGGTATGCTGTCGCACCTGCCGTTGGCTGCCTCGATTTGCGGGCACTGTTCGGGGGGCGCCGCGAAGACCTCGCCCGAGTACCCGTCCAGGTTGTTGGTCAGGAACTGTGATACGAACGACATGTCCACCTGGAAGCGGCTGATTACGCGCTTGATGAGGGGCTTGGCGGTGAGATTGTAGTTCGGGTTCGCCACCAGCACCATCTCCTCGCCCCGCTTCCAGGACTGCACGATGTAAGGCCCATAGCCAACGGGGGCGCGGGCGTAATCAGTCTCCTGCAACTTCTCCACGGGCAGCGTGCCCAGGACGTGCTCGGGCAGCACTGCGCCTACAATGAAGTACCCCCTGTCCACCACAGGTTTGCGTGCCTCGATGAAGGGGCGAAGGAAATCGTACTCCACCTTGTCCAGCCCTGGGCTTTCGTAGCGGGCGCGCGCCTCGTTGGAGGATAGCCAGTTGTAGATGAGCGTGTACTTGTCAGGGTTGTCTACCGACGCTAGCTTTTTCAGCCTCTCGGTGGACACAGCGTGTGGATCCCTCAACAGCAGGGAATAGGCAAACACAGCGTCGTTAGATGTTAGCTCCACACCGTCCGACCACTTGATACCGGGCCGTAGCTTGTACTTGGTCACGAGATGGCGGTCCTCACCCGCACCCACGAAGTAGGAGCCTGCGTTCTCCAGCGACGGCACGTACCAGGCGGCAAGCGGGAACCAGTTCCCCTTGTCGTCGGCGTGCACCAGCCGGTCCTGGAATGTAATCGCATCAAGAAAACGCGCCGCTACTACCGTGGACTTTTCGAACCCCACCAGGCTTGTAGGCTCCTGGAATGAACCCTGCACGAAAGTGTCCTTACTGGACGTAACCCCCTTTGGTGGGGCGATAGGCAGTTGGTCTGAGGGCACGGGAGTAAGCAGGTGCTGCTGGACACCTAGCAGGCCCAGTTCCACGTCGTAAGGTGCTGGGTTGCCGGGGTGCAACTCGAAGCGGTTGCGCTCGAAGTACTGCACCGTATAGGTCTTGCCGTCGGTGGGGCTGACCTCTTCGAACTGCTCTGATAGCGGGAAGCCGAACTGCGCAAGGCCGCCATAGCGGTTCCACTGTTCCAGGAATTTACCTGATAGGGAATGCCCGGTCTCCTGGAACCATGCCTTGCTCTTGCTGTCGGCGTCCGGGGGTGGGGCGGTACCCAGGAAAGGCAAGTCGCTCCGGTTACGCACCTGCCGGGTATTGGGGTCCACTCTCCCCCTCCCCTCCACCAGGGTAGCGCCCAGGCGGGCCAGGAGCACGTCGTAAGGGGCTTTGTGCTCGGGGTGGGCTTCGTAGCGTGCGCGCTCGAACCACTGCACATCATAGGTCTTGCCGTCCTCAAGGGAGATTTCGGGCCTGCGCTCGGTAATGGGCCAGCCGTTCACGTACACGCTGGCCTGTTCGCTGCCCTGCCTGCTCCACTCCTGCAAGAACCTCCCCGCCACGGGTATGTTGCCGGGGCCGAGGTTGCGGCTTTGCTCCTGGGCACCTGCGGTAGCGTTGGCGTATGCGCGCACCGGCGACAAGAGCATCATAGTTGCCGCGCACAGGGATAGCGTTAGACGGCTCGCCTGGTGAGTAAAGCGCTGCATGCTCCCCTCCTCGTACCTGCCCGATGGTTTACTATTACACAACATCGGCTGCCATAATGGTTCCATTTGTAGCGAGCGTGCATGTAATTACGCCCGGTCCGAGTAAGCTCATGCGAAGGGTAGGCACGTGTGCCCCGTTCTGGTATCATAGCCTCCAACACCCCGAACAGGACGTACTCCATGAGCAGACCCCGCGCGCGTGACCTCGGCATCCCCTTTGACGGCAACCCCGGCCCGCTGAACGCTATCACCGACGTGGAGGGCGTGGAAGTGGGGCATACAACCCTCATCTCCGGCGAGGGGGAGTTGAAGGTGGGTAGCGGCCCGGTGCGCACGGGCGTCACGGCGATACTGCCTCGGGGCAAGCAGTCGGTGGTGCCCTGTTTCGCGGGCTGGTTCTCGCTCAACGGCAACGGCGAGATGACGGGCACCACCTGGGTAGAGGAATCGGGCTTCCTGGAAGGCCCGGTGATGATCACCAACACCCATAGCGTCGGCGTGGTGCGGGACGCTGTGATCGCCTGGTACGTGCGCGAGATGCAGAAGCCCGGCCTCAACACGTTTGGCGACGACTTCTGGTCGCTGCCCGTGGTGGGCGAGACCTACGACGGCTACCTGAACGACATCAACGGCTTCCACGTGAAGGAAGAGCACGTGTTCGGCGCGCTCGACGGGGCCGGCGTTACCAACGTGGAAGAAGGCAACGTCGGCGGCGGCACGGGGATGATCTGCTACCAGTTCAAGGGCGGCATAGGCACGGCTTCAAGGCGTTTGGCTGCCGAACAGGGCGGCTACACGCTCGGCGTGCTCGCGCAGTGCAACTTCGGTCTCAGGCGGCAGTTGCTCGTGGCGGGGGTGCCGGTGGGCCGCGAAATAACCGAGGACCTACCGGGCCCCGTGCCGGTCAGCAACGCAACGAGTGAGGCAGGTTCCGTCATCGTGGTGGCGGCCACGGACGCGCCTTTGCTGCCCCACCAGCTAAAGCGCATAGCGCGCCGCATCAGCATGGGCCTGGCGAGGACGGGCAGTGTGGCGGGCAATAGCTCCGGCGACATCTTTATCGCGTTCTCCACCGCCAACCCCGGCGATTTGGAGGCGCGCACCAGCAGCGTGGAGATGCTGAGCAACAACCACATCAGCCCGCTATTCGAGGCGACGGTGCAGGCCACCGAAGAAGCCGTCGTCAATGCGCTGGTGGCCGCCGAGACGATGGTTGGGCGCGACCACCACCAGGTAGTGGCCTTGCCCCACGACAGGTTGAGAGCGGCGCTTGAAAAGTATAACCGCCTGGCAAGCCCGTGATGCCAACAAACAGCGCCGGCGGCCTCATACCGCCGAAACAGGGTTTCTTTACTTACTGGTCTAAAAGCTCTTGACTCAGTGGGCATGTGGGATGTATAACCATTGCCTGAGACAGGGAATTGTAGCGCAAATAGCAGCGGTCTCACCGTAAAGGAGTACGTCTTATGACGAAGCTAGGACTGGTGCTGAGCGGCGGAAGCATACGAGGGGTAGCCCACATCGGCATGCTCAAGTCGCTCGAAGAACACGGCTTGCTGGACGACATCCAGGTTGCGGTCGGCACTTCGGCAGGCTCGATTGTGGCCTCCATGTTCGCCCTGGGCTACAGCCCCGATGAAATGTGGGAAATCTGGAAAAGTGACGTCTGGCGCATGTTCGGGGGCAAACCGAGCGCCGGGGCGGTGGAAGACTGGAACTGGAGCGGACTGTTCGACGCCATTTTCCACCTGGACTACAAGCGGTTCCGTGGGTTCTTGAAGGGCAACAAGCTGCTCAAAGCCCTCCAGTGCTACCTCCTGGAGGACCCCAAGTGTACCAGCATACGCCCCACCAGAAAGAGACTGCCCCTCTACGTCATCAGCACCGATTTCACCACGGGCCAGGAGACGGTCTGGTGCTTCACCCGGCATATCCCTCCCGCCACCCTGGAAGCCGCGCGGGGCGATTTCGAGCCTGCTCCCGGCAGGATGGCCTTCTGGGAAGTGCACCGCGACTACGACCCCGAGGTGCTGCAGTTCCCCAACCTGGCCGAGGTATGCCGGTGCAGCGCGAGCATTCCGTTCATCTTCGTACCGGCACGCGCCCCCATCGCGTACAAGCACCGGGCGGCGGTAGACAACCTCTACACCGACGGCGGCGTGCGCGACAACTACAGCTTGAGCGCCGCCGTGAAGCTGTCCGAGTGCGACCGGGTCGTAGGTATGTTCCTCGGCTCCCTGGACATCACCAACCAACCCTGGAACGGGCTATTTGATATGGCCAACCGCACGCTGGACCAGATGGGCACGACCATCTTTGAGGCCGATCAGGACGACGGTCAAATCCGCACGACGGACATCAGGACCCTCGTGCCCCATTTCACCGGGTCGGTTGGCACGTTTGACGTGGGGGCCATGAAGATGCTCTACGATGCAGGCCACCTGGTGACCGAGAACTTCCTCAAGGCTGTACAGGATGCGGCGGGAGAACTCACCTGGGACGCAATCTTCAACACGACCCAGTTTACCTCGCTACCCGCAGGCGCCTCGCTACGTGGTGCCCAACCTCGTGCCCGGAACCTGGACGCACCCGGCGAAGAGGCGCAGCCCCAGCCTGAAGTGAGATACTACATCTACCGCGAGATCGCAGGCAGCACACAGCCCTGATAAGCCCTGCGGGTGTGCCCTGCCAATGAATTGGCGGGCTTACAAGGGGCCAAGTCTCCTGCGGAGACTACCCTCTTGTTACAACCTACCCCAAGAAGCAACTTATGGGAAATCGGCACCCAGGCCCCACACATGTCATTTCGAGCGTAACGAGAAATCTCGTCCTTTAGCACCCAAAACTTCACCTTTTCCACGGCACAGAGTCTCGTGAGAAAAGGGAAACATCCCAGTGTAGGACGAGATTTCTCGTTACGCT
>DASVQO010000109.1:0-10407 GCA_036389075.1 Chloroflexia bacterium | reverse complement strand
GTCTTGGCGCGTTCTTGGCGTCTTAGCGTCTTAGCGTTTTCCTCTACCAAGGTATTTACAACGGGGTACTGCAATTTGTTATACTTAGCACTGTTCGCCTGGGGACTGCTACTAGGTATCGGCACCCAGGCGCTTGTAGCTTGATTTGGGGGGCGTCACGAATACCAGGTTACTGTGGCGTTGGCCGGACTCGCGTGCCAGCATTGCGTTCTGGAGGATAGCATGAGAATTGGCGTGGGCAGCAACCGCGTATCTCGGCGCACCGCTCTATTCTTAAGCCGTGTATTTGGCGTGGCGCTCGTGCTGGGTGCCCTGGTGTGGCTGGCGGGGGGCGCGCTGACGCCTCGCTCGCTGGGCGCACCCATGGCCACCCCCACAATCGACGGCAACATCACCGCCGGGGAATACGGCAACCATACCGACGGGCAGAACGCCAAGTCCAGCGGCTCGCAGACCTGGTACGTGACCTGGGACACCAACAACCTGTACGTGGCCGTCACCAACGCCAACATCTTCGAAGGCGCGGTCTTCTACCTGGACAAGGACCCGCTGGCCACCCCCAACGGCGGCTCAAACGCCAACGGTACCCTTGTAGGCCAACCATACGATAACAGCGGCCTGGGTACCTTGCCGTTCAGGGCCGACTTTGTCACTTACTTCAAGAACGGCTACCGGGAATATCGTACCGCCAACGGCGCGGGCGGCTGGTCCGCCCAGACCGCCAACTACGGAACTTATGCCGACAACGGCGCGAGCAACACCCGAGAGCTAGCTATACCCTGGTCCGCCATCACGGGGGGCGGTAGGCCGGCCTCCTTCAACTTCTTTGGCTATGTGACTTCAGGCACCGGCTTCGTCTACGCCCAGGTGCCGCCACGTAACCCCGGCGGCAACATAGGTCTCGCCAATACCCAGTTCCAGCGCTTCTACCGTGTCAACAGCACCGACCCGGTGACCGGCACTCCGCCCTTCTCCCTGGACGTGGCTACCTTCGTGGTCAACTCCACCGCCGACACGGGGGATGCCAGCACGGACGGCATCTGCGGCGAGCCGGGAGGCTCCACCACCTGCACCCTGCGCGAGGCTATACAGGAGGCCAACGCCACACCCTTACCGGCCAGCTACGACACCATCACCTTCAACATCGGGACCGGCTTGCAGACGATTACCCCAGCCGGTCTCCTGCCCGACATAAACGACCCGGTTCGCATAGACGGTACCACCCAGCCCGGATACGCGGGCACTCCTATCATCCAACTGACCGGGCAGCCACCCAACTTCGGGTTGACCATCAATACTAACAACAGCACCGTGATGGGCCTGGTAATCAACAATTATGGCGGGGCCATCTATATAGTCGGGGGCACTGGCAACACGATCCAGGGCAACTATATCGGCACCAATCCGGCGGGCACGTCAGCCGTACCCAACGCAAGCGGCATAGTGCTGGACAATGCCCCCAACAACACCATAGGCGGCACCACCGCGGCAGCCCGCAACCTCATATCGGGTAATACCGGGAACGGAATATACCTCGTCAATTCGGGTTCCACGGGCAACACGGTCCTGGGCAACTATATCGGCACCAACGCCGCGGGCACTGCTGCTCTGCCCAACGGCACGGGTATAGGGCTGGACAATGCGCCTAACAACACGGTAGGTGGCACCGCCGCCGGGGCGCGCAACATCATATCCGGCAATACCAATGCAGGGGTTGACGTGCTCAGCGGGGCCACGGGTACGCTGGTGCAAGGCAACTATATTGGCACGAATGCGGCCGGCACTAGCGCTGTCGCGAATAACAGCGGTATCTCTATCGTTGCCCCCAACAACCTGGTGGGCGGCACCGCTGCCGGGGCGGGCAACCTCATCTCCGGCAACTTCTACGGTGTGAACATCAGCGGCAGTGGGGCCACGGGCAACCTGGTGCAGGGCAACCTCATCGGCACCAACGCCGCGGCTACCGGCTCCGTCGCCAACTTTTACGGTGTGTACATAACGGCACCCTCCAACACGGTGGGCGGCACCGTCGCCGGGGCGCGCAACCTCATATCCGGCAACACTAATGGCGTCTACCTCGCGGCTACCGCAGCCACGGGCAACCTGGTGCAGGGCAACTATATCGGCACCGACCCTAGCGGCACCTCTGCCCTACCCAACACGTCGGGCGTGTTCATCAATAGCGGCATAACCAACACGGTGGGCGGCACCACGGCGGCGGCCCGCAACCTCATCTCCGGCAACACCACCGGCGTGTTCATCACCGCAAACGGCGCTAATGCCACCGGCAACCTCGTGCAGGGCAACTACATCGGCACCACCATCACAGGCACCGCTGCTATCCCCAATGGGACGGGCGTGCTCCTCACTCATGGATCCAACAGCACCATCGGCAACACCGTGGGCGGCACCGCAGCCGGGGCGGGAAACCTCATCTCAGGCAACAGCCAGTATGGGGTGCGGCTCGATACCACTGCCGGCAGCACAAACGTCCAGGGCAACCTCGTGCAGGGCAACCTCATCGGTACGAACGCGGCGGGCAACGGGCCTCTGGGCAACGGCAGCCACGGCGTTTACATCTCCACCAGCACCCTTCCCGGCACCCAGAACGGACCTACCGGTAACGTCATTGGTGCGCAAACGACCAACGACCCCGCTTCTGCGGCCAACGTGATCGCGTATAACGGCGACGACGGCATCTACGAGCAGGCGGGGGCTAGCAACAGCTTCCTGTCCAACTCGATCTTCTCCAACGGCAGCGTCCTGGGCGACCCGACCGTGAACGACCTCGGCATCGACCTGGGCCAGAACGGAGTCACCCCCAACGACCCGTGCGACACGGACACCGGCCCCAACTACCTGCAAAACTACCCCGAGATTACTTCCGCTACCAGCGACGGGAGCAGCACCACCATAAGCGGCGTGATGCTCAGTTCTCCGGTGGTGACCACCCCGGTGCTCTACACGCTACAGTTCTTCACCAACCAGAGCCTGGACCCGGGCGGACACGGCGAGGGGCAGACGCTGGTAGCCAGCACGAACCTCGTCAGCTCGCCGGGTTGTGTGACCCCCTTCTCGGTGACGGTGCCCACGTCGATACCGCTGGGCCAGTTCGTGACCGGCACGGCGACGGACAGCGAGCGCAATACGTCGGAGTTCTCCCCGCAGGTGCTGGTAGCCAGCCCCAGCACGGCCACCCCCACCCCGACCGAGACGAACACGCCTACCAACACAGCCACGAACACAGCTACCAATACCGCCACCAATACCGCCACGGAGACAGCCACGGACACCGCTACGGCTGTGCCTACGGACACGGGCACCGCTACTAACACGGCTACCAGCACGGCTACAGAGACCGCAACTGCTACCTCAACTAGCATACCTACCGACACCGCTACTCAGACAGCCACTAACACGGCTACCAACACGGCAACTGAAGCTCCCACGGAAACGGCTACGGAGATTCCAACTTCCACCTCTACAAACACCCCTACCAATACTGCGACTGCCACTAATTCAGCGACCAGTACGGCGACTGATACCGCAACGAACACAGCCACCAATACCGCAACAGAGACTCCTACTGACACCGCAACGAGCATACCTACCGCAACCAACACAGCCACAGAGACAGCCACTAATACCGCAACCAACACGGCAACTAACACAGCCACAGAAACCAGCACGGCTACCAACACAGCCACCAACACGGCTACCAACACAGCCACAGAGACAGCCACTAATACCGCAACCAACACGGCTACTAACACGGCTACTAACACGGCTACTAACACGGCTACTAACACGGCTACTAACACACCGACAGAGACTCCTACTGACACGGCAACGTCTACCTCTACAAACACCCCTACCAATACTGCTACGGCAACCAATACCGCCACTGACACCGCAACGAATACACCTACCAACACGGCCACCAACACAGCCACAGCGACTAACACCGCGACTAACACAGCCACCAACACAGCTACCAACACAGCCACCGAGACGGCTACCAACACCGCGACTCAGACCGCCACTAACACGGCTACGGAGACTTCGACGTCTACCGCGACCTCGACCAACACAGCGACTGAAACAGCAACCGAGACGTCCACGGCGACCTCGACGAATACGGGAACCCCTACCGGGACCAATACCGCCACCGAGACGGCCATAGCTACGTTCACCGCCACGGGGACCGCTACAGAAACGGCTACCCTGACCGCGACACAGACCGCGACCCAGGCCGTGACAGGTACCGCCACAGCCACCGGCACGGCCAGCTTGACTGCTACCGGCACGGCTACTCAAACGGCTGTTCCGTCCACCACTGGCACTTCCACGGCGACCGGGACGAGCACTGCCACCGGCACAACCTCAAGCACCATGACAGCCACCGGGACGAGCACGGCGACGATGGTCGCTACAGCCACGGCGACGGCGTGCGCGATCCAGTACCAGGACGTGCCGCCCTCTAACGATGTGTCCTCTTTCTACCCATACGTGCGCTGCCTGGCCTGTAAGGGTGTGCTTGGCGGCTATCCTTGCGGTGGCACCAACCCCCAGACCGGGGCTGCTGAACCCTGCGGCCCAAGCGATAACCCGTACTTCCGTCTCAACAACCCCATCACCAGGGGCCAGATAGCCAAGATCGTGTCTAACGCGGCAGGCTTCAACGAAGACCCAGGCAACCAGATCTACGCTGACGTGCCTCCCGGCTCCCCCTTCTACCCTTACGTCAACAGATTGACGCACCGCAACATCGTGGCCGGCTACCCATGCCCGCAGAGGCCCGGTGGCGAGGACTGCACGCCTGAGAACTCGTCGTTGTACAGGCCCAACGCGAATGCCACACGCGGGCAGATGGCGAAGATCGTGAGCAACGCGGCAGGGTACAGCGAAGCGGTATCGGGGCAGTACTACGCCGATGTGCCACCTACGGGAGAGGGCAGCCAGTTCTACCCGTGGATCATGCGCCTGACCAACAGGGACGTGATGGGAGGCTACCCGTGCGGCGCACAGGATCCCAGGAGCGGGCCATGCGACGACCAGAACAGGCCGTACTTCCGCCCCGCCAACGAGGTCACCCGCGGACAGGCATCCAAGATCGTGGCTAACACCTTCTTCCCTGACTGCCAGGCTCCTGCCAGGCCATAGGACCGGGCATTACGGGCAAAAGGGGAAAGGCGAGAGAATCGAGTGTCTCTCGCCTTTCCCCTTTTCGCGGCCTGTGGTTTGTGCCGCGCATTACGCCTTTAGTATAATTGTATGACTGAGCGCATAGCAGGCTCGTTTGAATGGAGTCTGCACTCTAGAAGTAATTCATGTCCAACCTCATCTTCCTCGACACCAGGCCCACAACGCAGCCTCCACAGCCGGACAGCGCCTCCCCGCGCGTGGCTTTTGTGACGCTGGGCTGCAAGGTGAACCAGAGCGACACCCAGAAGGCCATAGCCGACTTCCGCGCCGCCGGGTTTCGCATCGTGCCGTCCTCCTCTCCCGCCGAGGTGTACGTGGTCAATACCTGCTCGGTGACGCACGTGGCCGACCGCAAAAGCCGCCAGTGGCTGCGCCGTTCGGCCCGCGCCAACCCCGACGCGCTCGTGGTGGCTACAGGCTGCTACGCCGAGTCGGGCCGCGATACGCTACAGGAGATGGAAGAGGTCGGCCTTGTGATAGGCTACAAGCAGAAGGGCGACCTGCTGGGCCTGGTCCTTGAGCGGCTGCCGGGCTACCTGCCCCCCGCGCCGGTTGGCGTGGAGCCCGAACCGGAGCGTACCCCTTCGTGGGCCGGGGGCGAGGAAGAAGGCGAGCTAGACCCCGAGTTCCGGGCGCGCACCCGCGCTATGGTCAAGATCGAGGACGGCTGCAACGACTTCTGCACCTTCTGCATCATCCCGTTCACTAGGGGCATGCCCCGCTCCACGCCCACCAACGAGGTCGTAAGCCTCGTGCGCCAGCGGCTGAGCGAGGGCTTCAGGGAGATAGTGCTCACGGGCGTGCACATGGGCAAGTACGGGCAGGACCACGCCCAGCGCAAGCGGTCCGGCGCGGACCCTAACGAGGCCCGCGACCTGCCCGGCGTCGTCAGGGCGGTGCTCGACCGCACGGAGGTGCCGCGCCTGCGTATCACCTCGGTGGAGCCTACAGACGCGGTGATGCTGCTGCCCCTCCTGTCCGACCCCCGGTACGCGGGCAGGCTGGCCCCGCACCTGCACCTGCCGTTGCAGAGCGGCTGCGATGATACGCTCGCCCGCATGAAGCGCGACTACACCACGGGCGAGTACGCCGAGGTGGTGCGTCAGTGTCGCGAAGCCGTGCCGGGCATCTCTATCACCACCGACCTGATTACGGGCTTCCCGGGCGAAACCGGCGAGGAATGGGCTGCCACCCGCGAGTTCGTGCGCGAGCTGGAGTTCTCCAGGGTGCACGTATTCCCCTACTCGCAACGCCCCGGCACCCCCGCCCTGAGCATGCCCGGCCAGGTGTCGCCGGAGGTGCGCCACGCCCGCACCTTGGAGATGATGGAGATAAGCGCCCGCCTGGAAGCCGAGTACGCGGTACGGCACCTCGGCACGGTGCGCCCGGTGTTGTGGGAGATGCGCTCCGACGATGGCACGTGGCACGGCCTGACCGACAATTATCTGCGCGTGCATACCCGCAACCCCGCTGATTTGCAAAACTCTATCACCCCCGCCCTCCTCTCGGCCTATGATGCGCGCGGGCTGTGGGTTGAGGTACGCTAGCCGGTGAGCCGCGCCGAATCCAACGCCCGCAACGCGCTGGCTACAGCCGTCGTGCTGAGCATACTGTCCGCCTTTGCGGCTATATCGCTCGGCTTGAACGGGCTGCAAGTGTGGGCCATAATAGTGTGGGCCGTGGCCCTGGCGAGCGCGGGCGCTGCTTTCTTTGCCTACCGGCGCTACAGCGGCATGAGGGCGCAACGCTGGCAAGAGGAGCTGCGCCAGAGCGAACGCACCCTCAGCGAGATGCTCGACCGCGACGACACCGGCCCTATCCCCGCGCCGCCTTCCGATTCTACAAACGCCAATCCCTCTTGAGGACAGTACATGCCTGACGCAAAGACCCAGCGACTCCTGTTCGTATTCGGCTTCGTTGGGGTATTGATGACGTGCCTCGGGTGCGGCCTCGCGTTCAACAACCGGATAGGGGCCGCGCAAGTGGCGCTTATCGTCGCCTGGCTCATCCTGGTGCCCCTGTTCGGCTATCTGATAAGCACCCGCCGCCGCCTCAAGAAGGTCGTCCGCCGCAAGGAAGCCCGCCAGCAGGAGGAGCTATCCGCACTTGGCACATTGGGGCAGGAGATCGAAGGGGAGATGAAGGACGAGTGATCCGTGGCCAGTGGTACGTGACGAGTAGCACCCATCCAACCCTTCTTAATCTTTGCGCGTCCTTTGCGTTCTTTGCGTCCCTTCGGCTGCGCTCAGGGCATGCTTTGCGTTTTCGTCTATGAACTGACCACTCGCTACCCCGGAGGAGCAACATGGACCTGGACCGCTACACTAATCCCGAGATGGGGGCTATCTGGTCGGCACAGCGCAAGGTTGATTTGTGGTGGAAGGTGGAAGTGGCCGCGGCCGAGGCGTGGGCGGAACGGGGGAAGGTGCCGGAGGAGGCGCTGCCCGTGTTGCGCGAGGGCAGAGTGGACCTGGCGCTCATGGCCGAGTACGAGAAGAGCACCGACCACGACGTGATTGCCTTCCTCAAAGCGGCGGGCGACAGCCTCTCCGACCCCGACGCGGCCCGCTACGTGCACCTCGGCCTCACCTCCTCCGACGTGATCGACACCGCCCTCGCCTTGCAGCTAAAAGAGGCAATGGACCTCATCCTGGGCGACGTCGCGGCGGTGCGCGTGACGCTGGCGGGGCTGGCGTTGGAGCACAAGCACACGGTCATGATAGGTCGCACTCACGGCGTGCACGCGGAGCCTACTACCTTCGGGCTGAAGGTGCTGGTCTGGTACGACGAGATGGGCCGCCACCTGCACCGCCTCGAAGCCGCCCGCACCGACATCGCCACGGGCAAGATTTCGGGCGCGGTGGGCACCCACGCCAACGTGCCGCCCGACCTGGAAGCCGACGCCCTCGCCCGCCTGGGCCTGGCGACCGACCCGGTGTCCACTCAGATAGTGCAGCGCGACCGCCACGCCGCCGTGCTCAACGCCCTGGCCCTGCTCGCTTCCTCGCTGGACAAGTTCGCGACGGAGATACGGCACCTGGCGCGCACGGAGGTGCGGGAGGTGGAGGAGCCGTTCGGGGCGGCCCAGCAAGGCTCCTCTGCCATGCCCCACAAGCGCAACCCCCACAAGAGCGAGCGCATCAGCGGCCTGGCGCGGGTGGTGCGGGGCTTCGCGCTCACCGGCATGGAGAACGTCGCGCTGTGGCACGAGCGGGACATATCGCACTCCTCCGGCGAGCGTCTCATCCTGCCCGGTGCCTTCATCCTGCTCGACTACATGCTGCGCCAGTTCGACGCCATCGTGGGCAACCTGAACATCTACCCCGGACGCATGCGGCGCAACCTGGAGCTGACGGGCGGGCTGGTCTTCTCGCAACCCGTCATGCTCGCCCTCACCGAGGCGGGCCTGGACCGGCAGGTGGCCTACAAGATCGTGCAGCGCCACGCCATGTCGGTCTGGGACACCGACGCGAAGGGCGAGACCGGCCCCACCTTCCTCGAACGTCTCATGTCGGACGGGGAGGTGATGGAGCGGCTTACGCAGGAGCAGCTACGGGAGATAACGTCGCTGGAGCGGCACCTGGCGTACCTGGACGAGGCTTACAGGCGGGTGGGGTTGGAAGGGTAGCGGGTAAGGGCGGTTGTGGGTTCAGGCGAATATCTCATCGACGGATATACTCCAACCCGGTAGCGCAGGTTCTGCTTCCGCCGTTTGGCCTGGGCCGTAGATGGTGGGATTCTCGCGGTCGTCAACTCGGTACACCCTGACGACTCTTTCCTGCAACACGTCTACGTCCCACATCACCAGGGTACCTGCCCTGAAGTAGTCAGCGCGTTTCTGAGCCATTGCGCGCTCTGCATCGGGGCCGTAGTCGCCCTCGCTTCGCACCTCCACGGCAAACACCGGCGCGCCCTGTAGGAACTTACCGCTTACCTTGCCCCCGTAAAACGCCACGTCGGGACTGAATGAGCGCCGGTTCGGCAGGTCTACTATGAAGCCTGCGTTGTCGGTGAAGGCGTAGTGACCGGGCATCTGGCGCTCATAGGCGCGCAAGCTGACGTAGATGCTACCGGCCGCGCGGTTGGGCAGTCCTCCGGTGGGTGACATCGGCACTATCTCCCCGTTTACGAGTTCGGCTTTGCTGTTTTCGGGGATGTGGTACAGGTCTTCGGTTGTGGCTTGGGCCTTGGTGCTCATCGTGTGCCTCGCCATCCTCGCGCTGTCTTCTAGTGCTCATTTCCCTTGGGATTATTATACTGCGTTGATGCTGGAGCGGCATCTGGCCTATTGGGACTAGGCTTATAAGCGGTTGGGGTTGGATGGTTGAGAGCGCTAGTAATTCCGTTGACAGTGAAACCCTAGGTAGTATATACTCGGCGTCTATCAGGTATTCACTGAGGAGGGAGGCCACAGTGGACATTAATCAGTGGGAATATTGCCGTCTTAACTATCATGGAGCCAAAGAGGATCGGAATGGTTCTAAATATGACGTGTCGATAACCTATCTCTACCATGAGGAACTTCGTCGGCAGCTAGCAAGTAGAGACAAGAACGGGCGAGTGTTCCCGTATAACCCTTTCTATACTGCCATGGGTTATTTAGGTTACTTTGGCTGGGAGCTAGTTTCAGTTCAGCATGGCTTGGGCATGGCTGGTTACGTCGGTTCTGATAGCGGAGGCGTTCGTTGGGATAATATCGTAGCCTACTTTAAGCGTCCAATCAAGCTAGGCCGCCGAATTGATGAACCTCCTTTGGTGTTGCCTTAGTAGCGCCAAGATGTACGATGCTTTGTGCTACATGGTCCAGGAATACATCCTTTCGGAGTCTGTCGACCTTTTCTATCTTAAGACGGTATCGACATAGCTTGTCCGAAAAGAGTCTTCGATGGCACACCTTTGCTTGGAGTAGAGCAAAGATATGGATGAGAGCAGTAGGGATGATTGGATACGAATAGCTATTCTAACGGTCGTTGTGGTCGCAGCCGCACTCTTGATTAGAGCTATCACCGTAGATAAGAGTTTCAATGAATTACAAGAACATTTACCGTAGGACGTTCACAACTGTGCTCTTCTTCCATACACATGAGTGGCAACATATTCCCGGTCACTACCTAAGCCGCGGTGGACAACTAAAGTGGATAAAAGATGACGAGACTACAATTGTGAGCCAGTAGGTTTGTCTGTTTTTACCTGTTGCTAGCA
>DASVQO010000108.1:0-2115 GCA_036389075.1 Chloroflexia bacterium | reverse complement strand
AAAGGACCAGGGTACACGCGGCGTACCCTGGTCCTCTTGCTTAGAACACCTACCTTAACCTGGCGTGGTCCTTGGCGTCTTGGCGTCTTGGCGTTTAGAAAGCTGTTGCTACTTTCAGACGTCCAGAGTTCAGGACGAGTTATTACTTGTGCTTTATCTGCGCCACGGTGCGCTCGGTGACCATGCTCACCACTTTGTCGCCCATGTCGAACTCAGCGCCGGCGGCGGAGAACAGTTCGGGGAGAGGGCGGGAGCCGCCGAGGGAGAGGCCGCGCTTGTACGCCTCTATCGCGCCCCTGGGGTCTTCGAGGGAGCGCAGCCACACTTGCAGGGCTGCAATCTGGGCGATGCCGTACTCTACATAGTAGAGGGGCACCACGAACACGTGCAGGTACTGCCAGCCGATGTCGCGGTACTGTTCGAGGCCGGACCAATCGAGGTCGGGGCGGAAGCGCTGCTCGATCTCGCGCCACTTGGCCCGCCTCGCCTCCGCGCCGCGCTCCTCCGCCGTGTAGACCCAGTGCTGGAACGCGTCGAGCATGGCTATCCAGGGCATCATGGAGAGCGAGCCCCTTAGCTGGTCGTCGAGCAGGCGGTCTAGCTCTTCCTCGCTGTAGAACTCGCCCAGGTAGGGCCGCGCCAGTAGCTCCATGCTCATAGAGGCCACTTCGGAGAACTCCATGCCGGGATTGTGGTAGCTGTGCAGGGGCAGGTCGCGGGCCAGGAAGTAGTGGAAGGCGTGGCCGCCCTCGTGCAGCAGGGTGTCCACGTCAACCTTGATGCCCACGGCGTTCATGTGGATGTAGGGCACGCGGCTGTCCGCGAAGCTCTGGCAGTATGCGCCGGGGGCCTTGCCGGGGCGGTTTTCAAGGTCGAGCAGGCCGTCCCGCACCATCGATTCCAGGAAGTCGCCAAGCTGGGGGTCCACCTGCTTTACGATGCGCAGCCCGCCCTCCTTGAGCCGGTCCGCGCTGTCGAAGGGGCGCAGGGGCTGGTGCCCTTCGGGGTCCACCTCGGTATCCCAGGGGCGGATAGTATCCACGCCGAGCAGCTTGCGCCTGCGCTCCCGCTCCTGCATGGTGAAGGGCACGATGTGCTTCTCTATCGCGGCATGGAAGGCCCGGCAGTCTTCCGGGGTGTAATCGAAGCGCTTGTACTCCTGGAACTTGTAGTCGAGGTAGTTGTCGAAACCGGCGTTGCGGGCAATTTGCTGCCGCAGCTCCAGCATCTTGTCGAACATCTCGTCATACAGGGGGGCATCGGCCAGCCGTGCTTCCACCCGCGCCCGCCAGGCACCCTCGCGCACAGAGCGGTCCGGCTCCTCCAGGAAGGGCTTTAGCTGGGTGAGGGTATAGGTCTGGCCCTGGAACTCGGCGGTCTCGTTGCCGGAAACCTTCTCGTACTCCTGCCCCAGCTTGAGGTCCTCCATGATCAGGGGCACGTTCTCCTCGCGGAAGAGCGCCACTTCGCTCTTGAGGTCGCGCAGGAGCACCTCGTAGTCGGGGCCAAGCTCGCCCACGGCGGGGGAGGCGGCGATTTTCTGCTTGACGTTGAAGCCGCGCTGCTGGGTGATAGGCAGGATGTTGTCCAGGAAGGCTATATATCGCCGCTCCCGCTCCTCATCGGCGGTGTCGGCGGTCATATCGACGTAGGAGATTACGTACTCCTGTTCGAGCACGGCACCAAGCTCCTGCCAGTCGAGGATGAAGTCTTCGAGGGCCTGGCGGGTGGGCACGTCGCGTGCGTCGAGTCTGTCGTACTGGGCGGCGACGGCGGCGGGGTCGGCGGGGTCGAAGTTGTGGGGCACGAAGCGGTGGGGCCTGGCGCTGGTGGAAGTGAAGTTAGGCAAAGGGGTCTCCTCCGGGTGTTAGTCTTGCCAGTATACATTCTGACTATGCCCGTAGACAACGATGCAGGGGCCGCGCTAAAAGCCATACATAAAGAAACCTGTTGAACTTCAGTACGGAAGCCCCACCCATGTCATTTCGAGCGCAGCGAGAAATCTCGCCCTTCGGCACCCAAATACCACCTTTCCTACGGCAACAAAGTCCCATGAGAAAAGGGCCACGTCCCGGGTGAGGACGAGATTTCTCGCTGCGCTCGAACTGACAAGGG
>DASVQO010000107.1:0-10077 GCA_036389075.1 Chloroflexia bacterium | reverse complement strand
AGCGCGCACCTGGCGGCTCGATCTTCAACATCGTTGACGAGCCTCTACGCCAGGGCAATTATCTCGACCGCCTTGCTGCCCTGAACGGGGCACCCGCCCCTCCTCGTAACTCATCCAGGCCCTGCCCGCCGTCTTTCCGGTGCTGCAACGCCGCCGCGAGGGCTGTTCTTGATTGGACACCCACTTGTGGTATCTGGCCGTAACTTGCGAGCGCTAACTGATAACTCACTGGTAGGAGACGGAAACGCCAAGACGCCAAGACGCCAAGGACCACGCCAAGATTAAGGATGGTGTTCCAGGCAAAAGGACCGGGGTACATATGGCGTACCCTGGTCCTTTTGCTTAGAGCAACACGGTCCGTAACTTGGCGTGGTCCTTGGCGTCTTGGCTTCTTGGCGTTTAGCGTCTCCTATCAGTGAGTCTGGCAGTTGGGGAAGAAGGTGTTGGACACTATCTTCGCTACCTGGCCGCGTGTGGCGTTGGCGTTCGGCCTGAAGTAGGGCAGGCTGCCCGGTCCGCAAGGCTCACCCGCGCTGCCGCAAGCGTAGCCGCTTATCGCGCCCCTGTTCGATAGCCGGTTCACCCAATCGTAGAACGGGCTGCCGGGCGCTACATCGGCGTACTTCTGCGCGCCAGGGCTTTCGGTGAAGCTCGCCGCGTTGCTCACGATCTTGGCGATCTGGCCTCGTGTGGCGTTGGCGTTCGGCCTGAAGTAGAGCTTGCCGGTTACGCATGGCTCCCCGGGGCCGCCACAGGGGTAACCCGAGACGATGCCTCTAGCGTACATGCGCTCCACGAACTGGTGGAAGGGCGAGCCGGGCGCGATGTCCTCGAAGCTGTTCTCGCCGCGTACCTCGTTGAAGCCTGCCGCATTAGCTACTACCTTCGAAAGCTGCCCGCGTGTGATGTTGGCGCCGGGGCGGAACGTACCGTCCGAGAAGCCGCCGAGTATCTGCTGGCATGCCAGGCACCTTACGAACGAGTAGAAGGGGTGGTCGGCCGGCACGTCGGGGAACTGTATGTCGCACACAATCGGTGTGATAACAGCCTCGACGGTGTTCGTGGCGGTAGGCTGGCCGGGCACGGAGGTAGAGGTAGGCTGGCCCGGTGCCAGTGTGGCCGTATTGGTGGCGCTGGGCTGGCCGGGTGCGAGCGTGGCCGTGCGGGTAGCAGTAGCGCTTGGCTGGCCCGGTACTGAGGTCGCGGTGCGGGTAGCGGTGGGCTGGCCGGGCAGCGGCGTGTTGGTCTTGGTGGCGGTAGGCTGGCCTGGTACGGGCGTGTTTGTCTTGGTAGCCGTAGGCGGGATCGCCGTATTGGTCTTGGTAGCCGTAGGCGGTACCGCTGTATTGGTCTTGGTGGCGGTGGGCGGCACAGGCGTGGCGGTCTTGGTGGCGGTAGGCGGCACCGGGGTATTCGTCTTGGTAGCGGTGGGCGGCACCGGGGTAGCCGTAGCGGGTACCGGGGTGTTGGTGCGTGTGGGCGTGCTGGTAGCGGGCGCGGGAGGCGGCGGGCCGCACGAAGGGAACTTGAAGGAGCCGATGCGGGTCTGCCAGATCCAGTCGAAGCTCTCGTTGTACTCGGTGGTGTACCAGAAGGTGCAGTCGTCCGACGGGTCGACGGAAAGCTGGCTGTAGTCGCCCCAGCGGTTGACGCCGCTCTGGGAACCGTTAGCCGCGTAGATGAGGGCCTCACCCTGCGCAAGCTGGCCGAGCGGGTCGGTCACGAGGCGGCCCGCGTAAGCCACGGAGGGATAGCGGTTCTGGCTGCTGATGGTGTAGCCGATAGCCAGGTTGCCGCTGCGGTCCATCGCGGGGCTTGCCATCCAGCGGTGGTCCACCGTGTTGCCGAAGGTGCCCTGCTGGTAAATCATGGGGGTGGTGCTGAGGTTGCGCAGCTCGTACCAGCGCACCGCCGCGAAGTTGTTGGCGTTGACGTTCATCGCCACCGACATGGCCTCATAGGTGCCATAGTTGCGGTAGGTAACGCGGTACATCAGGCGGTCGCCGATACCGTCGAGCATCTGCGACGTGTTGCGCTGCGGTATGCAACTGTTGCACAACTCGGTGTAGCCCTGCACGGGGAGGCTAGTAGGGCCTGTCCAGGTCGAGTTGGCGGTGTTGTTCCAGTCCACGTGGAACCTGTAGAGGTTGAGGGTGTTGCCCCCGGCCTGCGCGAAGACGTTGGGCATGCCCGCGGGCGGCAGGGTGGCACCGTCGAGGTCGGAGGGTATCACGAGGCCCTGGGTAACGCCAAGGGGGGTAGTGGTGCTGAGCCACCGCGCGGCCTGGCCCAGGAGCATGCGGCTGCGCTCGAACACGTAGGGGCGGGTGCCGTCGAAGGAGTGGTTGGTGAACTGGTTGACGCCCATGTAGTAGCCGTCGGGCCACACGCCGAGCTTGGGGTAGTCGGGGAAGGAAGTATTGCTAAGCTGGAAGGAGTAGACCCAGTAAAGCCCGGCGGGGTTGGAGGTCTGGGAGACCGCGATGCACTCGTTGTAGGGTGCGGTGCTGGTGAACTGGCTGAGTATCCAGCGGTCGGCAATCTGGTCGTGCACCACGATAGGGTCGCCGTCGTTGCGGTTGTAGCAGGGGCCGCCCACGTTGCTCCACAGGGTGTTGATAGCGAAAGGCCCCGCCAGTATCTGGCCGCTCTTGTTGAGGACCACGTAGGCGGAGTTGATCATCTGTACGTAGTGGTTGGGGCCGACGTCGCCGCTGGTGTCAGGGGGCGCGCCGCCGTTGCCGTAGTAGTAGTGCATGCCCTCCCAGGAGCGGCTGGGCGCGGGCATAAGCTCGGTGGCTATGCTCGGCTGCACCACGGGGTCGGGGGCGTCCACGTGTCCGGCGAGCGGAATGCGGTCGAACTCGGACTCGACGGCGGTGCGGTCCATCTGCTGCTGGGGCTTGGCCTTGGCGATGGCGTTAAGCTCCGTGAGGCTGGGCGAAACGCCAGGCTCTACGGCGTTGCCGAGGATGTTGCCGTTGGGAAGGACAGTGTAGTTCACTACCTCTTCGGCGGGCTGGGCGGGCGCGGGCTGCTGGCTGGAGGAGCCGGTAGACCCTAGCGGCATAGTCTGGGTAAGCAGGCCGCCCCTTTTCTGAGCCGCAGGCTGGGCTATGCCACCTGAAGAAATTGATTGCGCCACGATGGCGACGAGCAAGAGTATGACAGCCGCTGAGGCTATCCGGCGGAAACCTTTAGTTGTAGACATCTTATTTACCTTTCTTTTATGCTGTCTTTTGAATAGGGTTTTTACGGTCTTACTGTAGTTTCTGCTGTTATATGGCCTTGTATTCTTTGGTGCCGGTTATATATATCTATGTGCGCGCCCTACCGATTTGCTTATATGAGCAGCCCCCCAGGGCGTAAGTCAAACCAGCCTCTGCTCTACCTCCTCACGAGCAGGGTGTGTCTGTGATTATGAATTCCGCTGAGTTCCTGAAGCTTTGGACACCCCTATCCTAGCGCGTCCGCCGCGAGCGGTCAATACGCCGATGGTTGTATTGGCTGCTATTACCTGTAGTCCGATGGTCTGATGCCTTTATGAAACCCCAATGTCCAAGCTGACGACCAAAGTGGCCCCTGTCATTCTGAACGTAGTGAAGAATCTAAGATGCTGGCATGGTCGCTGTGCTGGACGCTCAGCACTCCGGTAGATGGCGTTCAACGTCATCCCTGTACCAACTTCTTTAGATTCTTCACTACGTTCAGAATGACAGGGGCCACTTTGATCCCGCCCAGCCGGCGCTCCCCCTTTCGATATCGCTTCTACATAGCGGTGGACAGATGCAGATTGCCCTTTGAAATGAAATAAGGCAGGAACGCTCCTGCCTTACTCATCTCTTTACTCGCCCTGTCCGTGAGGGCCTATTACCCGTTTACTCCACCTGGTTACGCGCTATCGCCTCGGCGTACCACTCGCCGCTGTCCTTGACGATGCGCCGTTGCGTGGGGTAATCGACGTAGACGATGCCGAACCGCTTTGAGTAGCCCCTGGCCCACTCGAAGTTGTCCAGCAGCGACCATACAAAGTAGCCGCGAACGTCCACGCCCTCGGACATGGCCGCGCGTACGGCCCCAAGGTGCTCCCGCAGGTAGCTCACCCGGCGCGGGTCGTGTACTTTCCCGTCCTGGCCCAGCTCGTCAACGAACGACGCGCCGTTCTCCGTGATGTACAGGGGCGGGTGCCGGTACTCCTGGCCGATGCGCAGCAACAACCGCTTGAAGGCAGGGGCGTGCACCTCCCAGTCCATCTCGGTATACTCAGCGCCCTCCACGCGCGTGAAGCTGCCCTGCTCGTCAAAGACCATGCGCCTGTAGAAGTTCACGCCCATGAAATCGAGCGGCTGCGCGATCAAGGCAAGGTCGCCCGGCCTCACTTCGACGTTCGATTCCTCGATTGTAGCCTGCACGGCGGGTGGATAGTGCGCCCTCAAGAGCGGGTCGAGGAAGAGCGCGCCCCCCTCCTGCCACATCGCTTCGACCTTCTCGCGGTTAGCCTCGGTGTCGCTTGCCGGTTCGGGCGGCGCGAAATCGAGCACGATGCCCGCATGCGCTCCCGGCACGGACGCGCGGACTGCCTGCACCGCCATGCCGTGCGCGACGAGCAGGTGGTGCGTTATCCTGAACGCCAACGCCCTGTCCTTAAAGCCCGGCGCGTGCTCCCCAAAAGCGTTGCCGACGAACGCCGAGACGAACGGCTCGTTGAAGGTGGTCCAGTGTTTGACGCGGTCGCCCAGGCGTTTTGCCATGAGGGCGGCGTAGTCAGCGAAGTAGCCGCAAGTATCGCGGTTGTCCCAGCCGCCGGTGTCCTGCAGCGCCTGCGGCAGGTCCCAGTGGTACAGCGTCAGGAAAGGCAGAATGTTGGCGGATAGCAGCTCGTCCACCAGCTTGTCGTAGAAGTCCAGCCCGGCTGGGTTGACCCTGCCTCTCCCTTCGGGGATGACACGGGGCCACGACGTCGAGAAGCGGTAGGCTTTCAGCCCCAGCTGCTTCATGAGGGCCACGTCGTCGCTGTAGCGGTGGTAGTGGTCGCACGCCTCATCGCCCGTGTCGCCGCCGTGCACCTTGCCGGGCGTGTGGCTGAAGCGGTCCCAGATGGATTCTCCCCTGCCGTCTTCATTCCACGCGCCCTCTATCTGGTAGGCCGCCGTGGCGGCGCCCCAGAGGAAATCGGTGGGGAAAGTAATCGGTGTGGTCATGTGATTTATCCTCTATTCCATGTAAGGTTGGTCAGTTCTATCAATTTGGCTCGCTGCCCCGCATCGAGTGCGATTTCCGGCGAGTTGGCCGCGCCCGTGTCGCGGTTTTCAACGATCAGCACGGTAGCGTCGCGGCTGAGAGTGTGGGTGTGCCAGCAGCCTCGCTTGACGTTGTAGAGCTTGAGCGGTTCCATATCCTGCGGGTGTATCTCTTCTACCTGCTCCGCGCCCGCCCCGAGGAACAGTATGCAACGTCCCGCCAGGAGCACAAACACCTCGTCGGTCTCGTCGTGACGCTGCATCGTGGTGATGTTTTGCGGCTCCAGCTCGTCAATGTAGCGCAAGACAGCCACGCGCCAATCGGCGTAATCGATTAGAGGCAGGTAACCCTCGCCCGTGTGTTCGGTTACCTGCAACAACGATTCGTCCACTGCCAAGTCAGTCCTCCTCACGCTGGTCTTGTGTACGTACCCTTTTTGCCGACCACCTTCGCCCTGTGGGGTTGCCCTGCCAATAAATTGGCGGGCTGACAAGTAGCGAAGTCTCCTTCGGAGACTAAGGAACATGTAATAGTCTCCGAAGGAGACTTTGCTACTTGCCAGCCCGTGGCTTTAGCCACAGGGCGGGGGCCACAGGGCAACCCGCAGGGCCTCCCCTCGCCGAACATGTCAGCCCGCCCACATGTCGAAGGTAAACAGGGTTGCCACTACGCCCTGCGCTAAGACGCTGCCGAACGTCCAGGAGCGGTCGAACACCGCGTTTTTGCCAATACGGCTCATGGCGATAAAGACCGCCGGCATGGCAATCACATAGCGCAACATGCCCTGGGCCACGCTGCTCGTGAGGGACACCACCAGCACCACCAGGCCGAAGAGCGCGATATCGGGGTAGCGACGTATCGTGAGCGCGGTAGCTGCGAGGCCGAGGAGAATGCCGAATAGCTCCAGGGCGTAGTAGGCCGTGGCTTGCGTGTTGCCGCTGCCTCCAAACATCGCTCCGAAGGACTGCCCCCAGACCGCTACCGACTGTCCGAGCAGGAACAGCCCCCGGCTAAAATAGCTGCCCTCCACGATTGCAAAGGCCCGGCCCCAGAACGAATAGTGCCAGGCGAGGTACGCCACAACGGGCAGCAGCACTAGCGTGGCGTGGAGCACCAACCGCCGGTCCAGCGGCCTGAACGAGACCTCTTTTGCCCGTAGCTCGTTCCACAAGGCCCACGCTAGCGGGATGACCAGCGCCACCCCCACGGCCCGCGTCCAGGTCGCCAGCACCGCGAGTAGGGCCGCCCCCAGCCACTGCTTTCGCCGGGCCAGGGCGATACAGCCGAACGCCAGCCCCACGAACAGCCCCTCCGTGTACACCTGCGCTAGAAAGAAGCCGGTAGGAAAGGCGATAAGGTAAAAGGCCGCTCTCAGCCCTCCCGCCTCCCCAAGCTCGTCGCGCACCAGGTCGTATAGCGCGAGCATGGCGGCGAGCGCTCCCAGGACGGATACCAGCACCCCGGCCAGCGTTACCGCCGCAATTGGAGTCAGCCCCAACACCTGTATGGGAAACGCCACCACACGCGTCACGAGAGGGTAGAGCGGCATGAAAGCGTAGTTCAGCGACAGGGGGCGGTCTTCCGGCGAGTCCCCGAGCGGCGGAGTAGCGGACGCGGGGTCTACGGGCCGCGCCGACCCATTGCTGACTGCTATGGCCCGGACCCTGGGGTCGTCGTACCCTGTGGTCGCGATTGACAGGTAGAACTCCGAGTCCCACGACACGTGCCTGTTCAGGAACGGCTCGACCAGGTATGGCTTGTCGTTCTGGCTGCGCGGGCGGGTCTCGTTCGGCGTCCAGGTAAGTGCGTAGTCCGGCGTCTGTAGCTTGAGGCGCGCCGGGACGAACTCCTGGAAAACCATGACAATCGCGACCCAGGCCAGCCACATCGCCGCGACGGTGAGGAAGCGGTTGCGCGTCATTCCTTCACCCGGAGCAGGCGCAAGCCGCGGCCTCGTATGTTCCTGCGAGCGATACATACGACCTTCTCGGCTGGCGTAAGGAAGCACTATTTTTCGACGCCGGTGACGACCACGCCCCGCATGAACTGGCGCTGGGCGAAGAAGAACAACACGGCGGGCAGCAGCAAGGTGAGGACCGCAGTGGCCATAGCGCGGCCTGGATAGATGTTGAAGGTGCTCACGAACTTGCCGATACCGACCGAGATGGGGTACAGGTCCTCCTTGCCGACGAGATAGACCAGTGGCGCGAAGTAGTCGTTCCAGGTGAAGAAGAAGTGAAAGAGGGTGACGGCCGTTATCGCGGGTATGGCTTGCGGGATAATCACCGAGATGAGCGTGCGCAGCGGGTTTGCCCCGTCGAGCATCGCGGCCTCGTCAAGTTCCCTGGGTATGCTCATGAAATACTGCCGCAACAGGAACACGTCGAAGGCGTTGGCGAAGAAGGCGGGCACGAGCAGCGGCAGCCAGGTGCCCGTCCAGCCGATCTTGGCGAACAGGACGTACAGCGGGATGATGGTCGCCTGCGGGGGCAGCACGATAGTCGAGATGAGGATGATGAATAGTATGTTCTTGCCCGGAATTTTGAAGCGCGCGAAGCCATAAGCCACCAGGATGCACGAAATGAGCGTGCCAATCGTGCTGATGATGGCTATGGCAAAGGTATTGCGAAACAACAGGGCGAACGATACCTGCTCCCAGGCCATGACAAAGTTATCCCAGGTTGGCGCGAAATGGTAGACGGGGTCCAGCACCCGGTACCTGCCGATCCAGTTGAACACGCCATTTTCGGGGTGCGCCGGGTCCACGAAGTCGCTGTCCTCGCGGTAGCCCTTTACCAAAGCCCACTGCTTCATCCCGTCGGCTGTCGGCACGTTGTAGAGCGGCAAGTCCTTGCCCTGGTAGTTATACGTGGATTTCTCGGCGGGCCACAGCGGCGCGTGCAGCTCGGTAAGCTGAGAGTCCTTCTTGAACGCGGTCGCCATCATGTAGCCGAGCGGCATCAAGAAGACCAACATGACCACCAGGCCCAACATGGTCACGAGCAGCGTTATGGAAAGTTGCCGCAACCTGAATCCTATCTGGGCTTCGGGCCGGACCTTAGCCGCGCTTTTTGCCTGGGTCAACGTCGCCATAGCTCCTCACTTTCGGTGTACTGCCTGGTTACAGCCTGCATGGCCTGAGTTGCCTGTCCTGTTTGCCTTTACAGGTCGCCGCCCGCGTAATAGACCGACCGCTGGCCGAAGTAGAACATCAGGGTGGTCAAGATCATGACAATCACGAACAACAGCAACGCCAGCACCGAGGCGTAGCCCATGTCGTTGAAGACGAAAGCCTGGCGGTAGAAGTGCAGCGGGTAGAACAGGGTCGCTCCCTGGGGGTCGCCGTTGCGCCCGCCGATGAGCATTGCCGCGACGAAATATTGGAAGGCCCCAATCACCCCTAATGTGACGTTGTAGAAGATCACGGGGGAGATCATGGGGAGGGTAATATAGAAGAAGCGTTGCGCGCCGTTGGCCCCGTCTATCGTGGAGGCGTCGTAGAGTTCGGTAGGTACGCCCTGAAGCGAGGCGAGCAAGATCAGCATGGCGTTGCCGATGCCCCACAGGCCCAGGAGATTGAGCGCGGGCACCGCCCAGTTGGGGTCGCTCAGCCAGCGCGGTCCCTCGATGCCGACCAGCCCCAGCATGAGGTTGATCCAGCCGGTCTGAGCGTTGAGCACGCCCTGGAAGACCATTACCCCGGCCACAACCGGGATGATAGCGGGCAGAAAGTAGAGCGTGCGGAAGACGTTAGGTGCGAGTAGATGTTTTGAATTGACGAGTAACGCAAAGGAGAGCGGTATCACCAGGCCGATGGGCACGGCTATTATGGCGAACTTGAGCGTCACACCCAACGACTGCAAGAGTTGGGGGTCTGTGAACAAGCGCCCGTAGTTGTCGAACCCGACCATGTCGAAGTTGCCGGGCGCGAACTCCTTGGTGGCGCTGTAGTTGGTGAACGACAGGAACACCGTGGCGACTATAGGCAGGAGTTGGAAGGCCACGAAGCCGATGAGCCAGGGCATAAGGAAGAACACGCCCCACCGGGTGCGTATGCGGCCCATTGGCACCGGCTTCCGTTTGGGTCGTGCTCTGCTGGCGAGCAAATCCGTGGCTGACATGATGGTGACTCCTTGGGTCCTACCCCCTCGCACTACCGGGTGGCGGCGCGAGGGGGTAAGCAGGATAGATCAACGCACGCTACTGGGCCGGCGCTTCTTTGAAGATCGCGTCCAGTTGGGTCTGGAGGGTATCGATCTCCTTGTCCACGTCCAGGCCGGGGGTCTGGTCGAGCAGCTTGCGGAACTTGCCGAACAGGTCATTGGCCTTGATCAGGTTGGGCAGCCAGGACTCGTGGTTGGGCAGGTCCGGGTACTTGACCATCTCCTCGACCACCGACCAGTCTACCTTGTTGGGGGCGACACGGGCATCAAACCTCGTGAAGAAGTCCGCTCGGTCTTCCTCCTTGGCAGGCATACCGCCGTAGATCTGGTAGAGTTCCTTGTCCACGACCATCTTCTGAAGTACCTTGAAGGCCGCTTCCTGGTTCTTGCTCTGCTTCAAGATAGCAAACGTGTCGCCGTGCAGCTTGGCGGTGATCTTGCCGTTGATCGTGGGCATGACCGCGACGTCCCAGTTCAGCTTCTGCAGGTCGAAGCAGCAGGTGTACCAGGAGTGAGCGTGGGCCATAGCCACGTTGCCGGACGAGAACGGGTTGCCCTTGGCGAGCAGGTCGCTGTTCTGGTAGTCGTCATTGGGCGAGAAGTGGTTGGTCCAGACGCTATCATAATACCACTTCCAGGCCGCGCGCCAGTTGTCGGGAATCTTGGCGGTCTT
>DASVQO010000106.1:0-9599 GCA_036389075.1 Chloroflexia bacterium | reverse complement strand
GACCTGCCAGGTAGCGCCGAGGTCGGTGCTCTTGAGCAGGCCGCCGCTGCCGAACGAGAAGGTGCCGAAGCGCAGGTCGCCGGTGCCCGCGTAGATGGTATGTCCGTCCGGCTCGATTGCGAGGTCGCCTATCGCGAGCGTGGAGATATACGGGTCGTCCATAGTGGGCGACCAGATAGTAGCGGAGCTACAGCAGTTGGTGGTCTTCCAAACGCCGCCCGCGTCGGCCGCGATGTAGGCTATAGTGGGGGTGATAGGATCGACCACGATGTCGTTCACGCGCCCGGCCACTTCGACGAACGGGAAGCACACCGTGCAGGTCTCGCTCTGCTGTGGCTGCGGCCCTATGGAGATCCACTGGCTCGCGTTTAGCACGTCGGGCGCGTTGGGGCTGGAAGGCCCCTTGTAAGTCACCCGGCCCGCTGGTATGCCCGAGGGTATAAGCTTGTCTTGCTTCGCCGCTTCAAGCACCCAGCGGCGGTCGGCCTTGCCGGTAGGGTAGGTGTAGCGAGCGTGGAGGAAGGCATCCCTGCCGCTCAGCTTGATGCTCTCTTCTTGTCCGTTTTCACCCGGTTCCGCCAGGTAGAGGCTCTGAGCCACCTCTGTCCTGGTGAGCGGCGTAGTTGGCCGCACCTGGGTGAGCCGCACCGCGAAAGCTGCCGTGACAATCAGACACAGTAGCAACACTGCCAGCACGAGCTTGCGCCGGTCCAAAGCTATCCTGCTTCTCACTCTGCGCTCCTTCCTTGCACCAATGAGGTTTACTTCGTTGTCCCTGCTGAATGTGACAGGGCAGCACAAGGCGTTAAAGTGCGAGCGTGCGAGCGTCTAAACCACAGTAGCATAGGACCTCGCAAGCCCCCGGGGGTTCGCCTCACCGGGGCTAAATAATCGCCACGTTACGCCTTATGTGCGGGGAAGTATGAGTAGGGCCAATAAACAAGGTTGTAGTAGGGCTGCACAAAGCGTGCCTTCGCTGCCATTTCTTGTAGCGGGCGGAAGCAGTGACCGTATTATTTTGCTGCTTATTCTGAATTATCAGGGTTGCCCGGCATTTGTTTACGTACTCGACCTGCGTTGTGTTTAGCGTTAGGTGATTCAAATCGTATTTGAAGTGAAGCTTGCATATCTATCCTGATAAACCATGGCATGTTATTTGATGTTGCCCAATATTCGTATTTTTTACTAGCTGTTATGGAAATAAGGGAGATTGCTATGCACAAAACATGTAGATGGCTAGTGCAAATAAGTGCAGGTATTATATTAGGCATGGGATTACTACAATTCGTGAAAGTAGGAAGTGTATTTGCGAACGATTGCGGAGGTGACCCAAATTGCAGGATGTATGCCGTCTCACAATCGTACGATAGTGATTACACGGCGATCCACGGGCGTATCACATACGGTGATCCCGCCGTACGTGATGGTGGGATGTCGCAAGCGACACTATGGATTGGAGATCCGAATGTGGACGGTACAAACTATATCGAGTTGGGGTGGCGCAAGCAGCCAAGCGCGCAGAGTGAGCCTTATATACTCTTGGGCGTGACAGATGCGAACGGCGCCTTTCAGGGCTATAGGCTGGGCACAAACACGCAAGATCACTACTTTCAGATCGAACATAAGCTCTCGGACAATAAATGGCACATATACCTTGACGGGCAAGAAACTCAGGGAAGTCCAATAACGCTTGGAGTAGACCGAGGCCGTATGGTAGTAGGCGGCGAAGTTACTGATTTTGATGCTTATTGCTGCCCGCCCAGCCATAATGCAATGGGAGTTGCCGGTTTTACGAATCTCACCTGGATGAAAAATCACCAGGGATACTACGCGTACAATGGGTTCCAAGGTATACGCATGGATGACGGGTATCAGTTCCGGGTGCTAGGACCTGACCACGCTCAGGCGTCCGGTAATAATTGACCAACATTACCCCAAGCACCGGCTAGCTGAGGCTCTATACTCTCACACTTTGTTGGAAGTGATTGTAGAGGGATTTGGTCTGCACCTCCAAATAGAAGATGGGAGATCACCATGAATACCAAGACGAACCTGACCAGAGGAGTGGCCGTCGTTCTGAGCACAGCACTCCTTACACTGCTCTTCGGCTTAGTAGCTCAAGCTTTGCGGCCCAGCATGATGGTAGCCGATTCACTGCATGGGCGCATGCCTAACCTCAACTGGAGGTCAGACATTATCCAAGCCTCTGTAACTAACAGCTTTGGCGAATTCGGAGTCAAGGCTGTCCTACTCGCAAAGAACGAGTTGTTGCTCTTCTATGCCATTCAAGACAATGTTCCTCAGCCCCCCGAGCAAATTATTAGAGGCGCACCGTTCATTCAAGCTGCCTCTTGCCCGGCCTCTGGGGGTGCCTGCACTACGATCAACATTAGCCAAAATAAGCGGCTAGGAAGCCTCACAATCCTTGACCAGCATAACCTCCTTAAGGAATATATCGTCGGAGTAGCTCGCTTTCCCTGGCAGAACAGCAACGGTCAAACGCTCAAGGTGACGGCCAGCAGGCGCAACTACTTTACTGATGAGCTGATAACGTGGCCTACAACGCCTCTGAAGCAGGTACGGGCGTCCAACTTCACGGACACGAGTCTTGAGTTCCTGAACTTCTACGATGGAAATCAACTGCAACCAACTGCGGTCGCAGGAGTTCAAACTGAAGTAGGAATTATAGGAGGCGAGTCTACCGCTGCCCTTTTCAAGCTGTCCGCAGCGAAGTCGAGTGCTACTGGCACTCTTCACATTTCGGTGGACCGTAATTATGCAGTCTCAGTGATTACGCCCGCCGAATACGCTATACAAACGGCTTCTCTACCTGAGCAGATAGGTCCGGGCGGACCAAACCTCACAACGCCCCCTACACCTGCGCCGCCGCCAGGTCAGTAGAAATACCTGAACGGTATTTTTATCGTCTCTACCCCGCAAGGAATTCAGACCTTAGTTAGTGTTGACCGTTAGGTCGAGGTGATTGAGGGGAAGAAGAGCCTGTTTGAGAGGGTTAGACAAAGTGAAAGAGGCGCGGAAACTGGCAAGAACGCAGTTTCCGCGCCTCTTTTGCTATCAAGGGCCAATGTGAGTCTGGGGAAGCCGCCACATAGGAACCTGGGAGCTACCCACTGGCATATACCTATTGACGGACACACCGCTCTGGCCGAGGTTGTACAGACCGTGCCAGGTAGCACCTGGGCGGGAGAGAGCTAGACACAGGGCCAGACCCAAACACGCCACTCGAAGGAGAGACACCGATGTCAGTTCCCACCGTGCACAAGAAAGCACGCCTATACCTGGCCGTCGTAATGGCCGTGGTCGCCATACCGCTCTTCCCGCCCTCTTATGCCCACTTGCAGGGCGTATCGCGCGCCTTCCCCGAGACGGGCAAGACGGTGCGCGGCAAGTTCCTCACCTACTGGAACACCCACGGCGGGCTGCCTCAACAGGGCTTCCCCATCTCCGAGGAGATGCAGGAGAAGAGCGACACCGACGGCAAGACCTACACCGTCCAGTACTTCGAGCGCGCGGTGTTTGAAGACCACCCGGAGAACAAGCCTCCCAACGACGTGCTCCTCTCACTCCTCGGCAACTTCCTCTACAAGCAGAAGTACCCCAGCGGCGCGCCGGGGCAAAAAGCTAACACAAGCGCAGGCTCGCAGCTTTTCCAGCAGACCGGCAAGCGCGTGGGCGGGCTGTTCCTCGACTACTGGCAGAAGAACGGCGGGCTGCCCCAACAGGGCTACCCCATCTCCGAGGAGTTCCAGGAGAAGTCGGAGCTGGACGGCAAGACCTACACGGTGCAGTACTTCGAGCGCGCAGTGTTCGAGGCCCACCCCGAGAACCAGCCGCCCTACAACGTGCTCCTGTCGCAGCTTGGCACCTTCCGCTACAAAGCCAGGTCCGCCGCCAACCTCACGCTCGACCAATTCTACGACAAGGCGTTCCAGGACCTGCTCCTGCGCGATCCCGAAACCTTCTCCGCGCTGGGGCTACCCAAAAGCTACAGGCCCGACTTCCGCCACAACCAGCTAACCAACCTCTCTGACGAGTACACCCGCCAGACCTACGACCTGATGAAGCAGACGCTCGACCGCCTGCGCGCCTACGACCCTAAGACGCAGACGTCGAAGCAGCAGGTCTCCACCGGCATCCTCGATTGGTGGCTGGACGACACCCTGCGCGGGCAGGAGTTCATGTACCACGAGTACATCATCAACCCGATCTATGGCGTTGCCTACGGCCTCTACGACCTGATGACCAACCTGCAATCGATCACCAACAAGCAGGACGCCGAGGACTACATCGCCCGCCTGGAACAGTTCGACACTAAGTTCGACCAACTGATAGAGGCGCTGCGGCTGCGCGACGAGAAGGGCATCTCTATGCCCAGGTGGATGGCCCAGTTCAGCCTGGGGCAGATAAGCAGCGCCCTCTCCGACAACGCTGCGTCCAGCGACTACTACACCAGCTTTCACACTAAGGTGGAGGCGTTGAGCAGCATCAGCGCGGCGGACAAAGAGGCCCTGTACGCCTCGGCCCGCAACGCGATAGACAAGACGGTGAACCCCGCGTATCGCAAGCTGGTAGATTTCCTCACCCCCATCGTGAACAAGAGCCGCACCACCGACGGCGTGTGGGCGCTGCCCAACGGCGACGCTTACTACCGCTGGATAGTGCGGCACCACACCAACACCGATATGACCCCCGAAGAGGTGCACAACCTCGGCCTCAAGGAAGTGACCCGCATCAGGGGCGAGATACGCGCGGCCCTTGACAACCTGGGGCACAAGAACCCCGACCTCAAGGCCGCCATGAACGAGGCCGCGGCGGCCAGCGGGGCCTACGCCACCAACACGCAGGCAGGCCGCGACGACATTCTCAACGCCTTCCGCGCCAAGATTGCCGAGGCCGAGACACTCGCCGCGAGCCAGTTCGACGTGAAGCCCAAAGCCAGGCTTGAGGTGAGGGCCGTGGAGGGCGGGGGCGGTGCGGGGGCCTACTACATAGCCCCGGCGGTGGACGGCTCGCGCCCCGGCGTGTTCTACGTGAACCTGGGCCGCCAGAGCTACAACAAGTACGAGGTGCCCACGCTCGCCTACCACGAGGGCGTGCCCGGCCACCACTTCCAGCTAGGCGTCCAGACCGAGCTACAGAACGTGCCGATGTTCCAGAAGTCGGGCTTCCCGCTCTTCACCGCGTACGCCGAGGGCTGGGGCCTGTACGCCGAGAAGCTGATGTACGAGACTGGCTCCTACAAGAACGACCCCTACGGCAACCTGGGCCGCTTGCAGGCAGAGCTGTTCCGCGCCGCCCGCCTGGTGGTGGACACCGGCATCCACTACAAAAAGTGGACCCGCGACCAGGCCAACGCCTACATGGACGAAACCCTGTTCTTCCCTCCCGGCGGCTACTCCAACGAGGTGAACCGCTACATCATGTGGCCCGGCCAGGCGCTCAGCTACAAGTCGGGCGAGCTGAAGATACTCGCGCTCCGCCAGCACGCCAAAGACGCCCTCGGCAGCAAGTTCGACATCAAGGCGTTCCACAACGTGCTCCTCCAGAACGGCGGCATGCCCCTGCCCGTGCTCGAACTGGCGGTGGAGAACTATATAGCAAGCCGGAAGTGAGACGATTTCAGATTTTAGATTTTAGGTTTTTGACTTTGGATTTTGGATTCAGTAGGACTCCGGGCAATCTAAAATCCAAAACCTAAAATCTAAAATCGCTGGCGGCACACTGCCTGCTGAACGGGGCGTGATGAGAAGTCGCGCTTTCAAGGGGCGGAGCGGCAGCCTGGGTATGCTGGTGCTGCTGGGGATGCTGTGGGGGTTTTCGCCTGCGGGGGCTTTGGCTCACAAGGGGAAAGTAGTGCGGGCTACCGTCGTGGAGGTGGGGCCGTACACGATGGACGTGCTCTTTTACGCCACGGCGGAAGTGGGGCAGCCGATACCCGTCACGATAGCGCCGCGCCCGGTCACCTCAAAGGGGCAGGTGCTCGACACGAGGCCCCAGCTACAGGCCACGCTGCAACCCTCGCCCGGCATGACTGTCAAAGAGATCAGGCTGCGCGTGTACGACGACCCCGACCAGCCCTCCTTCTATGCTGTAGACCCGGTCGTGGACGAGGCGGGGGTGTGGGTGCTGCAACTCGCGGCGGACGGCGAGGCGGGCAGCGGCACCGGCTCCACCAAAGTGACGGTGGCAGCAGCCGGAGGCTCCGCGCAGGCCCCGTCCAACGCCCCCAGGGCCCCGGTCGCCGCGCCAACGCCAACCCCTGCGGCCCCTGGCCTCAACATGGCTGTAGTGGTGCCCCTTGCGGTGGGTGTTGCCTTGCTCCTGGCAGGGGGTTTGTGGCTCTTGCGGCGGCCGCCTCCGGCCAAGAAGGCACCGGCACGGCGGCGAAAATAGGAGCGATCAAAGAGGTGTGGTAGGTAGACCCGGCACCGGCGGGTGGGGGTGCCCTGTGGCTAAAGCCACGGGCTGACAAGAAGCAAAGTCCCCTACGGGGACTGAGGAACGTCATGTAGTCTCCGAAGGAGACTTCGCTACTTGTCAGCCCGTGGCTTTAGCCACAGGGCATCCCACAGGGCACCCCCGCGCGGCGCTGCCGAGAATGATGATAACCCCCAGCCGGAGCATCCACCACCTTGACATACCCTTGCCTGGTTGGGTACCCTTCTCTGACAGGTTGAGGGCACGGTTCTTGATTTATGCCCCAACCGTTGCTATTTTCCACGTGATTTCATGTTGCATGAGCCTCCCGATTTGCGGGGCAGCACTTTCAAAGAGGCTTTGCCGAGCGGATGCCCCGTGGAAAATGCAAGCACAAATCTCTCTGCGCCCAGGCAGAGCACATATACTCCTCTATCTCGATCTGAGATGTAAGAGGACGTCTTTCCCCAGCAATCTTGGCATGCCCCGCACCGTTTTTGCGCGCTCGATGATGAGCCGCGAGTCAGACAGGAGGAGCTTTCAGGAATGAGGAAATCAGTTCGTTTTATAGGCATCTTGGTCACGCTGTCCATGTTGCTTTCGCTCGCACCGGCAGGGTCGCCGTTGGGGCAAGCAGGGGTAGTCGATGCTGCTACACCCTCGGACGGCACTCTCAATCCGCCGGATAGCGAAGTTACCTGGAGCGGCGGGCCTTACACCGTCGTAACTCCTAACCCGGCCCTTTGTACCGACAGCAGCGTAAACTGCGACACTTACACCCTTAACCTCAACCTCCCCGATAATTACTGGGAAAGCGCCGAGGGCCACGTCACGGTCGGCATCACCTGGACCGGCTCGGCTGACTTCGACCTCTATGTGTACAACGAAGACGGCGCGGAAGTCGGCAGCAGCGCCGCCGCCGCCACCACCTCCGAGCAGGTAGACCTGGGCCAGGCCCCCGGTGGCATCTATGAAGTGCGGGTGGTCGCCTATACCGCTGCCGGCACGACCTACTACGGCAAGGCCACGCTCGAATCCACCCAGCTTCCGCCCGGCATGACCTATCCTGAGTCCAAGTCCGCGGTTATGGAGGCGTTGACGGTAGACTACCCGCTCAACGTGATTTTCGTCGGCTATTCGCCCACGGCGGAAGAAATAGCCGAGATGAAGGCGTGGATCCCCGACAACTACCAGCCCACCGTGGCTACCAAGTCGCCCTCCGGTGATGAGGTGCAGAACACAGGGGCGGGCTTGTTGAACTGGAACAAGAACCACCTCATCGAGTCGTCGCCCTATTTCGTGGGCATCCGCTACAACTACAAGATTCGCTTCCTGCAAGCCAGCGAAGAATACGCCAAGGCGCTGTTCCAGCAGGCCGAGAACAACACGGCCCAAAACCAGGCGTTCCACACGGCACAGGTCGGCGTCACCCTGTCGCGCTATGACGAGAGCTACGGCAACTACCGCGTGGCGGCCAAGGGCGGCGATCCCTCCTACAAGGTGGTAGACCCCACCCACACCGACCTCATCGACGCCTACGCGGTGGAGGACTGGATTTTCAACACGCGCTATGACGAGGTGTGGAACTGCGCCTTCCGTGACCTGGAGACGGGCGACCTGTACAGCCCCGCCGTCCTGCAGCCGGGCGAGGACGCCTACCACGACCCCTACTACGACAAGAACGGCCTGAACCTCGACCGCATGCCGCAAGGCCCCAACAAAGGCTCCTCCTTCCTCTTCTTCGATACCTTCATGCCTGAGTATGCGAGCGAGTACTTCCGCCCCAACGCTTACCACACCTGGGGCACCGACAAGGTGATCAACGGCGGCATCGTGCCGTCCAAGATCGAAGAAGGCGGCTCGTGGCGCATCACCAACCCCGACACCGGGGCCTGGGACGGCGTGGACTTCGCCCGCACCTGGGGCGGCCGCTATCGCTTCCACTTCATCGACCTGGGGGCCGCGCCCAACGACTACGAGTCCGCTTCCTGGGCCGGGGCCGAGCGCACGATGTCCTCCGACTACCCGCATGGCGACCCGCCAATCTGGCAGTACAAGGCCGACCCGCAGTGGCAGCAGAGCGGCGAGACCTGTGCGGCTGACGACCTCAACCCGCTATTCGAGTTCACAGGCGGCACCCCTTGCCGCATGATGCCCCGCCTCGGACGCGATGTGGCCTACGGCCTCTTCTTCCGCTCCACCTCGGGCTATCTCTACCGCCCGATACCGCGCGGTGACGTGAACTGGCTGGCCGTGTCCAACTGGACCGACTTCTACTCCAGGCCGCAGTACGACCCCGTTACGGGCCAGATTACCAGCGCGCCCTGGTACGGCAACTGGTGGACCAACACCGACAAGCTCTACAGGATCGGCCTTTCCACCGACCCCGCGGACAAGGAAGACGTGCTCAGGTGGCTGTCCTCGGCGCTACCTTACACCCGCTGGGTCGGGCGCAAGGGCCAGGTAATCACCGTTTACGATCCCACCAACAACCAGCCTACGGCCAGGCTGCTCGACACCTCGCCCAAGTACGAGGACCTGCCCGCGCCGCAGTACCACGTCAATAGCGCGGCTGCCGATGCCGAGCTGGTGCCGGAGCCGCTATACGCGTTCCACACCAGCCCCAGGATCGTGAACTACGGCAGCTCGTCGGTGAACCTGACCGACCTCTCGAACGCTTTTGAGAAGGCCAAGTCCAGGGGCTTTGTCGGGCTGACCTACGACCTGTCGGTGCCGCACGAGTACATGCGCGACTACTTCGACGCGCACCGTCCCGGCATCGCGGACATCGTGACCGGCACCAACGGCATCTCGGAGTTCTCCCTGGTGAACACCATCCCGGCCATCAACATGGTGTTCGAGAAGGGCTACACCTGGGCGCTACCCGTTATCGTGGGCGGTATCGCCGTGGGCACGTCCGATGGCGAGGCCTGGGGCGTGATGAACAACGTCAACGACCGCGCCAAGTCGCCCCTGGCCGACTACCCGGCGGACCCGGCAGCCAACTGCCCCGCCCCCACGCGCACCGAAGCCCCGTGGAACTGCACCAAGCACTCCACCGTGGCCGACCCCGGCGCACGTAGCGGTGGCGGTTTCTCCTACACCATCGAGCATGAGGCCGCCCACAACCTGGGCCTGTCTCACCCGCACGACGGCTCGTA
>DASVQO010000105.1:0-10987 GCA_036389075.1 Chloroflexia bacterium | reverse complement strand
CACCTCGTCGTTGAGCACGACCAGTACGCCGAGGCCCCTCGCCTGGGGGCTTGCCGCCACCCGTACGGCCGCCAGCAGGTTAGCGGGGCCGTCTGCGCCGGGGAGGGTGGGATTGCGCATGGCCCCGGTGACTACCACCGGCGCTTCCTGGTCCAGCAGCAGGTCGAGTGCGAAAGCGACCTCCTCCAGCGTGTCGGTGCCTTGGGTGATAACCACGCCGCCCGCACCGGCCTGGATGTGGCGTGCCACTTCAGAGGCGAGCGCCAGCACGTCCTCAAGGCCCAGGTGCGCGCTCGGTATCTGCCGAAACGACACAGCAGCCAATTCAGCCACTTCATGGAGGCAAGGCACCGCCGCTACCAGGGCCGCGCCGTCGAGCGTGGGCGTCACTCCTGCGTCGCCCATACGGGTCATGGCGATGGTGCCGCCCAGCGAGATCACCGTTACTTTGGGTCGCATTGTTGTGCCGGTCCTCCCCGCGTGATGCAGCTACCTGAGCACGTCGAAGCCCGCCGCCTCCGTTGCCGCCAGCATCGCGCGTATGTCGTCGTAGTCCGCGTCGGCCACGGGCGCGAACCGCTCAACGAGGCCGTTCGACAGGCCCGCCAACGCTCCAGCGTCCGCGTGCATACGTAGGATGGCTGCTTGCACGTCGGCCTTGAGGCTGTCGGGGAGGGTGCGGGCGGCCACTACGGGCTGTATGCTGGAGGGGCCGAGCGTGCCAATCACCCGCACCTGCCGCGCCAGCTCCATATCGTCCCGCATGGCGACTGCCAGCACCTGCGAGTCTATGGCCGAGGCGTCTACCTCGCCCTCGCGCACCATTCGTATCGACTGCTGGTGGAAGCCCGCCTCAACCACGCTCCCGAAGTAGCCGCCGGTCTCTCCCAGGCGCACGAGATGGTAGCGCGTGACCCCATACCCGGAATGCGAGTCGGGGTCGTTGTAGGACCAACTGCGCCCCCGCAGGTCCGCGAAGCTGCTGAAAGGAGCATCGTGCCGAACGATCACGTCGGAGAAATAGATGGGCCTACCGCCGTAACGCTCCCCTTGTAAGACCGGGGCGGCCAGCAACTCCACGGGTGGGGGGTCTTGCGCCCTGAGTTGCACGTACGGCAGGCCGCAAATGAAGCCGAAATCGCACGCGCCTTCCGCGAACTCACCAAACGAGCGGCCTTCCACGAGCATGGTGTCGCAACCAAGCTCCCGCCCAACGTACCCCGCCACGGCCTCATAGACGGGCCTGATGCTTGGGGCAAGAAATGTCGCGAATCGTAACAATTTGCTCATTACTTCTTTTCTACCCTCGCCGAGTCTCCAGGAGTCAAGGTGTATTCCAAAACCACGGTCAATAGAAGTCCTCTGAAAACAAAATTGGCGAACGTTGGAAGTAAGCCTCGCCCGTGTCATTTCGAACGGAGTGAGAAATCTCGTCCTACACCGCGAAATCCCCTTTTTCTCATGTGAGCCTGTGCCTTAAGAAAGCTGCTACTTGGGTGCTGAGGGACGAGATTTCTCACTCCGTTCGAAATGACACGGGCGAGGCTTCGGTGTTCATCTGCTATTTGTCAACTTCGAGATAACGTCTTGGCATTTTACCATACCGACCCTTAAAGCCGGGCGCGGTCTATGCTGTTGTATCGCTTTGCCGGTCTTGACATGGGTAACGGGAAAGGAGCAACTTACATGGCCTGGATACACGTTCGACACAGGGTAGGCGACTACAACAGGTGGAAAGAGGTCTTCGATGGCCTCTCGGAGTTGAAGATGCGCTACGGGTGGAAACGCTACCGCCTCTTCCAGATGGCGGGTGACCGCAATGACCTGCTGGTGATGGAGGAATTTGGCACAGTCGAGCAGGCGCGGGGCTTCATGGAGTCGCAGGAATTGCGCGAGGCTATGCAGTTGGCGGGGGTAGTGGGCGTGCCCGAAGCTTCACTGTTGCTAGGACTGGAAGAAGGTACCCCCTGAGCCGCTCAGCGGTCCTCAACGACGTACACGGTGAACACCCCTACCTGGCCCTGTTTGGTGAGCCGGTAGGCGCTCTTTATCCACTCCCAGCGCGCTCCAGGGGGCGTCCTGGCCCACTGGGTCGACATGCTCTCCTCAGGCAGCACCACTATGCGCGGACCGGGGGTGGCAAGGAAGCCCTCGATGTCGGCCTCATCGTGGGCGAAGAAATCGAGTATCGGCCAGCGGGTGTAATGGTAGAGCGGGGCGCTAAAGCCGAAGCAAACGACCCTGGGGGTGCCCTCCTGCTCGGAGGCCGCAACCGCCTGCCGCGCCAGGGTCACTACCTGCTGCTCCTGCGCGTTGAGCCCCGAATGTGTGGCCGCCCACTGCTCCGCGGAACGCTCTCCCTGAACCAGCCCAACCACCAGCCCGGCTAGCAGCAGGACCGCAATAAAAGGTCGTATCACATGCCCGCCGCTGAGCCGTACCGCCCAGCCCCCTGCTCCTAATCGTAGCCATTCGAAAGCGGCACCCCCACCTACACCAATCACAATCACAAGTGCGGGCATGAAAGTGAGCGCGAAACGATGCGCCTGATAGGGTGTGCCGCTATAAGCCAATACACCAATAAACCACCATACGAACAAAAGTAAGTTAGCAGAAACATTTCCCTGGCGCGCTAGCATCCACCCTCCGGTCAGCAATGCCGGCAGGGACAGGGGTGACAAGAAACCTCCACTCACGTTACCAAGCGTGGACAGCATGTAGAAGACTATCATCGGCATGGAGAAGGTAGCGGTGCCGTCCGGTCCTGTCACGGTGCTGCTGAAAATGTTGCTGGCAGACCAGGCTCTCAGCGCCGGGCCAGGCTCGTGCGACAGCCAATAAGCGGCCTGCGGCAGCAAGGCACCAGCAAGGCCCACGGCAGCCCACCCCAAGCTCAACTGGCGTATGGCGGCCGGCACCGCCCTCGGTGAAAGCGCTCCCTTTCGCTCTATGTAACCTCGTGCCGCCAGATACATCAACAGGGCGGGGAGCAACAACGCGGAGCTATAGCGCACCAGTATGGCCACACCGAGCGCCGCCCCTGCCGCCAAAGCCCAACGCCACTCGGACCGTCGTGCGCGCAACCCGCCACCCGGCGGCCAGGCCTTCAGGCTGAAGTAGACTCCTAGCGTGCTCCAGAAGACCGCCGGTACGTCCGACATCAGCGACAGACCCGTGCGGGCGTAGGTGCCGGTTAGCAGCAGCGCAGCGCCTGCCACCAGCCCCGCTACCGTGCGCGGCACCGGCCCGGCCGTGTACCAGACCTCGCGCGCTAGCAGGTAGACGACCGCGGGGGTCAGGGCCGCGAGCGTAAGGGTCAGCGCCCTCCCGGCCTCAGGCCACCCTAGCACGAATGAAGGGAACAGGTGCAAGTGGTAGCCGACGGGCCAGAAGAGGCCGTTGGCGGTGAAGAGCGCGTAGGAGGGTTGGGGCTGCCCCGTAAGCTCGCGCCACAGGGCCTCGGCCTGGTAGTAGTATGCGTAGGCGTCTTGTCCGTATAAGCCGTTGTAGGGGAAGCGCGCCAGCAGGTAGGCAAACAGGGCGGCAGACAACCCCACCAGGAACGCGGGAGGGGCGAGGCGCGCGGCCAACCACCTGGCACGCGGCGACATCACCGGCCCTCGAAGAGGTACAGGGTAGCAAACACGTAGCGGTGCCGCTCTGTTACCGCGTACCGTCTCTCTACCTCGCCCAGGAACTTGCCGCCTTCGTCCAACTCCGGCCTGTAGACCAGCCAGAAGCGGTTGTGCCCTTCGACCTGCTTCTCGAACTCCCCTAGCGAGTCTGCTGTCCACTGCGCGGGGTCGTAGGCAGGGTACAACCTGAAAAGGTCGAAGTCGCCGGGTATGCCGTCTGTGTCGTCCTGGTAATACTGTGAAAGGCTGGCTTGCAGCACGGGGGGAGTGACTAGCACCAGGTCTCCGGGCAGCGTGGCCGTATTGAGCGTGGCGGCAAGCTCGCGCAGGCCGTCCGCCCCGTGAGGTGGGTAGCGGTGGAAGAGCGCGAGGCCCCATACCTGTGCCACCAGCCAGATTGTGGCGAGCAGCAGTGGTATATACCGGAGCGTGGCGGGGAGGAGATCTTTACCACCCTGCCGCCAACCCGCTATGCGCGCCACCCCCGCGCCGAATACGACAAACATCGCAGGCAAGAGGAAGACCATGAAGTGCGGCACGAACAGCCACAGCCCGGTCGCAGCCGAGATTGGAGCCGGTAGAACGAAGATAAGCCCACTCACCAGCGTAATAAGGCGCAGGTCGCGCCGTTTCGCATCTCGGCCCGCGAGCCAGCCCCACAGGAGCAGCAAGCCCCCCGCCAGCAGCCCCAACACCTCCGGCACCCGCGCCCCCTGCAACAGGGCCGCCGTGCCGCTGCTGTACTGCACCAGCGCACCAAGCACCTGGTCTAACGTGGCCGGGTTGCGCAGAGTGGCGCGGGGCACCGGTGTGGCTATCCAGCTTGCAACCAGGGCGGCGAGCCAGGGCGTCCAGGCCGCGAATATAGCTGCATGGGCCGCTATCCAGACACGGCGGGCGACCTGGCGCGACCCCGCGTACGTGGAGAGTGACAGCAGGCCGAACAACCCCAGGATGGACGCCACTACGTAGTGGCTGTAAATGGCAACTATGCCCAGCGCGAGATACAGCAGTGCGTCTCTGCGGCTGCCGGTGCCGCGCCAACGCAGGCCCGCGGCGAGTGCCAGGGTAGTGGTGAGGGAGGCAAGCACGTACAGCGAGGCTTGCTGTCCGAACTCGATAGCGTAGGGCGAGACAGCCAGCAGTAAGGCACCAATCAGCCCCGCCGCCCGCCCCGCCGCCACCTTGCCGAGCCAGTAGGTAGCGGGTAGTGTAGCGGTGCTGAGCAGGACCGAGAGGGCGCGCACGCTGAAATCGTCGTGCCCGAAGAGCGCCACCCACGGCCTGAGCAACAGCACGAAGAGCGGATCGGAGGGCGGATTGGAGAGCACGGCCCGCAACATCTCGCCGGCCGTGGGCAGCGTCACAAGCCGGATGTGGTACGCCTCATCGAACCAGATGCCGTAGCTAGTCAGCCCGTATACGCGTAACAGGAAGCCGAGCAGCACGACGCTCAGCAAGGCTGCCAGGTTAAGCGTGGCGCTCCTTGCCTGTGCATGTGTCCGCCACGAGCTAGCCTGTGGTGCGCCCCGGGCGACGTGGGTGGGTGTGTTGGGTGTGTCAATATCCAGCGATTGCATAGCTGTCCGTTCGCGGCCCCTGTGCCGCCTGCCCGTACAAACGGCCACTGCACCGTTAGCTACGGGTCCCTGATTGCGATGATAAGTCAGTTCGCGTGCAGGGTCAAGACCACAACAGGTATGGCGAGGGAAGATAGCAGGGTACGGCGCCTCCGGTGGCACCTACCAGACGTTGAGCAACCGGGTAGATGTCTTTACGCCCAATAGGTAGCACCCGTAGCAACCCGGTGTAGCGCCCCAACCGTGCTCCTACCTCAAGACCACTAAGGAAGGACTGTTGGCCGGCCGTGGTACCGCCGTAGCCCTGTGGCTGAAGCCACGGGCTGGGAAGTAGCGAAGTCTCCTTCGGAGACTGTGATAGGTTCCTCAGTCCCCGCAGGGGACTTTGCCCCTTCTCAGCCCGTGGCTTCAGCCACAGGGCGTCCCCCACAGCGTCCCTGCGTAGACTGATTAGGTCCTGGACGGCACGGGCTGATGGCTTGACGTGATAGCCCCCGAATGGTACTCTTACCTGAGCGATACGTCTCGAAAGTACAGGCGACGTACCTCCCGTTCGTGCCGTTTTCCGGCCTCGCAGCTAACTATGAGGCTGGTCTTATCGCGCTGTCTCGTTTAAAGGGGTCCTTCAAGCGTGCGTCGTTACCTGCCGGTCCTTCTTGCCGCACTCACACTCTTCTGCGCCTGGCTCGCCCTTGGGCTCCCGGGGGCCTTTATTGCTAAGGCGTCTGCTTCTGCTGCCGGGCCTCTAGCCGCGCTTGACCTCGCCGGTTACACAAACGGGGCGGACCCCGGCTCGTACCCGGCCGCACCGCCCAAAGCGCCCCGCTCGCCTCAGCCCGGCGCCCCTTTGTCTCCCGAGGCTACCGACCCCCCCATTTTGCCGCCGGGCTTCGTCCAGGTGCCTCTCGCTACGGGGCTTGCCTACCCAACATCTTTCGCCTTCGCGCCTGATGGCCGCATCTTTATCGCTGAAAAGGGCGGTGTGGTGCGTGTGCTGAAGGAGGGTGTGGTGTTGCCAACCCCTATGCTCGACCTCAGCGCGCAGGTGAACACCTACTGGGACCGGGGCATGATGACCGTGGCTGTTGACCCGGACTTCGCTACCAACAATTACATCTACGTCTATTACACTTACGAGCCTGATCCCAGCGCCGACCCCGAGTCGGGGCCGTACAAAGGCCCAAAGACTAACAAGTTAGCGCGCTACACCGTGCAAGGTGACGTGGCCCTGACTGCCACGGAGAAGGCGCTCCTCGGCACTGTGGCGGGCACTACCGCCGTACAGTCCTGCAACGATTACCCGGCGGGTAGCGACTGCCTACCGGCAGATGGACCGTCTCACATCGGGGGGACGATCAGGTTCGCGCAGGACGGTTCGTTGTTCCTCTCCACGGGCGATGCATCCGACTTCGCCAACATTAACGACAACGCGCTCCGGGTGCAGAGTCTCAACTCTCTTGCCGGGAAGCTCCTGAGGATTGATAGAGCCACGGGCAAGGGCTTCCTCGACAACCCATTCTCGAACGGCAATGTAAATGCCGTACAATCGAAGGTCTGGGCGTATGGCTTGCGCAACCCCTTCAGGTTCAACTTCCGGCCCGGCACCGGCGTCCCCTATGTTGGAGACGTGGGGATGGACGACTGGGAGGAAATAGATGTCGTGAAGATCGGCCGCAACTACGGGTGGCCCTGCTACGAGGGGCCAGGGCCGCACCCCGGCTATGCGGCCAAACCCCTGTGCGCCCAGTTGCAGGCTAGCTCGGTGCAAACGCCCTTGCTGAGCCTGAAGCACTCAGCGGGCAACTGGTGCGCGGTTGGCGGCACGTTCTACACGGGCACGACCTACCCGGCGCAGTACCAGGGGGCCTATTTCTTCGCCGACTGCGTGTATCGCTACATCGACTACCTGCTCGTGGATGCCAACAACAACCTGGTGAGCGGGCCGCACCGTTTCGGCTACTTGCGCTATAACGTGAGCGACTTTGCATCGGGCGGCCCCACCGAGATTGAGATGGGCGCGGACGGCAACCTGTACGTGTTGGAGACCGTTTTCGGCACGCTGAGCCGCATAGAGGTAGACGATCCGAAGGCCCCGCCCCAGGGCACCACTTACGTGAGCGACCTGGCATGGACCTCCGTGACCAACGGCTACGGGGTGGTCGAAAGAGACCGGAGCAATGGGAACAGCACCCCCTTCGACGGCCACACTATTACCCTCAATATGGTTACGTACCCCAAGGGCGTCGGCGCACACGCGACCTCGGACATCAAACTGTACCTGGGTAAGAGTTGTACCAACTTCACCTCGGACGTAGGTGTGGACGACGAGGTGGGCACCAACGGCTCGGTTACTTTTGAGGTGTTAGCGGACGGCGCTTCCCTATTCCAGAGCGGTCTCATGACCGGCTCCACCGCCACGAAGAATGTGAGCGTCGATCTCACCGGCAAGGACGAACTGGTGCTCTCGCTGCGCAACGGCGGGGACAACATGGACTTCGATCACGGCGACTGGGCGGGTGCCCGCGTGACGTGCAAAGGTGTGCCCGCTGTGGTGAGCACAGCGCCGGAGGACGGCCAGGCAGGCGTCCTACCAGGCACCAACATCACGATCACGTTCAGCAAGCCCATGGATGCGTCTACCCTCACCGGCTCCAACGTTGTGCTGACCAGGCAGGGTTCCTCCGCTCAGGTCGCGGCCACGCTCAATTACAGCCAGGCGGCCCGCACGCTCTCCATAGACCCCGTGAGCGACCTGCAAGCTACCTCCAACTACACGGTCGTGGTGAAAGGCGGGCCTGGTGGCGTGAAGGACCAGGACGGGCTGGGGCTGTACGCTGACGAGGTGTGGTCGTTCAGCACCAGCTCGCGCCCCGCGCCGGTAATTAGTCTACCTCTAGCGGACCTGCGCGTGAAAGTGGGCGACGTAGTGACCTACACGGGCTACGCTACCGACGCGGAGGACGGTCCCATCCCAGCCGGCGCGCTCAGCTGGGACGTGTCTATCTGCCACGGCTGCCCCGGCCAGGGTTCTCACACGCACCCCTGGCAGTCGGGACAGGGCGCGAGTGGCAGCTTCGTTGTGCCCGACCACGGCGACAACAGCTATCTTGTGATAGTGCTGACCGCGAAGGACAGCGACGGGCTTGCGGCGTCTACTTCGATAGAGGTTCACCCGCAGATGGTGCAGGTCACCATGTCGTCCGTGCCGCCGGGCTTGCAACTGGTGTACGACAGCTACCAGGCCACGACCCCTTTCACGCGCACCACGGTAGCCGGTTCCACGCACAGCCTGTGGGCACCCTCTCCACAGGACGGCAACCTGTTCGAGGGCTGGCTGGACGGCGGCGCGCAGAGCCATAACGTGCAGGTAGGCGTAACCGATACCACCTATACTGCGCTCTTCAGCACGCCCGTGCCCTCAAGCACCTCTACCTCTATCTCTACTCCTACTCCTACTTCTACGCCGGTCGCGTGTGACGTGCAATTCTCCGACGTGCTGGAGGGTTCTACCTTTTACAGCTTCGTGCGGTGTCTTGCCTGCGGGGGCGTGCTCGGAGGGTACCAGGACGGCACCTTCAGGCCCAACGCGGGCATCACTCGCGGGCAGCTAGCCAAGCTGGTGTCCAACGCCGCGGGCTACGACGAGAGCGTTTCGGGCCAGACCTTCTCGGACGTGCCGCCGGGCAGCACCTTCTACGAGTACGTCGAGCGCATCGCGAGCAGGGGGGTAGTGGGGGGCTACGGGGACGGTACGTTCGGCCCGGGGAACCCCGCCACCAGGGGGCAGATCGCCAAAGTCATATCGAACGCGGCGGGCTTCTCGGATGCGCCCGCCAGCCAGTCCTTCTCCGACGTGGGCAGCGGCGACCCCTTCTACCCATACGTCGAGCGATTGGCCTCGCGTGGTATAATCGGCGGCTACTCGGATGGCACCTTCGGCCCAGGCAACCCCGCCACCAGGGGCCAGGTTGCCAAGATGGTAGCCAATACCTTCTTCCCCGGGTGCGCGCCCGCTGCTCCGTAAACAGCACTATCCAAGAGACGGAACCTAAAAGACGGAACCGCCAAGACGCCAAGGACGCCAAGGTTACGCCAAGTTAATAACGGTTCACCGCAGAGACGCAGAGGGCGCAGAGGCTACGCAGAGAAGGATTGAGGGTGGTAAGTGCAAGGGGCAGCATCTACAGTAAGATGCTGCCCCTTGCACTTAATAAACCTTCCCTAGTCTCTGCGTAACCTCTGCGTTCTCTGCGCCTCTGCGGTGAACAATTTGTTTCTCCTGGCGGCCCTGGTGCTCTCGTAGCGAGCTACGCGCTTGCGAGGTCCTCGACGTAGGGTTCTTGTGCCGTTTCCTGTCTTCGCCGCAGGTATGACGCGAGGAGGAATAGCCCGGTAGTGGCGGCAAGGCCCACCGCGCAGAAGACCAGCCAGGAGAGTTCGGGGAAGGCTAACTGCTTGCCCAGGTCGTAGAGCAACCCGCCGCTGAGGTTGCCCAGGCCGCCGCCCAGCGCAAGGGCCAACGAGTTTACCCCGAAGTACGAGCCGAGGGAGCGCGGGTCGGCAAGCTCGGCGGTCACGGTCTGCTGCATGGGGGACGCGAACAGCCCGCCTAACGCGTACAGCACCACGCACCCCATGAGCGCGGGGATGCTGTTGGCGAGGGCGATGCTCCCAAGCCCCAGCGACATGGTGCCCACGCCAAGCACCAGCGTGGGTAGGGGTCGAAGTCGCTTTGATGCGAAGCGGATGAGGGGGTACTGAAAGGCAATCGTCAGCACCGAGTTGATGGCGAAAATCCAGCTAATCGTCTCGTCGCCCCCGCCCAACCCCTTCGCGGCCAGTGGCAGCGAGATAGAAATCTGCACCCACATGAACCAGTAGCCCACGAGCAGCCAGTTGTACATCATGAAGGGCTTGTCGTGCAGGGCCTTTCGCAGGCCATCGGTCATACCTCCCGCAGCCTCCTCAGGGTCGCGGGACGACACGCGCACCGCGGGGAGCATGAACAGCGTAACGAAGAAGGTAGCCAGGAAGCAGAGGGCGGCCCCGAGGGCCACCACGTCGAAGCTCACGGGCAGCAGGAGCGCGCCTACCTGCGTGCCCACGATCAGACCGAGGTTGTTCACCATGCCCGTGAGCGAGTAGAAGCGGCTGCGGTTCTCCTTGTTGGTGAGGGCCGCGATGGCCGCCGAGCGGGGCGAGTCGAACATGCTGCCGCCTAAGGCAGCCAACAGCGTGGAGAGCAGCAGGAGCGGGAAGGTGTCCGCCCAGGCCAGCGCGGCGAAACCGACCACTCTGAGCAGCACACCCGTGAGGATGAGGGCTTTGGCCCCCACCCTGTCGGCGAGCATGCCGCTGATAGGCGTCAGGCCCTGCTGGGTGAACTGCCTGACCGCGAGCACAAGGCCGATGGAGGCCGCGGCCCACCCCAGCTTATCGACGTAGTAGACCGACATGAGCGGGATGACCATGAAGAAGCCAGCCCACATGAAGAACGTCGTAATGAGCAGCGAGAACAGCCCCCGCCTCTTGCTTGCCTCGCTGATTTCGTTTCCCGCCAGCATGATTTTGTCTCGGAGTGCTATGTGCGTGTAATGATTGCCTTTGGTTCGATGAAGGCGGGAGGAATGCGAGCTAAAGCTCCTAGTGTATCCTTCATCGCTATCTAGATAATTATATAATACCAACTTCCGTGTTATAATTCCGAACCGGCTTGATGGGCTGCCCACAGCCACAGTCAGACACGCGCCGGGCCTGTACCCTGTCCTGGCC
>DASVQO010000104.1:0-8405 GCA_036389075.1 Chloroflexia bacterium | reverse complement strand
GCATGCCCTCCGTGCCGCCCACCTCGAACCGGGCTATCACGGCCTGGGGCGAGTCGCCCTCTATCTGCTCGCCGCGCTTGCCCTGGGCGAAATCGAGCGGGAGCACGTAGGTCTGGCTGCCGCCGTCCTCGTAGTCCACCCGGATGTTGGCGATGTAGGGCTTAAGCTGCTCGCACGGCAACGGTATGCTGGTGGTAAGCGCCACGCCCGCGATCTGCCGGGCCTTGCCGCCAAACCAGCGCACCGTCATCAAGTAGTCCGGCAGCAGCTTCTCAAGCGCCGCCTTGTTCTTGCCCTGGAACACTTCCTCCCACGATTTCATGGGGCCGAAGTTGCCATTGTCAGACATGTTCGCAATACCTCATTCTTGCTCTCAGTATTCGTAGCCACCAGGGCGCTATGCATCATGCCCCCTACGGCTCTAGCCCCAATAGCAGGTGTCGCGGGACCCTACTCCCCCTGTCATCCTGAGCGCAGCGAAGGATCTAAGATGCTGGGCCTGCACTACGTTGAACGTCAGCACGATGATCCTCAATGTTCAACAGCATCCCTACTCGACTTCCTTAGATCCTTCGCTGCGCTCAGGATGACAAGGGAGACTCTGGTCGCACTCGACCCGGCACCGGGGCCGAAGTAGCAGGGCACCATGCAGGGTTGCCCCTGCGGCCTCACATGTAGTAGTCGAAGTCCGCCTCGGTGCGGGCGCGGGTGCGCAGGCTGAGCACGTGGGCGGGCAGGATGCCGGGGTTTAGCTCCACGTAGTTGCTGCGACCCGCCCACATGAAGCGGTTGTCGGTGAGCAGGTCGTGCACCGGGAACGGCTGGTACGGGTCCATGCCGAACTCCTCCAGCGGCACCTCCACGAAGCCCGACTGCGTGTACACCGGGTCCAGGCTCACCACGGTGAGGATGATGTTGTCCCCGCCCGGCGTGGACTTGCTGTAGGCGATCAGCTTGTCGTTGGTGGTGCTGTGGAAGCGCAGGCCCTCGTTGGTTTGCAGCGCCTTGTTCTCGCGCCGTATCCTGTTCACGCGGGTAATCAGCGGGGCCAGCGTGAGGGGGTTGCTCACGTCCCAGTGCTTGATCTCGTACTTCTCCGAGTCGAGGTACTCCTCTTTGCCGTACGCGATAGGTTGGTTCACGCAAAGCTCGAACGCGGGGCCGTAGATGCCGTAGCTCGCCCCCAGCGTGGCCGCCAGCAGGAAGCGTATCATGAAGCCGGGCCGCCCGCTCACCTGCAAGTATTCGGTCAGGATGTCGGGGGTGTTGGGCCACAGGTTGGGGCGGTAGAACTCCTTCACCTCGGTGGTGGTAAGCTCGGTCATCCACTCGGTAAGCTCCCAGCGAGCGTTGCGCCAGGGGAAGTAGTTGTACGACTGGCTGAAGCCTATCTTCGCCAGGTAGTACATCAGCTTGGGACGGGTGAACGCCTCCGACAGAAAGATCGTCTCCGGGTGCCGCTCCTTGACCGTGCCGATACACCACTCCCAGAACATGAGCGACTTGGTGTGCGGGTTGTCCACGCGGAACACCCTCACGCCCTGCTCGATCCAGTAGAGGAGCACGCTACGCAACTCCTCCCACATATTGCGCCAGTCTCGGCTCTCGAAGTCGAACGGGTAGATGTCCTCGTACTTCTTGGGCGGGTTCTCGGCGTACTGGATCGTGTTGTCGGGGCGCATGCGGAACCAGTCGGGGTGCTCTTTCACGTACGGGTGGTCGGGCGAGCACTGGAACGCGATGTCCATAGCCACCTCTATACCGTACTCGTCCCGCGCCCGGCGCACCAGCCTGCGGAAGTCGTCCAGCGTGCCCAGCGCGGGGTGTATCGCCTTGTGCCCGCCCTCCTCCGAGCCGATAGCCCAGGGGCTGCCCTCCTCGCCCGGCTGCGCCACCACGCTGTTGTTCTTCCCCTTGCGCTTGGTGTGCCCTATGGGGTGGATAGGAGGAAGGTAGACCACGTTGAAGCCAAGCTGGTGGACGTACTGCAAGCGGGCCTCACAGTCCGCGAACGTGCCGTGCTCGCAGCCCGGCTCCCAGCACGAGCGGGGGAAGAACTCGTACCACTGGCTGAAGCGTGCGCGGGTGGGGTCCACCGTCACGCGCAACACAGGCTCATACCGGGTAAGTGGCTCCCGCGACTCGTACCTGTACATGAGCTGGGCAAGCTCCTCCGACACCGCCGGCTGCAACGCCTCCGTGCCGCCCCTGCGCAACGCCTCGGCAAAAGCGGAGAGCCGCTTGCGGTCGTCGCCCTGGGCGTTGGTCACGGCGGCTTCCACGAGGTTCGCGCCAATGACGAGGTCAACGCTCACGTCCTGCTTGGCGTCAATGCGCTTGAGCATGGCCCGCTGCCAGAACTTGAAGTGGTCGAGCCAGGCAGCGACGGTGTACTCCCACTGCCCTATCTCGGTCACCGTGAACTCACCCTCCCACGCGTCGTTTACCAGGAAGGTAAGCGGCACCTCGGTCCATTCGCCGCCCGATTTGCGGTAGAGCAGCACGGCCGAAACCGCCTCGTGCCCGTCGGTGAAGATGTCGGCGGTCACCTGCACCTTCTCACCAATCACGCGCTTAATGGGGAAGCGCCCGCCATCTATCTCCGGCTTGACGTTCTCGATGACCACACGCGTGTTGCTCATCTCAAGGCTCCCAGCCCCGCTGTTGCGCGTCTCAGCTATAGCCTGCATTACTGCTAACCCTCTCTTGGTCAAAAGTCCTGCTCCTTCGACGCTCGCGGCTCATAGCGCGAACGCAGGCTAATAATCTGCATTTTACATGCCGCAATGACCTGGCACGCAAAAAGGCCCCGGCAGGTCAAAGCTGTCGGGGCCTAAAATAAGACCAATGTAAGCTGAGCTACACCTTAGAAACGGTCGGAAAGGTCATCCGGCCAGGCGGCGGAGCATCATGCGGGTCATTGAGAGGCCATAACCCAGCACGGCACCGGCGCAGTCCTCAAACGTGCTGATCGACTAAGATTACGTTTCCATCCGGGTCAACAATCATAAAGCTTGCCGGTCCGCTTGTGCTTTCATCAGCCTCGGCTTGAAATTCTATGCCCTGCGCTCTTAGCTGTCGTTGCAGATCGCGCACGTCAGTGAAATCCTCGAGCGTTTTAGCGTCCTGGTCCCAACCGGGATTGAAGGTCAAGATGTTGCCCTCGAACATGCCCTGGAACAGCCCAATCACATGGTTGCTGTTCTTCATTATGAGCCAATTTTGCGTGGCATCCCCCATGAAAACGCTAAAGCCTAACTTCTCATAGAAAGACCTCGACGCTTCTATATCTTTGACACTCAAACTCACCGAAAACGCACCGAGGTTCATGTTTGCCTCCCCATGTGTTCCCAAATAACTCTGGCAATGGTCTGGTACTCCGGCGCCTTGCTCCCTGACCTTTCAAGGCACGCGCTTAGAGTCTTTTAGGTTGCTGACACAAATTCAAATCACGCTGCAGGGCCTACCTACAAAGTGCCCTGCGAGCGTACCACACTCCCCCTTGTCATTCTGAGCGTAGCGAAGAATCTAAAGAAGTTGGCACGGGGATGTCGTGGAATGATGCTTACTACGGTGCTGACGTTCAACTTAGCGGCAAAATGAGCATCTTAGATTCTTCGCTACGCTCAGAATGACAAGGACCACCCTTGCTCGCTTGTTCCCTACAGTTTGCACTTAGGCCCTAGTGATAGCCCGCTGCTGAAGCCGTCACTTCCCGCGAGGTCGCCGTGGTCTGTCCTGTAGGGCCGCCATTCACCAGGGACTCAAGCGCCCCGAACGCTATCCGCCACGCATTGTCGAACCAGGACCTCGCCCGCTCCCACTCCGCGCCGCTGCCCCAGCCGGAATGCACCAGGTGCACCTCCGTACCGCTTCCATCCCCGTTCGCATACGGGACAAAGAACACCACTACATGCGTGAGCGGGTCCGCCACGTTCATGGTCCGTTCGAACATGGTCGGCCCCCGCCAGTCGAACGAGAGAAACGTGCCCGGTTCAATCGCGGTAATCCTACAACCGCGCGTGCCGTCGTTCTCCACGATAGCGGGGTCCCAGAAGATCTCGTACTTGCCACCCACTGCCGGCTCTACCTCGGCGCTATCCGCCAGCCAGGAACCAAGCAGGTCGTTGGTGGTAAAGTGCTCAAACGCACGTTCGGGGGTGCAGCGAAGTAGGGCGGAGCGATGGATAATCTTGCTCATAGCTTGCCTCCCGCAGGGTTATGGGGCTTCTTCGACACCATCAACATTGTAGCACGCATGTTCTATTAAGTCAATGGGTCGGACTGTGTTTGCAGGGTGCAATCATGCTCGGCGCGAAGGTGGCAGAGGAGGCCCTGTGGCTGAAGCCACGGGCTGAGAAGAGGCAAAGTCCCCTACGGGGACTACAAGCGACTAACAAAACCTATATAACCTCAGAAGGGGATGAAGATACGCACGGACCACAGGGCATAAAAGACCAGGAAGACCACCAGCAACATCCAACCAAATAGCATCACACGCTGGCGCATGCTAGATAAAGGCTTGCGGTGGAAATTTCTCCTCCATAACCTGTAAAGCAGAATCCACCCATACACTTGCGCCCCGTAAAGCACTAAGAAAAAGCAGATTAAGAGCCCGAAGCACTGCCAATTAGGCGCATAGTCCACGTGGGTAGTCTCTCACTTCAGTAGATTCGCTAAGCCACAATTTACAGCGCCAACAGGCTTTGTTAGCACCAATAAGGAACAAGAGAGTAGTCCCCGTAGGGGACTTTGCCACTTCCCAGCCCGTGGCTTCAGCCACAGGGCGTCACGCAAGACTCGAAGCATTACAAGAACCTGACGCTATTCAAGGGCGGGCGTCGATCCCCCGATTGGCGCCTTTGTGGCGTCAGCACGTACATCGGAGCGGTTGCCAAACTCAGCCAGGATCGTCTCGAGCACAGGCAACATCCGCGTGACTTTCTTAGCGCGAATAACCACATCCCACAGCCGCTCGAACTTCTTCCAGCCCCCAGCATACGCGGCATGCCTCAGCCGACCCGCCCAATTCTCCTTCGTGGAGGCACCTCGAAAGATGGAACCCCACGAATAAAAGTCGCGGTAGGCCCGCCAGTAGCCCGCCTCTAGCTCCCCGGGAGTCAGCTTCGCGGGCCTGTAGACGACGTGCCTGGTATCGTACAGGCTCCAATCGGAGGTGGTGAGCCTGCCCTGCGCCTCCATGCGCTGGTACAGGGCGGTAGATGGGTAGGGCGTCAGGATGTGGAAGGTTGCCGTCTCTATGCCCTGGCTCACCGCCCAGTCTACCGTGCGGCTGAATACCGTGCTGTCGTCATCGTCCATGCCAAACACGAAGCTGCCGTTTATCATTACCCCGTGCTCGTGCAGCCTGCGTATCGCCTGGTTGTAGTCGCGATTGAGGTTCTGGTGTTTGCGCTGCTCCCGCAAGTTCTCCGCGCTCAACGTCTCGAAGCCGACGAACACGCTACGCAGGCCGCTGGCCACCGCTTTCTCCACCAGCCCCGGCTTCAATACGGCCTGCACCGTGGAGGCGGCCTGCCACAGCCTGCCCATGCCCCGCATGCCCTCGAACAGGGCTTCCGCGAAGCGAGCGTTACCCAGCAGGTGGTCGTCAAGGAAGTAGAGGTGCTTCCCCGGCAGGCGGTCTATCTCGGCCAACGCGTCGTCCACCGTCTGGGTGTAGTACGACTTGCCGCCCCGGAAGAAGGCTTCCTTGTAGCAGAAGTCGCAAACGTGGGGGCAGCCTCTTGAAACGACCAGCGAGTTCGGGCAGAGATACAGGTGCCTCTTTATCAGGTCGCGCCGTATAGGAGGTAGCCCCGCCAGCGTGCGCAACGTAGACTTGTAGACAGGAGCCGGACGACCCGCCCTGAAGTCCGCCAGGAAAGCGGGCCAGGTATCGTCGCCAGGCCCGGTGAAGATCGTATCGGCATGCTGAGCGGCTTCTTCGGGCAGTGAGGTCACGTGCAACCCGCCGAGCGCTATATAGGCCCCTTTGCGCCGGTAGTGGTCCGCCAACTGGTAGGCGCGGTACGCCGAGGTGATATAGACCTGGATTACTACCAGGTCAGGCTCGTCCTCCAAATCGAGGGCTTCGACATGTTCGTCTTGCAGCGTCACTGCGTCATCGTCGCCCAGGTGAGCCGCCAGCGTTGCCAGCCCCAGCGGCGGAAAGAGCGAGTACTTCACCGGCCTCCAGTGCGGACTCGAGGCTTCCGTGAGCGCGGGCAGAATCATCTTCACTTTCATCTAAAAAGCTCCTTCCTTCTACGCCCTGACGAGCCATTTACCTTGCGCAAACGAGGTTCTGAAGCAAATACCCGCGAGGCCACGGTATCGAACAGGGCCAGGCACTCCCTGTGAAAGCGGGCGGGAGAGCAACCTGTTTCTCGCAGTAGGACACGGTGGTCGTACGCCACCAGGAGGCAGACAGCGCCGAAGAAAGCCCGCCATGCAGCCCGCAAGACCCACCCAGCAGGCACGGGTAATCTCGCGAGCGCGGGGCGCAGGGCATCACAGTGGAAGGCGATATGCCCATCTTCGTCGCGCAGGATCTGGCGGCACACCGCACCAATCACGGGATCGGTGGTGCTTTCAAGCAGAAGCCGGTAGTACCGCTTGGCCACCATCTCGGCTACCAGCAGCACCAATAGCTCGGTACGCAACCCGCAGACGAGACAAATCAGCCTGAAGCAGCCGTTGCTCCAATGTCGCTCCAACAGCGGAGTATCTAGGCACCGCAGCACTCGCGCAAGGATAGCAGCATGCTCCTGCTCCTCCCGCACGAACGCTTCAACGGCCCGCGCGTACTGCCCATCTCCCGTACGGGCTGCCACGCGCCTGAGGTGAGAGCCATCCCCACTCTCGCCTATCTGGAAGCGTTGCAGCGAACTCGCCAGGGGAGATCGCAGGTGCGACGCGACGTGCACGCCAAGCTCCCACGGTATGTTGATGCGCCCGGCACGGTTTCGCTCAAAGTACTCCACCCAGTCCACACGCCACCTCCTGGCCCCTAAAACTACAGGGACACTCTAGCAAGGCGGCGGTGCTGCATACGACCCTTTGCGACTCGGTTCCAAAGCACCCAGGTGCCCTCATCGGGGCACTCGCGGTCCAGCCGAGGATATGACGGAACCGCCAGGACGCCAAGACGCCAAGGATGACGCCAGGGTATTAAGGTTAAGAAGGTGCAAAAAGGAGCAGGGTACGACATTACGTACCCTGCTCCTTTTTGTTTTACCAAACCCTTCCTAATCTCTGCGTAACCTCAGCGTTCTCTGCGTCTCTGCGTCTCTGCGGTGAAAAATAATTCTTCCCCTGGCGTCTTGGTGATCCCGCGTTATACCCGTGCATCACTTGGGCCGCATCAGCGCCAGCAACTCCTTCCCCTGCCGAGGCTTCACCGAGCGTGCCGGCACCTCCAGCCGCTCAATCGTAAAATCCTCCCGAAAGAGGGCACGTACCTCCTCCTCGGAGGTCGTGAAGGGAGGGCCGCCGGGCCTGCCGTGAGCGTAGAACAGCGCTATCAGGAGGCCCCCAGGCTTGAGCAACCGCCTCACCGTCCGCACGTACTCCTCCCGCCTACCGGGGTCGATGGCGCTGAAGAAGGTGTGCTCCAATACGTAGTCGAAAGAGGCATCGTACTCGGGAGGAAGAGCGAAGAAGTCGTAGTGGGCCGTCTCCACGCTCAGACCGGCCAGCCGCGCCGCCTCCCGCGTCTCCCGCACCGCAGACTCCGCGAAATCGAGCGCGGTCACCCGAAAGCCGTGCCGGGCGAACAGCAGCGCATCGTGGCCCCGCCCCGCCCCCAGCGCCATCATCGAACCGGGCGCGGGCGGCACCCCCTCGCCCAGCAAGTCCACGAAAGGCGGCGCGGGCGCACCTAGGTCCCAGGCAAGGTTCCCCTCCCGGTAGTGCCTCTCCCAGAACTCGGCGTCGTTGTAATCTCCCCCAAATAGACTCTTTGACATTTTAGATTTTGGATTTTAGATTCTGGAATTGTTCCCTAGAAACCATGTAAAAAACAACAACGGCGGATTGGAGCATCCAATGTCCCACCTTGTCATTTCGAGCGTAGCGAGAAATCTCGTCCCACAGCACTCAGTATCACCTTTCCTACTGCAAGAGAGTCCCAGGAGAAAAGGGCCACATCCGCCGTGGAGGACGAGATTTCTCGCTGCGCTCGAAATGACAAAGGAGGAGCTTTGGGTGCTAATGTTCAACTATCTGGTTTTTGAGATGGCTTCTAGTACAGCTCATGGGTATGCGATTGAAGGCCTCTCAAGGCATTCCCATTATAGACCTGAATCAAACTATCCCGGTGCCAGCCACAACCCCATGGCCCAGTTGTCGCGCGGGGGTAGCTGGATGCGCCACACTGCGAACAGGCGTACGCCGGGGCCATG
>DASVQO010000103.1:0-3679 GCA_036389075.1 Chloroflexia bacterium | reverse complement strand
GTTGCCGGACGAGAACGGGTTGCCCTTGGCGAGCAGGTCGCTGTTCTGGTAGTCGTCATTGGGCGAGAAGTGGTTGGTCCAGACGCTATCATAATACCACTTCCAGGCCGCGCGCCAGTTGTCGGGAATCTTGGCGGTCTTGGGGTCGGCAGGGTCGTAGGGGAGGCCGCCGCCGAAGAGGGCAGCGATGCCTCGGCCGTCGGTGAACTGCTCGAAGTAGCCGAACTGCGTGATGTTTTCAGCGTCAAAGGCGGGGTCGGTGGCGTCCGCGCCGTTCGCGTCCACGGTGAGTTTCTCGGCAAGCTCGTTGAGGGCGTCGAGGTCCCAGGGCTTGCCGTTGTACATCTCGCCTACCTTGTGGGGCGGGTAGGGCAGCTTGGCCTCATCGAAGAGGTCTTTGTTGTAATAGATGAAGCTGGGGAAGAGGGCGAACGGGATGCCTACGAGCACGCCTTCGTCCTTGGTGAAATCGAGCAGCGCCGGGTCGTACTGGCTCAGGTCGTAGTTAGCGCCTGCCGCCAACTGGCCCACGTCCGCCCACGAACCCTGGAAGCTGGCGCGTCCTGCCTTGCCCACCGGGCCGACGATGTCGGGGGCCGTGCCCGCGGCAAGCTGGGCCTTGAGCGCGTCGTACGATTCGGGGTTGTGCACCGCCTGCATGGTGAGGCAGGCTTCGGTCTGCGACTTGTTGAAGTTGTCCACCCAGGCCTTTTCTTTCGGGATCACATCAGCGTCAGCGCCCGCGCCGAGGCCAATGTACCAGGTCAGCTTGGTCGCGCTGGCAGCACAGCCTTCACCCCCGGCGAGCACTGTGGGCGGGACGGTTGGAGATACGGCCGCAACGGGGGCTGCCGTATCGGTGGGGGCAGCCTCGGCCTCGGTGGTGTCGGTGGGAGCTGCTTCGGCGGGGGCCGTATCGGTGGCGGCAACCGCGGGAGGAGCGGCCGTATCGGTCGCGGCGGCGGGCACGGAAGTAGCGGTGGGCGTGGTGCCTCCGCAAGCGGCCAGCAGCGGTAAGATTACCAGGGTCAGGACAGCCAACCATGCGATGCGTGATTTCGACAGTGACATTTTCTTTACCCTCCTTTGGGGTCAGAACACTTCGTGGTTAGTGTTATAAGACAACACTTTCAAGCCTGGTCTTAGTAGTGCTACCACCTCCTTTTGGCTCGTGAACATGGTAATCAAAGGTTGAAGAAACGCGGGCTGACCATATTCAGGTGTAAAGTTCGTATCTATCGCTATACCGTCGATGAACGGTAGGTAACTTCAAGCGTGCGAGCTTTCGGCGGGTTACCGGCCGATGGGGGGACCGCTTGATTCCCGGATGAGTAACTCAGTGGGCAGGACGATGCGGCGGGGCTGAGGCTGAGGGTGGCTGATAAGGTCGATCAATGTCTCGGCGGCCAGGGTGCCCATGCGCTGTATGGGCTGCCTTACGGTGGTGAGGGGTGGGTCGGCGCGGGCGGCAAAGGGTATGTCGTCGAACCCGGCCAGGGCGATGTCCTCCGGGACGCGCAGGCCCGCTTCACGCAGGGCGCGCAGGGCACCAACCGCCATCGCGTCGCTGGCGACGAACACGGCATCGGGCGCGTGAGGCACGAGCCGTTGCATGGCTATGTAGCCGCCTTCTTCCGTAAAGTCGGCCTCGACAATCAAGGCGGGGTTGGCGGCTATCCCGCGGTTGCGTAGCGCGAGCAGGTAGCCCTGCAAGCGGTCGGCCCCCGCTATCATGTTGTTGGGGCCGGCAATCGTGGCGACGCGCTTGTGCCCCAGGCGCAGGAGGTAGGCGACCATCTCGCGGGCGCTGTTTACGTTGTCCACGTCCACGTAGCTGACTTCGTTGTCGGTGGGGTGGCGGCCCACCAGGATGAAGGGCAGGCCCCGCTTGCGCAGAGCTTCGAGCATCGGGTCGTCCATGAGCGCGGAGGCGAGGATGACGCCGTCGATGAGGCCGCCTTGCAGCACCTGGCGGATCGTGCGGCGCTCGTACTCAGGCTCGGCCAGCCAGAGCATGACGGAGTGTTCGTTGGCGTTGCAGGCGGAGGCGATGCCCTGGATGAGGAGGGGGAAGTAAGGGTCGGAGAAGAGGGCGGACACGCCCATGGGGATGACGAGCCCGAGGATGTGGGTGCGCCCGGCTGCCAGGCTGCGTGCGGCCACGTTGGGCTGGTAGTTCAGGCTCTCGGCGACCGAGCGCACGCGCGCCCTTGTCTCTTGGTCCACGTTGGGGTGATCGTTCATCACCCGCGAGACCGTGGAGCGCGACACCCCGGCGTGTTTGGCGATTTCCTCTAATGTAGTGGACATACGGGCGTTATCCGGTGCAACATTATGGGAACGCTCTCACAAAGCACCGGGAAGGGGCGCGTTGTGTCACGCTCAGGCACAAAAGTGGCCGCGGCTCCGGGTTGTAGCGTGAAAATCTCGTGGGAGCGCTCCCATAATAGCACCACAACTGCCGGTTGTCAATAGGTTGGTGGAAATATTGCCGGGGCAATTTGTTGCGGTACCCCGGTTTGTCCTCAGAGTGGGTGGCGGCATCACCGGGTAAGCAGCCGCGCGGTCCCGTTTAGACTTGCGCCGGGCTTGTGGCGCGGGAGTATGCAGTCACGTAAAATGAGGCTAGCGGGACCCGCGCGGGTCTCGATCTCTGTGTCGCTGACGTGCGGCAGGTCAAATAAAGGGCACAAGGGCTTGCGGTTGTGCGTTGCGACTACCGGAGCAACGTTCGCGGCAGTTGGCTCGTGTGAATCTTGTCTCGCGCGATCCGGCTGAAGTACAAGGGAGAGTAAATATGCAAGACCAGCTCGAAAAGAATAAAGAAACGGCAATGGCGTTCTATGACCTAATGTTCAACCAGTGCCAGCCCGCAGAAGCCATAGCGCTGTATGTAGGAGAGCATTACATCCAGCACAACCCGGCAGTTGCAGACGGCAAGCAAGCCTTCATAGAGTACTTCACGCGCATGGCGGAGGAATATCCGGGCAAGCGCGTCTACTTCAAGCGAGTGATTGCCGAGGGTAATTACGTGGTCTTACACTGCTACCAGCAGTGGCCCGGAGATGCCGATTGGGCGGGCATAGACATATTCCGGCTCGACGAGCAGGGCAAAATCGTAGAGCACTGGGACGTGCTGCAACCGATCCCCGAAAAGGCAGCCAACAGCAACACGATGTTTTAGCGGGGCATAGTACGCGCATGTTGGGTCCCTTGTCTTGACGTGCCGCTGGACGGCGAATGGAAACATCTTCAATATATCGAAGACATGGTACCTGTATTATCGATTTGCTACAGGAGGGAACCCGTGAGCCAGGCTGATACGGCAGATAGTCAACGGGGCCGATACGTTCAAGCAAATGGCCTCAACATCTACTATGAGGAATATGGGCAGGGCGACCCATTGATATTGTTGCATGGCGGGACCGCGACTTTGCAATCATGGCACGAGCATATTCCAGTCTTTGCCGAACACTTCCAGGTTATCGCCCTGGATAGCCGCGGGCATGGCAAGACAGATAATCCAGCGGGGAAACTAAGCTATAGCTGCATGGCGGACGACGTCGCTGCTTTCATCGAGGCTTTGGACCTGACGAAGCCGCTTGTTTTTGGATACAGCGACGGCGGCCAAATCGCGCTGGAGCTTGGCATGCGCTATCCCGACCACACCGGCGCGCTG
>DASVQO010000102.1:0-7428 GCA_036389075.1 Chloroflexia bacterium | reverse complement strand
GAGCATCACCCGCATCAACGACCTGCTGGCGATACACAGCGTCATACACGACGGCAGCGGCCCCGCGATTCCGGAAGGGCCGCTACAGGTGCGCTTCGGGCGCGTCACGTTCGGCTACAACGCCGAGGAACCGGTGCTACGCGACGTGTCGTTCACCCTACGTCCGGGCGAGGTGCTGGGGGTCCTGGGGCGCACCGGCTCCGGCAAGACAAGCATGACCCGCCTGCTGTTCCGCCTCTACGACCCGCAAGAGGGGGCCGTCTGCCTCGATGGAATCGATCTGCGAGACACGCAATTGAGTAGCATACGCAAGAGGGTCGGCATGGTCACGCAGGACATCCACCTCTTCCACGCCAGCCTGCGAAACAACCTCACCCTGTTCGACACCGGCATACGGGATGAGAGGATAGAAGAGGTGCTGCGCGACCTGGGGCTGGAAACGTGGTACAGGTCGCTGCCGGAGGGGCTTGACACCAAGCTGGCTCCCGGGGGCAGCGCGCTTTCGGCGGGGCAGGCGCAGCTTGTGGCCTTCGCCCGCGTGTTCCTGCGCGAGCCGGGCCTGGTGATACTGGACGAAGCCTCCTCCCGCCTCGACCCCGCCACCGAGCGTCACGTGGAGCACGCGGTGGACAAGCTGCTGCGCGAGCGCACCGCCATCGTCATAGCACACAGGCTGGCGACGGTGCAGCGTGCCGACACCATCCTCATACTGGAGAGCGGGCGTGTGGTTGAGTACGGCGACCGGCGCGGGCTGCTGGCCGACCCCGACTCCCGCTTCTCGGCCCTGATGCGCAGTGGCATGCAGGAGGTGCTGGCATGAGCGCTACCACTTCTACGCCCTCTACTCCGCCCGGCACGAAGCCGATGAAGCACTGGTGGTTCATCTGGCAGTTGATACGCTTCAGGCCCGGCATGTACCTGCTCAGCGGCCTGCTCGCCAGCTTCATGTTCTACCTCTTTCCGCTGGTGCCCGGCCTGGTGGTGCGGCAGGTGCTGGACGAGCTGAGCGGGGATGCGCCCGTCGCACTTGGCGCATGGACGTTGATAGCCCTGCTGGTGGGGGCCGCGGTGGTGCGGGTCGGGATGACGTTTGCGGCGGTGGCCGCCGAGATGACCCTCTACCTGACCACCAGCGCACTGCTGCGTCAGAACGTCTTCCGGCGCATCCTGCACAGGCCGGGGGCGCGCGCTCTGCCCGCCTCGGCAGGGGAGGCCATCAGCCGCTTTCGCGACGACGTGCAGGTAATCGCCCGCTTCCTGGGCTGGACGCTCGACCCTGTGGGCCAGGCCTTCGTTATCGCGGTGGCAGTGACCGCGCTGGCTTCCATCGACCCCTGGATAACCCTCATCGTGGTCGTGCCGCTGCTGGTGGTGATTGTGGTGGTGAACCTGGCGTCCAAGCAGATACAGAAGTACCGGCGGGCGCACCAGGAGTCGATAGGCGAGGTAACGGGGCTGCTGGGAGAGGTGTTCGGCGCGGTGCAGGCGGTGAAGGTAGCCAGTGCCGAGCAGAACGTGGTGGGCTACTTCCAGACGCTCAACGAGGGGCGGCGCAAGGCCACGCTGAACGACCTGCTGTACACCCAGTTGCTCAACTCGATCTCGTTCAACGCCGCCAACCTGGGCACGGGCCTGCTGCTGCTCATAGCCGCCGCATCGATGCGGAGCGGGCGCTTCACCGTGGGCGACTTCGCCCTGTTCGTCTCCTACGTGGGGTGGCTGTCGCAGGTCACGAGCATGTTCGGCAACTTCCTCACGCAGTACCGGCAGACGGGGGTGTCGATAGAGCGCCTGACCACGCTGTTGCAGGGCGCGCCCCCTCAACTGCTGGTCGAGCACTCGGACGTGCACCTGCGCGGCCCCATGCCCGACCTGCCGCACGCGCCCAAGATGGAGGCCGACCACCTGCGCACGCTGGACGTACGCGGGCTGACCTACCATTACGCCGGCAGCGGGCGCGGCATCGAGGGGATAGACCTGCACGTGCGCCGGGGCACCCTCACCGTGGTGACGGGGCGCATCGGCTCGGGCAAGACGACCTTGCTGCGCGCGCTCATGGGCCTGCTGCCCGCCCAGGAGGGGGAGGTGCGCTGGAACGGGCAACTGGTGGAGAACCCGGCCACCTTTTTCGTGCCGCCTCGCGCCGCCTACACGCCCCAGGTGCCCCGCCTCTTCAGCGAGACGCTGAGGGACAACATCCTGCTCGGCCTGGCGGAAGACCACTCCGACTTGCCGGGGGCGCTACGCACGGCGGTGCTGGAACGCGACATATTCGACCTGGAGCATGGGCTGGGCACACACGTCGGCCCGCGCGGGGTGAAGCTATCGGGCGGGCAGATACAGCGCAGTGCGGCGGCCCGCATGTTCGTGCGCGATGCCGAGCTGCTGGTGATGGACGACCTGTCGAGCGCCCTTGACGTGGAGACGGAGCGCGTGCTGTGGGATGGCCTGTTCCGCCAGCGCGACGATGCCACGTGCCTGGCCGTGTCGCACCGCCGGGCCGCCCTCACCCGTGCCGACCACATCATAGTGCTCAAGGACGGCAAGGTGGAGGCGCAAGGCACGCTGGACCACCTGCTGGCTACCTCGGATGAGATGAAGGCGCTGTGGCAGGGGGAAGCGGAGGCCGAGGGGGCAGCGGCGGGGGCGTAGGGCGGGAGGACGCGCGGCTAGGGGCGATGGACCATACAATTATCATCTTGAGCCACGGCCATGTGAAAGTCGGCTAGCAAGATCCACTACCCCTCTGTCATTCTGAGCGTATCGAAGAATCTCGTCCTCTACCCCGAAGTTTCCCTTTTCCCGTGGGAGAATGTGTGAGAGTGTCGCGTAACGAAAGGTGCTATTTGGGTGCTTTAGGACGAGATTCTTCACTGCGTTCAGTACCGCACTAACGAAGGAATGGCAGTAAAGGTGCTTTCAAAACTGTTGCACCACAGCACCCACAGCCGCGTCCTTGTCATTTCGAGCGCAGTGAGAAATCTCGTCCCTCAGCACCTAAGCAGCACCTTTCTTATAGTAAAAAGTCACAGAATCCGGGGAGAAAGGGGTAACATCGTGGTAGAGGACGAGATTTCTCGCTACGCTCGAAATGACAAGGACGAGGCTGATTGCCCATATTCCACACTGTCATTACTTCGTTAGCATGCTATTCAGAATGACAAACAGGAAGATGGTCCTGCTATCCCACTTCGACACCCGTCTCCCTCCGTCGTCCATCCTCTCGCCCCATTGACTACTTTCCGGCCCCCTTATATAATGCCTCAGATTGGGAGGTCTCTATGACCTTCCCGCGACGCTGCTTACATTCAGGAGGAGTCTTGTATGGATAAGCCCTGGTTTGACGAGTCGGGCCTGTTGCTGCTCGACGATTACGTTATGCAGTCGGCTTCCTACCAGAGGGTCACCGAAGACCACCAGGTTACCGATGAAGAGATAGCCGCGCAGGCGCAGCACGTGGCAGAGCTACTGAAGCAACTGGAAGGGCTGCTCCCGCCGGAGGCCAAGGCCGTCGCCACGGACGCCCTGAGCGAGCTATCGGTGCTCAGTTTGTTGCAGGCCAAAAGGGCCGGTGGCGGCAGTTAGTTTCACACACGCCTGGCGGCCGACACCATAGATAAGGAGGAGCACGTATATGCCAACTTTCGAATCGGTCAAGACCGTCCCTGTGAGGCTCGCGGACATGTCCCCTGCCGCCTCAGAGGTGATGAACTACTTCCGGGCGCAGGGCTACGAGGTGACGGGCAAACCCACCGGCACGGGAGGCGTGCTTATCAGCCTGCGCAAAGGTGATACGTTCAAGGCCGTGCTCGGTATGAAGACCTCGCTCAACATCGAGATCGACCCCGCCATAGACGGCACGCTCATCAGGGCCAAAGTGGGCATCTGGGGCGAGCAAGCGGTACCCACGATGATCATGTTGTTCGTGGCGTGGCCCGTGCTGCTCACTCAAATCTGGGGCATGGCGCAACAGGCGAACCTGGACGACGAGGCGCTCTTCCGCACCGAGCAGGCGCTGTTGCGGGCGGCAGGGCTGGCCACAGTGACCGAGCCTACGCAAGCTCCCGCACCCGGCCAGGCCGCCGCGCCTTACACCCCCGGCCCCTACACCCCGCCGCCCGTTTACTCCCAGCCGCAACCGCAACCGCAACCGCAACCGCAACCGCAACCGCAACCGCAGCAAACGTATTTCACCTCACAACCCGCTGCGCAAGCCGCTCCAGCAGCCGCGCCCGTCAGCTACACGTACGGACAGCCCCCGCCGGAGCAGGCTCAGTCTCAACCCCAGCAGACCGGCTATGGCCCGGCCCCTGCCCCCGTAGCTGCCGCAGGCCCGGCTACTCCCCAGGAAGCCCTTGCTGCCGCGGTACCCGCCACCGCCCCGCCCACCCAGGTCCCGACCCCGGGTGCCGAGACCGCCAGCGCCCCGCCCTCGACCATCTTCTGCATGAATTGCGGCGCGCAACTGCCCGGAGACGCCCGCTTCTGCTTCAAGTGCGGCAAGCCGGTCGCCTAATAGTAGCGATTAGAGACGGAACCGCCAAGACGCCAAGACGCCAAGACGCCAAGAATAAATAGATGTTCTAAGCAAAAGGACCGGGGTACGTATTGTACTCTGGTCCTCTTTATACTCTCCAAACCTTTATTAACTTGGCGTCGTTCTTGGCGTCCTTGGCGTCTTGGCGGTTCCGTCTCTGATTAGGACACGCGCCTGGCTGCATATTCAGCGGGGGGTTGGGTCTGCCGCTCGACTTCGCCTACCTGCCTCCTGACTTCGGCGGCGATCTTGCGGAACACCTCGTGCGTGCCTGGGGCGTTACGGGCCTGGCGCTCCCACAGCTCGGCGGCCACCCGCAACGCGGAACCTTGCAGTCGGCTGCGGAAGTCGTTCACCGTCTGTAGCGCAATGGCGTGCATGTAGAAGCGCTGCCAGACCTCGGCAGGTACGCGCCGCTCGTGCAGCGATTGCAGCCTCGATATCCAGGTGGTGCAGTAGGTGCCCGCAAGCTCCACGATCTCCCGGTCGTTGAGGGGGCGCGATCGCTGGTAGGCGGCGACCAGGTCGGCGAAGGCCCCGGCGTACAGTTGCAGCAGTTCCATCACGTCGCTGGAGACGGTGGCGGGCCTCGCCTGCGTGGTTTGACTCGGCAGGGTTGTGTCGATTGGCTCGACCTCCACTCGGCCCAGCCTGCCCACCAGGGGGGTAGTAGCGTCTTCTGCCTGGGGTTGCTCGTCCCCGATGCCGGGCAGGGTATCGAGCGGCCCACGGTTGAGCGACACGTCGCGCAGGTGGGTCTGGGGTGGCTTCAGCATGCGGGCCTGCACGTGGTTGCCCACGCGACCGCCCACCTGGGTGGCCGATAGGTCCTCGGTAATAGCGGCGGAAGAAAGCTCGTCCGTGTACGGCCCTTCGTCCGGGGTGGCGCTGCGCAAGGTGACCACCGCCTGGTTGAAGTCGGTGGAGATGGACTTGAGGGCCTTGACCGCCTCGGCCATATCGTTGGCGGTGCTTCTCGACACGCTCAGTTCCTCGCGGGTGTGATCCACCAGCCCTTGCACGGCCGTGACCACCGCGCGGTTAACGGCCCTGCTGTCCTCCATCGCCTTCACCAGGGTGCCTTTGAGGTCGTCGTGTTGGTCCGTGATAGTAGAGCTGATCGTGCCGAGGGCCTTACGGGTGTCCTGGGCGGCCAGGTTGGTGGCGTCGAGGGCGGCCACGGAGGTGGTGAAAGCCTCCCTCGCCAGCCGCGTGGCCTCGTTGGTGCTGGTCATCACCTTGTCGAACTTGTCGGTGAAGTCGTCCTGGGTGACGAACTTCGGGCGTCGCTGCCGCCTGGTGTGCCAGATGAGCACGACGGTGGGCAGCATGACAAGTGCTACAAAGATGCCTAAGCCGGGTAGCAACCAATCACTCAGAGTATCAGGGTTCACAGCTATGCCCTCTCATGTTTAGCATTTGGGGGTCTGCATCGTCCCGGCGACGTGCCGGGCTGGGACAGGTGCCCATTATATAGCAGCCGGTGGTCGCCTGTTGCGGTGTCCACCGTGAGACTGGGGATGTGGAAAACTCGTGGACTTCCTATTCCTCAACGCATAACCGAAGCCCTGGTTACACTAAACGGACTTTGTCCCGGTTTGACAGGACTCATACATTAAGCTACCTTAATATTGAACATTCGATTGGCGAGACCGAAGGCATAAGGCAACAGGTAAGATAATGTTAACCTCGGACAAACAAGACATACAGGCTCAAGATGTGCGGGAGATGTGCTCGCTCTTCTCCCTTTCGCACGGGGAGGACCCTATCGGCAGCGCAGTGGTGAACGAGCATTACGTGGTGATGGAACTGCCGATGCCCTGGCCCGCCGATGCCTGGCATACGCCTCAACTGCCCGCAGGGGTGCGTGAGGCCGGCCGTATCGCGCAGGAAAACGGCCTCGACGTGCGCTCCCTGGCTATCGTGCCAGATGCCCAATACTCGCAGGAAGGCTACACCCGGCTGTTCCACTTCCACAGGCCGGAGGGCTTCTTTGCTAACTTCGCGAAGCAGGAGTTTGTGCTGCCCACAGAGCTTGTAGCGGACCTACTTGCCGCGCTGTATGGCGGCCCGGATGCGCTCTCTCCCTTCGAGACATACAGGCAGGATACCGGGCACATACGCGAGATGCTCGTGTGCACCCACGGCACGCGCGATGCCTGCTGCGGCAAGTTCGGCTACCCCCTGTACGACGCGCTACGCCACCATTACGCCCCCGCCTCCGAGGGCAGGCTGCGCGCCTGGCGGGTGAGCCACCTGGGCGGGCATCGCTTCTCTCCCACGCTGCTAGATTTTCCAGGCGGATACTACTGGGGCCGGCTCAACGCCCAATCCGTGGCTACCATCATGACCCACGACCGCACGCCCGACAGCCTACGCATGAACTATCGCGGCTGGGCAGGCCTCGATGCGCTTTCCCAGGTCGCGGAGCGGGAGGTACTGGAGCATGTCGGCTGGCCCTGGCTCGACTACCTCAAGTCGGGCAAAGTGCTGGACGCGGGCGAGAGTAACGCCTGGGCAAAGGTGCGCATCGACTACGCCAGCCCCGACGGTACCGAGATAGGCGCCTACGAGGCCCTGGTAGAGAAGAACGGCACCGTGCTCTCCATCGGCTCCTGCCGGGGTAACGAGCCTCCGAAGCAGCGCGAGCAGTACCGCGTCACAGAACTGGTCAAGCTGGACTGAGAGACGGAACCGCCAAGACGCCAAGGACGCCAAGGACCACGCCAAGATATTGAGGGTGTTCTAAGTAAGAGGACCAGAGTACGAAATCACGTACCCTGGTCCTCTTTGTACTAACCAAACAACTCTAATTTTGGCGCGTCCTTTGCGCTCTTTGCGTCTTTGCGTTTCCGTACTCTTGGCGCGTCCTTGGCGTCCTTGGCGTCTTG
>DASVQO010000101.1:0-2214 GCA_036389075.1 Chloroflexia bacterium | reverse complement strand
ATCGGTCGGTGGGCCTGTGTTCGTCAAGGCCCGGCAGCGAGATGCGGCCAGGGTGTTCTACCTTTTCTGCCTCACGACCGCCGTAGCCCTCGCCCTCGCCTCGGCCATGTACCTGCGGATTGACTGGCTGCAATCGATGCTCTTCATTACGCTGGCTGCCTGGGCGGGGTCGTTTGCCAGCTTCTTCTTCAAATTCCCGGTGCGTGCGGGTAAGTCCCAACTGGGACACTATCTCATACTGGCGACAGTAGCAATAGGGGCCCTCGCCGTCGTGCTGGGCTACCTCTGGGTGCTCCTCGGCAACTACCAGGACTACGAGACGGTGAGAATGCTCACCCTCATCTATGTGAGCGCCTGCGTGGCCGCCGGGCTTGGCACGCTGGTCAGGTCGCTGCTGGGCGAGCGGTCGCCGGAGGTCCGCCAGCAGCTATTCCTGTTGCTGGGAGGCACGGCTGTCGCGGTCGGCCCGCCGCTGCTGCTCGACTTGCTGCCGCACATCATCGTAAACGAGGCTATCGTAAGCATAGACCTCGCCGTGCTCTCCCTCGGTTTCTTGCCTCTCGCCTTTGCCTATGCCATCACGCAGCACCAGTTGCTCGGCATCCGCAGCCTGGTGCGGCGCAGCGTTGTGTACGTGGTCCTCGGCTTTACCGTGCTGGTGGTCTTCGCGGTAGCCGCCGCGATAGTGAGCACCCTCATGCCGCAGGGCTGGTGGGGCAGCGAGTTCGGGTTCCTCGGTTTCGGCCTATTCGTTTTCCTCGTCGCCCTCTCCTTCGGCTGGGCACAGCGCCGCGTCGAGCTCCTGGTGGACCGCTACATCTACCACGACGCCTACGACTACAAAGAGGCGCTGTTGCAGTTCAGCGCCCAACTCGCCGCCGAGCAGGACCTGAACGTGCTGGCCGAGCAGCTTGTGGAGCGTACCTGCCGCCTCATGAACCTCACCTGTGGCGTGCTCTTGCTCGCCTCCCAGCCGCAGGAAGCCGAGCAGCCCGACCGCTCGCCCTCGACGCTTGGCCCCGATTTCGGGGACGCCCACAGCGAGTTCGACCAGGCCCTCACATCGCGCGTTGGCTCGGCTCCAGCCAGGAGAGGTCAGCCCCAAAAACCGGCTGATGATGGACTCTACCTGGAGCCGTACGCCAGCTACGGGTCGCATGCCGATACGCTGCTGGAAGGGCTGCGCGACGAGCTATCCAGCCTGGGTATCGTGCTGCGCCAGGTTGATAGCACGGCGCAGATGGTCTACTTCGACGGCACGGAGCAGCGCGCGGCCTTCGGCGCGGCCGTGTCTTCGTCCATGCAGACCGGGAAGCTCGGTTCTCCGTCGTCTTTCGATTATGAGGACCACGCCGAGTTCGAGACGGTGCGTTCTTTCCTCGGAGTGCCCCTGTGGACGCGCTCCTACTTTATCGGCGTGCTCTGCCTGGGTGGCAAGAAGACCGGCGAGCGCTTCACCAAGGACGACATATCGCTGCTCAGCACGCTCGGCAGCCAGGCCGCGTTGGCAACCTACAACGCCCAGTTATACGAGGCCCGCGAGCAGGCGCTACTCGATACGATTACCGCCCTGGCCCACGCAATCGAGGCTAAAGACACGTACACGATCAACCACTGCGAGAAGATCACCGACCGCGCCGTAGCCCTGGCCCAGGCCATGTCCCTGCCCAGGCAGGACGTGGAGAACATCCGCCTCGGCTCGATCCTGCACGACGTGGGCAAGATTGGCATACCGGACGCCATCCTCAACAAGCCTTCCAAGCTCACCGATGATGAGTACGAGATTATCAAGCAGCACGCACAAATTGGCGCTCGTATCGTGCAGTCCGTGGGTGCGCTGCAAGGTGTAGTGCCGATAGTGCGGCACCACCAGGAACGGTTCGACGGCAGGGGCTACCCCGACGGGTTGGCGGGCGAGGACGTGCCAATAGGGGCGCGCATCATCGCGGTGGTGGACGCTTACGGGGCCATGACCGAAGACCGCGTGTACCGCAAGGCCCTGGGGCACGAGAAGGCGCTGAACGAGCTAAGGCGCAACGCGGGCACCCAGTTCGACCCGCAGGTAGTCACCACTTTCATTCGCATTTTGAAAGAACAGCCCGAGCTTGCCGAAGCCGAGGTGGTGGCAGAACTGGCGAAGGTGCAGTAGCACCGGGGCAACCGTTCTAAGCAGAGACGGAACCGCCAAGACGCCAAGAGCGCCAAGAGCGCGCC
>DASVQO010000100.1:0-15182 GCA_036389075.1 Chloroflexia bacterium | reverse complement strand
GTCTCGGTTGGCGTGTTGGTATTCGTGGCCGTGTTGGTAGCAGTAGCTGTATCGGTGGGCGTGCTGGTGTTGGTTGGCGTATTCGTCTCGGTCGGCGTATTCGTCTCCGTGGCCGTGTTGGTAGCAGTAGCTGTATCGGTGGGCGTGCTGGTGTTGGTAGCCGTTTCGGTAGGCGTATTGGTGCTCGTCTCAGTGGGCGTGTTGGTGGCCGTGTTGGTAGGTGTAGCCGTCGGCACGTCCACGCCGGTCGTATCGTTGCTGCTGTTATCGGCGGGGTTCGGGTCCGGGCCGTTGGTCCCATCGTCGGCTATGGTAGCCGTATTGGAGATGGTGCCGCTGGGCGGGGTCAGATTGCCGCTGATTACCGTTATGGCATAGACGATGTTGCTGCCGGTACCTGCGTTCACAGGACCTACTGTAAAGTTACAGGTGCTCAGCGCATTGTTATCCGGTATGCAGGTCCAACCGGCCGTGCTCGCAAGCGAGGTGAATACGGCGTTGGTCGGCACGGTCTCGGTAATCACGACGCCCGTAGCGTTCTGGGTGCCCGTGTTGGTGTAGGTGAGCGTGTAGGTGATGATGTCGCCTATCTGCACCGTCTGTCCCTGGTCCTGCTTTTCAATCCCCATGTCAGGCGCTGCATCGAGCGGGGTGAGGGTCGGATCGCCAGAAGCGACCGTATCAGGGTCGTCGGTGGGCGTACGTGAGAAGTTGGTGCCGCTCACGAAGCCCTGGTTCGATATGTTGTTCACACCCGCCGCGAACGGGCCGCTGTTCACCGTCACGTCAAAGATGATGACCAGGTGCTCTCCCGCCGGTAGGGTGCCGGCGTTGACCACCACTTCATCCGCGTTAGGCGCTGAAGCCGGTGCCGAAGCAGGGGCCGTTCTGGGAGCGGCAAGCACAGTGCGAGGGCTTGCGAGTCCCGGCAGCCTGTTCGCCAGGGAAACCGTGGCCTTCGTCTGCTGGGCCATATCTTGTACCTTGTTCGAGGCGACCTTAGCGGGGGCCACAACTGCTGCCGCGGTGTCGATCTTGTCGGTATCGCGGGCGGGTACAGCCGCAACTACCAGCTTGGTGTGCGCCGCCGTCTGCTTGACACTGGCAAAGGATGCCGAGGTCAGGTTTCGGATCGAGCCTAGCTGGTTGTTAGGGCTGGATGCCGCGGGGCACGTGCCCGAGAAGCTGGCTGGGGGTACGCCCGTATTACTGCGGAACACTGAGGCAGTGCCGGTGTTTTGGCCTTGCAAGTAAGTGTCTAATGCAGTGGCGTCGTTAGCCGCACCGCCGTAACCGGTAATGCCCGCGACCGTTGAGAAGCGCTGGAACCAGACCAGGTCATCCGCGCCGTTGGTGCCGGTGCCGGTCAGGGTGTTTTTGAGGGCCGCAGTAGAGCCGCCGAGGGTCATGCAGTACTTGTGGTTGTCGTCGGTAAGCGTGCCCAGTCCCACGTGTATGCCAGCCTGGGGGAACGCGAGGCCCGCTCCCGGGTTGGCGACGAGGTTGCCCTGGGCCACAACGGTAAAGTAGCCGCCGCCGCCCTCGTCGTGGTTCGTCCCGAGGATACGGATGCCGTAGTTGAAGAACTCGCGGATCGTGTTGTTTGTGATGGTCACGTTGTGGCTGCCCTTGTCGGTGAGTATCACAAACAGAGCCGAGCCTTCGGACGAACCAGAGTCTGCTTCTCCCAGGACGCCGATGGTGTTGTTCGATATAGTGCCGGTGAAGTTGCCGCCGCCGGGGCCACCCTTATCGACCCTCAGGGCCGAACCCCTGGCGCCTTTGAAGCTGTTGTTCGAGATGTTATAGGTGAGCGAAGCATTCTGCACGCCCGCCGCGCCACCCGAGTTGATAAGCACGCCGCCACCGGCGGGGGCCTTGTTGGGGTGGTTGTTGCTTACGTTGTTGCCGGTGAAGACCAGGTCCGCGCTGGGGTTGCTCACGCCCGAGTTGTCGTTCATCGCAAACTGGAACGGGTGGTCGCCGCTACCTGTGAAGGTGTTGTTATTGATAGTAGCGTTCAGCACGGCAGCATCGAACGCTTCCAGGAAGAGCGAGGCCGAGCCGATGTTGCTGTCGTGGCCGAACGTGTTGCTGGTGAAGGTAACGCGGTTCAGCGTGCCCGTGGTGTTGACGATCTGGAAGTTGCGCAGGTAGCCGCCGCTGAAGCTGGAGTTCGTGACGCTCGCGGAACCGGTAAGGCCGCCGAAGCTGACCGCGCTCTCCTTCTCGTGTTCGGTGGTACCCGGGCTGGCCGTGCCGTTTACGCCGTTGACCACGGTGTTAGCCAGGGTGAAGTCGACCACGTTCAAGCCGCGTATGGCGAAGTTGCCGTGGTCGTTTAGCTGCATCCAGCTAAACGAAGGGGCGCGGGTACTGTTCAGGTAGATACCGATACCCTGCCCGTTATTGCCGTCCGCGCCGCTCTTGGAGGCGATAGTGCCACCCGTGCCCGCGCTGCCGTTGCCCGTGACTATGAGGCTGCCGAAGCTGGCTGTGGTGCCCGTGGTGTCCACGTTGATGCCGTTGTTCGTGCCCGCCCCGGAGGAGATGCTTCGGAAGGTGAGATTGCTGGTGCTTATGGAGGTGTTTACCACGTTGAGGGCGGTACCGGAGGTGGAGTTGATGGTGTTGACCGCACCGCTGTCCACGGAGACCCTGACCGTGCCACCATTTATGGCCGAGAAGCCGGTGCCGCTGCTGGTGGTGATGGTAAGGCCACCGTTAGTGAAGTTGATGGTGTGGCCATCATTGTTGTCGAGCGTAATCGCGTTGCTAGCGCCGGTGTTGAAGTTCTTCGAGCCATTGCTGAAGGTGATCGTACCGTTGCTACCGGCGCTGTTGTTCTGGGCGAAGATGCCGGTGCAAGAACCTGTGCAGCTCAAGACCCCGGAGAATGAGATGGGTCCAGTTGCCGAACCTGTACGGTTGGTCACTTCCACGATGCGGCCGGCCGTGCTCTTGGTGAGGGAGGCGGCGATGGTTACCGCACCCGCGCCACCACCCGTGCCATCCAGGTCCACCACGTTGGCCGCAGGGTCGTTGGTCGCCCCTATCGTGCCGGCGTTCACGTTCACCGCGTTGGTGTTGTTGGTGATTGAGATACCGTTGCCGTTCATGCCGTCCAGGTTGACGGTGGCGAACGTCACGATACCGTTGGCGCCCGTGAGGTTGATGGCAGCACCGGCGGTGTTGTCAATCGTGGCGCTATTGAAGTTGAAGGTCGCGCCGGAGGTGGCGATATCGATGCCGTCGCCGCCTGTGATTGTGCCCGCGAGGGTTACGGTGCCGCCGTTGAAGGTCCCACCGCCGACGTTGGTGAAGGAAAGGACATCCTGGTTTGTGGGAGAGTTGTTGGCGAGCAGTGTGTCGAAGGCGACGTTAGAGCCACCAATCGTCACGCCGTTCATCACGATAACCTGTCCGGTGGTCGTGTTGATGGTATTACCGGACCCCGTGACCTCGATCGTGCCGCCGCTGGCGTTGAAGCCGATGCCTGCCAGGGTATCGATGTCCAGCCCGCCGCCAGAGAAGGTGACGGTATGGGCACTGTTAGAGGTGAGGGTCGCCGCGGGATTAGCACCCGTGTTTAGCACCTTGGAGGTGCCCGAGAAGGTGGTGGTGCCGCTGGTGTTATTGGAGACGTTGAGGCCGGTGCAGGCGGTGTTACAGGCCAGGTTGCCGCTCAGGGTCAAGGGGTTGGTGGCGCGGTTCTGAATATCGACTATTCTGCCCGCCGCAGTCTTGGTAATAGGACCGCTATAGGTAATCGTGGCGTTACTGCTAGCCCCGGTTACGCTGAATGCCGCGCCCGTGGTCGAGCCCGATAGCGCGCCGCTGCCCAGGTCCACCGAGCCTTGTATGCTTGTCAAGACGATGTTGCTGGTGCCGCCGGTGGACGTAATAGAGCTAAAGGCAGATGACGGGGCGAACGTGCCTGTTGAGAGGTTCAGCGCCTGGCTGCCGGTCGTTATACCGACGCTGGAGAGAGTCAGAGTGCCGAAGTTGGAGCCGGACAGCGCCGAGCCGGTGAGGTCGCTCGCCGTACCGAGGTTCAAGCCACTGACCGTGTTGTTCGAGGCTAATGCCAGGTCGTTGCCGCTGTTGGAGACACCGGTGTTGACCAGGTTGGGCGCGCTACCGGCATTCTTAAGGGTAGTGGCGTTTACCACAAGGGCCACACCCTCGCCGATCAATGTCTGCGAGGTTTCCAGGAGCAGGCCGCCGTCGTAGCTGCCGCTGAAGAGATATATGTAGTCGTTAGGACCATCGACATCGCCCGAACCGCCCGCGCCGTTCACGCCCGCCGTGGAGTTGAACGGGCTGCCGGACCGGCCATCGCCGCCGGGCGAGGCGCTATCGTCCACGTACCACACGCGGTTCGAGACGGCGATGCTCACTGTACCCTTGTCGCTAAGCCCGCTGCTGTCGGTAATGGTATAGGTGAAGGTATCGGTGCCCGTAAAGCCGGACGGGGGCAGATAAGTGAAGGTGCCGTCGGGGTTGAGCGCCACGGTGCCGCCGTTGGCCGAGGTAGCATCAAAGGCGGTGAGGGCGGCGGAGGTGTCGCCGAGGAACTCCAGGTCGTTGGTGAAAATGTTGCCCGTGGTCACCACCGCAGGCTCGTTGGCGGGGGCCGTGGTGCTCACAACGTAGCGGGTGTTGCCTATGGCCCCGGTGAAGCTGTCGTTCACCGCTATGGGGGCCGCGTTTACGCTACCGGTCACCAGGGTGGTATTGGGATCGATGGTGTCGGTGAACACAACGCCTGTGGCAGCGTCGGCGCCGCTGTTGGTTATAGCAACAGTGTACCGGATCGTGTCACCGGGGTCCGCCTTACCGTCATTGTCGGCGTCCACCGGCAGGCTGTCGGGCATGCTCGCCGCGATGGCCGGGGCGTTGGGAGCGTTGGGTGCCTGTGCCTGCGACTGAGCGGGTGCAGGTGCCACCGCGAGCGCTGGGGAGAGGTCGCCAATCGTCACGGCCTCGCGCTGCGCCACGCTTGCCGCCGTATCTGTGGCGAGCTGCCCGGTCGGGGCGCTGGCCGCGTTGTTCTGAGGCGGCGCCGCGCTCGCTTTGAAGGCGTTCAGCACAGCCGCCCCTTGCGTGGCGACAGGTACTACCCCCTGCGTGACCACCAGCCACACAAGTAGAGCGCACATGAACGATACCCAGAACTTACTACGCAGGGAGGACCGCAATATTTTCACTTCCATCTCCAATCAGAGCTACAGATATAACGACGGGCGATAAAACGTCTTCACACGCTGCCCTGTCAAACGTTTATGTGTTCGCCACTGTGTGTCCAGGTAGATGCTGGAAAGCACAAAACGAGACCGGGGGTTCAAGTAGGCCCCCGTCCTAATAATAGTAGCACGTCAATTAGCTTGAGTCAATAGTAGGGCAGCGAGAACCGAGGTCCCTTGTACCACAACCTGGTTTATGATAGCTCTTCTTGACCGTGAAGTCAATACATTCAAGCTCCTATGGCCCGGGCACCCATTGGTCCTATTTGTTTCTGTTTCGTTTTGCACATAGTTAGGAACATTGTACTACCTGCCACACACCGGACGAGCAGCCAGGGCGTATCTGCAAACTGTAAGAGACAGGCGGACCAGGGTGGCCCCTGTCATTCTGAGCGTAGCGAAGAATCTAAGATGCTGGCATAGCCCCTACGTTGAACGCCAGCACCATAACCATAGTACGTATAGTTCAACAGCCTCCCTGTACTACCTTCTTGAGATTCTTCGCTACGCTCAGAATGACAGGGGCCACCTTTGGTCCTACTGGTGCGCCATTTTGCAGAAAGGCCCCACTTGAGGTTCAAGGCGTACAGGGACGCTTGCTTCCTGGCGGCAGCCTTGCCGACCACAGGCCGTTTTGACACCATCGGGGCGATAAAAAGCTTGCAAATATCGAGGCTTATAACACCGATTGGGAGGATGTCGCGCTTGCGCAAAAATTCGGGGGATTTTTTTGTCAATTTGCCTCCCCAACCCCTTGACATTGTATGTATAATAGCTGATGTTAGAGTCAAGAATATGACCGCGCACGGTTTTTGGCTGTGCAGTTGCCCAAGCGCCCTTTGAAAGGGGCGGTTGAGTGACGTGGGTCCGGCTTATCAGACCGGCACCGGCGGCATATCACTAATCTGAACTCTCCTGATTGGGAGACGAGAAGAGATACAAGGTAATAGGATAACCCGTCGCAGCCAGTGTGATTTATTACACACTGCGTTTTTATCTTGTTTACTCTGAGGCCCAGTTCGAGAGCGAGCAATGGTGGCGAAAAGCGTAAGGCCGGTCGCACCTCCCGGCGGCCGCTAACCCGGTTCAAAGTTCGACAGACGTATTTGTGTTGATAGAGATTTTGAACCACCAGGATCGCGCTTCTATATATAAGCGGGTTGAGCGCATGCATAGTAGCAAGGAGAACAAGTCATGACAATGAAGATCAAGCTGTTAGCTGCCTTTATGGCCTTCGGCGTTCTCGCCGTGCTGTGGGGAGCAGCAAGCTGGGCTTCCACACCCCCGGTGGAGATGCAGACGATGTGCGTCCAGAACTCCAGCGGCAAGCTTTCGTACCTGGGCGCTGGGAACTGCGGCACCGGCGAGACAAAGATAACCCTGTCCGCAGCCAGTCCCACCCTCGCGTGCGCCAATTCGGTGGACAAGAAAATCAACCGCGTCACCACCGCCGCGCAGTGCACCAGCCCCAACGTTTTGCTGACACTGCCTAACATCAACAACGCGGTGTATTTCTGCGCCAAGAACTCCAGTGCGGAGTTGCGTTACGTCCTCGGTCCGGGAGACTGCAAGAGTAACGAAACTTCCGTGGTAGTATCCAAGGCCAACCAGGCCCCGACCAATATCACCCTGTCCAACAACAGCGTGGCCGAGAACCAGCCATCGGGTACCACGGTGGGCACCTTTACCACCACGGACCCCGATGCGGGCGACACCCACACGTACGGCCTCGTCGCGGGCGCGGGTGACACCGACAACGCTTCCTTCCAGATTAGCGGCTCCACATTGCAGACGGCCGCCTCATTCAACTTCGAGGCCAAGTCCAGCTACACGGTCCGCGTGCAGACGAACGACGGTAATGGCGGCACGTTCTCCAAGCAGTTCACCATCACGGTGACCGATGTGAACGAAGCCCCAACCGACATCGCCCTCTCAAACAGCAGCGTGGCCGAGAACCAGGCGGCGGGCGCTACCGTGGGCACATTGAGCACCACCGATGCCGACGCGGGCAGCAGCCACACCTATGCCCTGGTGGCGGGCGCGGGCGACACCGACAACGCTTCCTTCCAGATTAGCGGCTCTACCTTACAGACGGCCGCTTCCTTCGACTTCGAAGCCAAGTCCAGCTACTCGGTCCGCGTGCGCAGCACCGACAACGGCGGCCTCACCACCGAGAAGCAGCTCACCATCTCTGTCACCAACGTGAACGAGACCCCGACCGACATCAGCCTCTCCAGCGACAACGTGGACGAGGACAAGCCGGCGGGCAGCACCGTAGGCACACTGAGCACCGCCGACCCCGACGCGGGCGACACCCACACCTACACCCTGGTGGCGGGCACGGGCGATGCGGACAATGCCTCCTTTACTATATCGGGAGACGAGCTGAAGACCGCCGCGGTCTTCCACTGGGCTTCCAAGTCGAGCTATTCGATCCGCGTGCGCAGCACCGACGCGGGCGGCCTCACCACCGAGAAGGCCTTCACCATCACGGTGAACCACCTCAACCACACCCCGACCGACATCGCCCTCTCCAACAGCAGCGTGGCCGAGAATAAGCCGGCGGGCACCACGGTAGGCACACTGAGCACCACCGACTCCGACCCCGGCGACACCCACACCTATAGCCTGGTGGCGGGCGCGGGCGATGCAGATAACGCTTCCTTCCAGCTCAGCGGCGCGACCCTCCAGACGGCGGCAACATTCGACTTCGAGACCAAGTCGAGCTACACGATCCGCGTGCAGACCGACGACGGCAACGGCAGCACCTTCCAGAAGCAGTTCACCATCTCGGTCACCAACGCGAACGAGGGGCCGACCGACATCGACCTGTCGAACGACAACGTGGACGAGAACGCAGCGGCGGGCACGGCGGTAGGCACGCTGAGCACCACCGACCCCGACGCGGGCGACACCCACACCTACACCCTGGTGGCGGGCACCGGTAGCGCCGACAACGCCTCCTTCACGGTAGTGGGAGACGAACTCAGGACGGCGGCGGCCTTCAACTTCGAGGTCAAGGCGAGCTACAGCGTTCGCGTGCGCAGCACCGACGCGGGCGGCCTCTTCACCGAGAAGGCCTTCACGGTAACCGTAAACGATGTGAACGAGGCCCCGAGCAACATCAGCCTCTCCAACAGCAGCGTACAAGAGGGTTCGCCCGCGGCTAGCGCGGTGGGCGACTTCTCGACCACCGACGCGGACCCCGGAGACACCCACACCTACACCCTGGTGGCGGGCGCGGGCGATGCCGACAACGCATCGTTCCAGATCGCCAGCAACCACCTGCAGACTGCGGCAGTCTTCACCTACGCGACCAAGTCGAGCTACACGATCCGCGTGCGCAGCACCGACGCGGGCGGCCTCTTCTTCGAGAAGCAGTTCACCATCACTGTCACGAGGCTTAACCAGGAGCCTGTAAACAGCGTGCCCGGTCCTCAGACGGTGAACGAGGATACCGACCTGGTGTTCTCCACCGCCAACGGCAACGCCATCAGCATCTCGGACCCGGACGCGCCCAGCAACGACGTGAAGGTCAGCCTCGAAGTGCTGTCCGGCACCCTGACCTACCAGAGCACCGCCGGCCTCACCTTCGTGGACGGCACGAGCAACGGCCAGTCGTCGGTGAACGTGACCGGCTCCATCGCGAACATCAACGCAGCCCTCAACGGCCTGAAGTACAAGGGCAACCTGAACTTCAACTCCACCAGGGGCGACGAAGTGTTGACCATCACCACCAACGACCAGGATAGCGGCAGCCCGCTCTTCGACAGCGACTCCGTGAGCATCACGGTCAGCCCGGTGAACGACGCCCCGGTAGCTACGAGCAAGTCCTTCCAGGTCCAGACCAACATGCAGCGCTCGTTGGGCGGGCTGGTGGCAGGCGCTACCGATCCGGCCGATGCGGACGATGCGGGTTATTCCCCCTCGTTCACACTGGTGGACGTGGTAGTTGACAACTGCACCGGCTGCACCGTCTCCAACGTCAACAGCGCGGCAGACACCTTCGACTTCAACCCTGCGCCGGGCGGCACGGGCAGCTACACGCTGAAGTACCGCGTGGCCGACAGCGGCAACCCCTCGCCGGGCGCGACCAGCGACTACGCGACCATCAATATCACTGTGAGCGGCCCCGTGATCTGGTTCGTCAACCCTGCCGCCGCCACCAACGGCAACGGCACCCTGACCAGCCCGTTCAACAACGTCGCAAGTGCAAGCGCGGTTGATGCAGCCAACCACCGCATCTTCCTGCACACGGGCACGGCAACCGGCAGCGTCGCCCTCAACACGGGCGAGTGGCTGATCGGCCAGGGCGTGAGCGGTGCCAGCTTCGACTCGGTGTTCGGCATCACCCCGCCTGCGGGCACGGCTGCCCGCCCCTCCGTGGGTGGCACCAGGCCCACGCTCCAGGGGCAGGTAGGCATGGGCTCCAGCTCGGCGGTGCGGGGCTTGAACGTCAATGCACCCTCGGGTGTGGCGATTTCAGCCAGCACCGTGAGCAACCTGACGATAGGCGAAGTAGGCGTGACCGGCGTGACCGCTTCGGCCATCAAGCTTGTCGAGGTGACCGGCGCGGTGTCGGTGACCGACAGCTCTGTGCAGACAGGCGTGGGTGACAACGTCCGCGTTGAAAACTCGAGCGGCACGCTAGACCGGATCACCTTCAGCAACGTAGCGTTTGGCACCAACGGCACCGGCGGCGACACCAACCTGTCGATCCTGGGGCATGCAACCGCCACTTTGAAGGCGACCGTACAGAACAGCACGTTTACCGCCTCCAGGGGCACCAGCGTGTCGGTCCAGGCGAGCGAGAGCGCCGTAATGGACTTCGTCTTCACCGGCAACGCGGTGAGCAACAACCACCCGGCCATCACCAGCGCCTCGAACAACCTGAACGTAGGCATGGGTGGCACGGGCGTGAGCGCGACGCTGACCTACAACATCACCAATAACACCTTCCGCAACGCCTCCGGCACGGCCGTGTCGCTGAGCAAGGGTGGCACGGGCGCGGGTTCTATGGTCGGCTCGGTAATCAGCAACACGATAGGCGTCTCGGGCGTGGGCGGGTCCGGCTCGGCCCAGGGCTCTGCCCTCCTGGCGAGCATAGTCGGCGGCGGCAGCCACAACGTCACGATCCAGAGGAACAAGATCTACCGCTTCTTCAACTATGGTATCCGCCTGCTGGGTGGAAGCACGTTGGCGGGCGGCGGACAGGGTTACCTGACGGCGGTAGTCCAGGGCAACACCGTTGCCGAGCCTGGCGCGGGCCCCAGTTTCCCCCAGAACGGTATACGGCTGGATACCGGCACCGCCTCGGGTGACAACACCAAGTTCTGCGTCACGTTCGGAGGACTCGGCACGCTGGCCGACGGCACGCTGGAGAAGAACAACGTGACCGGCACCGGCACCAACGGCGAGTCTGACATCAGAATCCGGATGCGCTTCGCGACGCAGTTGGGCGTGCCCGGCTACGTTGGAGCGAACAACGCCGACGCGACTATGGACGCTTTCCTCGCGTCGCGCAACCTGGTAAGCACGGCAACGGCGACGAACAACGTCAGCACGGGTGGCTCCGGCTACCTCGGCGCCTGCCCGTGACAGTTGGAGGGGCCTGCCGCCTGGCGCGACGTCAGGCCCCTCTTCCCCGACCACTCTCCAGCCCGGTGCCCCGTGGCAGAGAGCACACTAACACTTTACAGGAGGCAACATGTCTGAGCCATTTCTAAGCGAGATCAAGATCGTATCGTTCAACTTCCCGCCCAAGGGTTGGGCGCTGTGCAACGGGCAGTTTCTGCCCATCAACCAGAACCAGGCCCTCTTCGCACTCCTGGGGACGACATATGGCGGTAACGGGCAGACTACCTTCGCGCTGCCTAACCTCCGGGGACAGGTGCCGATTCACTTTGGTGGCAGCCATAACCTCGGTGAGGCGGCCGGGAGCACGAGCGTGACCGTGAATATACAGCAGATGCCCCAGCACCTGCACGTTCTACAGGGTACCCAGACCAACGCCGACGTGGCCATTCCCACGAACAACCTGCTCGGCCGCACCAGCTCCCTCTACAGCTCGCCCAACGCCCTGACGACCCTCGCCCCAGCCTCCGTTACTTCCGTGGGCGGAAGCCAGCCGCACAACAATATGATGCCTTACCTGGTCCTGAACTTTGTAATCGCGCTGCAGGGTATCTTCCCAAGCCGGAACTGAGGAGTAACAATATCATGCCACTTGTTGGAGAGATCCGATTATTCGCCAGTTCCTTTGCCCCTGCGGGCTGGTCCATTTGTGACGGTAAGCCTCTGGCTATATCCGAGAACGAGGTGCTGTTCGTACTCATAGGCACGACCTACGGCGGGGACGGGCAATCAACCTTCAACCTGCCCGACCTTCGCAGCCGCGTGCCCATCCATGCGGGTCAGGGCCCTGACGGCACCACCTACGTGCTTGGTGAGGCGGCAGGCACGGAGCAAGAGACCCTGACGACCCAGCAGATACCCAATCACACGCACGCGCTCATCGCCACCACCAACGCGGGCACCGATACTAACCCCACGAGCAACGTGCTGGCGCAGTCGGGTGGCGCCCTGACCTACATCGAGGACAATGCAGGCGCTTCGATGAACGTCAACTCCATCACGCCTGTGGGTGGCAGCCAGCCACACACGAACACTCAGCCGTTCCTGTGCATCAACTTCATCATCTCGCTCTTTGGAGAGCTCCCGCGGCAGAACTAGACTTCGACCGGGAGCGCATAGCGGTAGGCTCCCGCGCAGCAACATGGTGCCTCAACCTGTCGCGAACATTTGCGACACGGCGCAAGGCATCTTACCCGGCAAGGACTGAGGAGTAACAATATGCAACCATATGTCGGAGAGATCCGAATGTTCGGGGGCAACTTTGCCCCCGCGGGCTGGGCCTTCTGCGAGGGGCAGCAGCTTCCTATATCCGAGAACGAGGTGCTGTTCCAACTCATAGGCACGACCTACGGCGGGGATGGGGAAGAGACTTTCAACCTGCCCAACCTTGCCAGCCGCGTGCCCATCCATATGGGCACAGGCCCTGACGGCACCACCTACCAGATTGGTGAGATGGCAGGCACGGAGCAGGAGACCCTGTCGACGCAGCAGATACCCAATCACACGCATGCGCTCACCGCCACCACCAACGCGGGCAGCGACGCCAATCCCACGAGCAACGTGCTGGCGCAGTCGGGTGGCGCACTGACCTACATCGAGGACAATGCAGGCGCTTCGATGAACGCAAACTCCATCACGCCTGTGGGTGGCAGCCAACCGCACGAGAACACTCAGCCGTTCCTGTGCATCAACTTCATTATCTCGCTCTTCGGAATCTTTCCGAGCCAGACGTAGACTACGACCAGCGAGCGGCCGCGCCGCCACAGGTCTCTACTATTGATTATCGCGTAATTAGGAGGCGAACATGTCCGATCAATTCTTAGCGGAAATCCGTATTTTCCCATTCAACTTCCCGCCGACCGGCTGGGCGTTCTGCAACGGTCAGTTGATTCCGATAAGTCAGAACACCGCGCTCTTTGCGCTCCTCGGCACGTTCTACGGCGGCGACGGCAAGAGCACCTTCGCCCTGCCTAACCTGCTGGACAGCGCTCCGATGCAGACGGGCCAGGGCCAGGGCCTGTCGCTCCGCTCGCTTGGAGAGCAGAGCGGGGTCGAAAGCATCACGCTGCTCGTGTCGGAGATCCCGTTCCACACGCACACTCTGAAGGCTTCTATCAACCCCGCCGACAACAAGCTGCCCAACCCCGCCCTTGTGCTCGGCGTGTCTACCGAGGGCCTTGCGTACACGAGCGGCAACCCGCCGCTCACGCAGATGGCGTTTCAGGGGCTTAGCCCGGCCGGTGGCAGTCTGCCGCACAACAACATGCAGCCCTACCTGACGCTCAACTTCTGCATAGCTATGCAGGGCATCTTCCCGCCGCGCTCGTAGTCCATACACTTTCAACTATGTTTGCAATCGCCGCATGACGGAAAGGAGTCCACGGTGGCAGACAATACGAATACAAACGCCGGAGGTGGAGCCGGTGCGAACGCAGCCGACGAAGATGCGGGAGCCGGGCAGATGGCGGGAGCCGGGCAGATGGCCGGAGACGGGGACTTGGCCGGTGCCGAGGCAGAAGCTGAAGGTGCGCTCCCCGCTGACGTAGCCCTTCCCCCCGGCAGCGTGCCGGTGACGGTCATGGGGAACCTCGGCAGTCCCAGCGTCGCCATCAGGCTTGGAACGCAGTGGATCCGGACGACCAGCGCGCCGACGGCCGGCTCAACCTGGTTCGTGGTGATCGACCTCACTTCTCTGCAAGTCGTTGCCAACGTGGTTTCCCCTTCCAGGGACCAGGTGCCTCCCGCCCTGGGGCCTTATATCGGAAACCCCGGGTTCTTGTTGATCGCTGATAGCGTTTCCTGGAGGTGGGACAGCGTGCCCCAGGGGGCGCTCTACTTCTTCCTGAAAAGAACGGGTTCGGGACCGGCGCTCGACCGTGCCGAACAACTGTACGCACAACTGGGTACAGGCTACTTCGGCAACATGGGCTACATTCTCGCGGCAACTCTCGACCCCAGTGACGGGAGCGGCATTGAGGAATTCTCCCACTTTGGCGTGATACCTGTCATGACTTTTGCGCTCATGCCTGTCACCGTGGGCGGTAAGACCAGGTACGTTCCTATCAAAACCTGGCGCTAACCCTGGCAACCGGGACGACAAACTCCCAAAAACCAACCGCCGGACGAGGCAAGCCCTGCCTCCTGGCGGTTGGTTTTTGGGTGCCCGCCACCGGTTTCACACGTGTGATGGCCGCGATTTTCTCCTACCTGGCCGGGCAGTACGACATACATGTGATAGGCATAGGCTACCGTGGTCCCGATACGAGCGTGCGTGGTGTCACCGTTCACCCCTGCAACCTCAAGGGCGGCGACATACTAGGTCTGTACCAGGCGAAGGAGTTCATTGAGGAGCACCGGCCTGAGCTTGTGTTCCTCCTCAACGACATCTGGGTGCTGAGCAGGTACGTGGAGGCGCTGTCGCCCTACCAGGAGAGCACCAGGATCGTGTGTTACTGCCCGCTCGACGGCAGGCTGGTTGACGGGAGCCTGGTGGCACCCTTCTCCGCGCTCGCGCCGGGCGACCGCTTTGTAGTCTACACCGAGTTCGCGCGACGAGAAGTGCGAAGGGGGGCGGAGGGCGTGGCGTTCCCGCCCGTGGAGGTGATACCCCACGGGGTAGATACGCAGGCTTTCTACCCACTCGCAGGCTCAATACAGGGGCAATTGGAGCGCGAGGGAAGGCTTGCCGCCAAACGCCTGCTCTTTCCCGGCGAGCCGGGCCTGGAGGACTCGTTCGTGGTGCTCAACGCCAACCGCGCCCAGCCGCGCAAGCGTATCGACCTCACCCTCAAGGGCTTCGCCATGTTCGCGAAGGACAAGCCCGCCGGGGTCAAGCTCGTCTTGCACCACGCCGTCACGTTCGGGGAGGAGCGGGCGGACGTCGCGCGTCAGGCGGAGGCGCTGGGAATCACCGGGCAGGTGACGGTCGGCCCGGCGGAGGGCGGAGGCACCAGCGACGAAGACCTCAACCTCATCTACAACGCGTGTGACGTGGGCATCAATACGTCGCTGGGCGAGGGGTGGGGCCTGGTGAGCTTCGAGCACGCGGCCACGGGGGCGGCCCAGGTCGTGCCCCGGCATAGCGCCTGCGCCGAGTTGTGGGAGGGGGCGGCCGAGCTGGTGGAGCCAGTAGCGGCCTATGTGCCCGACTTTGGTATGCTGGAGATGCAGGAGGTCGCGCCGGAGGGGGTGGCGGCCGCGCTCGAACGCCTGTATGCTGATAGGAGCTACAGGCGGGATATGTCAGTCAGGGCTTACCACAACGCCATGCAGCCCGCATATCGCTGGGGGCGCATCGCCGCG
>DASVQO010000099.1:0-10231 GCA_036389075.1 Chloroflexia bacterium | reverse complement strand
GCCCCACGACTTGCTCATCTTGCGCCCTGTCTCGTCCCTGACAAGGCCGTGCAGGTACACCGTGTGGAACGGTATCCTGCCGGTGTGCTCCAGCCCCTGGAAGATCATGCGGGCCACCCAGAAGAAGAGTATGTCGTAGCCCGTCTCCATCACGTCGGTCGGGTAGAAGTACTTGAAGTCCTCGGTCTCCTCGGGCCAGCCGAGCGTGCTGAAGGGCCACAGGCCGCTGGAGAACCAGGTGTCGAGCACGTCCTCGTCCTGGCGCAAGCCGGCGCTGCCGCAGATTTCGCAAGCGGCGGCTTTGTCCTCGATTGCGGCGAACTGGTGGCCGTTGTCGCAGTACCACACCGGGATGCGGTGCCCCCACCATAGCTGGCGGGAGATGGGCCAGTCGCGGATGTTCTGCATCCAGTGGTAGTACACTTTCGTGAAACGCTCCGGCACGATGCGGATTTCTCCTCGGCGCACCACGTCGATAGCGGGGGCGGCGAGGGGCTGCATCTTCACGAACCACTGGTCCGACACTATAGGCTCAAGCACCGTGCCGCACCGCTCGCAGTGGGGCACGCTGTGGGTGTGCGCGTCGATGCGGATGAGGTAACCCTCGTCCTCAAGCTGCTTCACCACGCCCGCGCGGGCCTCCTCCACGCCCAGCCCGGCGTACAGGCCCGCGTTGTGGTTCAGCGTGCCGTCCAGGTTCAGCAGGTTGATGATGGGCAGGTCGTGTCGCTGGCCTATCTCGAAGTCGAGCGGGTCGTGGCCGGGAGTGATTTTCACCGCGCCGGTGCCGAACTCCTTGTCCACCCCCGCGTCGGCTATTACGGGGATGGGACGCTGCATGATGGGCAGGATGACGTCTTTGCCGATGAGGTGCTGCCAGCGCTCGTCGTCGGGGTGCACGGCCACGGCGGTGTCGCCCAGCATCGTTTCGGGGCGGGTGGTAGCCACCTCGATGCCCTGGCTGGGATCGCCCGCGAGTAGGTATCGTATCGTCCAGAGGTGGCCCTGCTCCTCCTCCGGCTCCACCTCAAGGTCGGAGAGGGTGGTCATGCAGCGGGGGCACCAGTTGACGATGCGCTCGCCCTTGTAGATGAGGCCCTTGTCGTACAGGCGCTTGAACACGGTGCGCACGGCGTTCACGGGGCCGGGGTCCAGCGTGAAGCGTTCGCGCGTCCAGTCGCAGGAGGCCCCCAGGCGGCGAAGCTGGTAGCGTATGCGAGGGCGGTACTCGTTCATCCACTCCCAGGCGCGCTCCAGGAACTTCTCGCGGCCTACGTCGTGGCGGGAAAGCTCCTCCTTGGCAAGCTCCTTTTCCACCACGTACTGCCCCGATATACCGGCGTGGTCCTCGCCCGGCAGGTAGAGCGCCTCGTAGCCCTGCATGCGCCGCCAGCGGATGAGGATGTCCTCCACGGCGTTGGTGAGGGCGTGGCCCATGTGCAACTCGCCGGTCACGTTGGGCGGAGGCATGATGATGGTGAAGGGTTTGCGGTTGGGATCGCGCTGGGCGGTGAAGTAGCCTTGCTGTTCCCACCAGTCGTACCAGCGGCCCTCCACCGCCTCGTGGCTGTAGGCTTTCGCGATCTCATCGCCCTGTTTGGCGCTGTCCTCTGCTATTGTTGTGTCTGACATCGTACTTTCCTCCTTCGCCATGTCCTTACGCTCTTTAAAAAACGTATAAAAGATAAAGATAAAGAAGAGAGTTGGGGGACACCCCCAGCCCCGTCAGGGGAGTACCCCTGCACCCCTTATCAGAGAAGTGGGGCACATCCCCAGCCCCGTCATGGGTATTCCCCTGCGCCCCCTGCGGAAAGAACCGGAGACGCCCCCAGCCCCGCCAGGGGAGTAAGCCTGCGCCCCGTCGTCGGGGCTCCCTCTGGGACAGTCCCACTTCATGTTCCAAACCTGTACATATCGGCGTCGGACACGGGCTTGTAGCCGATTGCCTGGTAGATGTGGTTGGACGTCGGGTTGGCGAGGTCGGTGTACAGGAAGCAGTACTTGCGGCCCTGGTCGAGCAGCAACCGGCTCAAGGCCGCCACGTTCGCGCTTGCGTAACCCCTCCCTCGATGCTCTCGCGGGGTGTAGACTGCCAATATGACTATGCCGTTGGGCGTGGGTCTGCTGTACCCCGACATCGACACTGGCAGCCCGTGCCCATCTTCCCACAGGTAGATTCCCTGCGTCTCCGAGTGCAGAAAGCGGTCTACCATGAGGCCGGTGTGGGACGTGTCGGTTTCCCCCAGCGCCTCCGCGTGGAACTCGGCCATCCACCTGCAAAGTAGGGCCGTGTCGCGCTCGGTGGCCTTACGCATGCCGCCGGGTACGTCTGTGACAGCATTTACCTTCTCCAGTTGGTACAACCGCTCGGCCATGCGCAACTCGTGGGACTGACCGCTCTGCCGCTGCCATTCCTCCGCGAATGCCTTGCTGAACGGCACCGGGGCTACCACGCCGGGCAGCGTCTTGTATTCCCCATAAAGGTCGCTCGCGATGAGAGGGATGGCCCCTGGTGCCGCGATGTGCGACAACACCAGGTTGTTGGGCGGCCCCATGAAAGCGGCGGCCACCACCTGTCCCTCTTGCTCGACACAGGCAAGGTAAGGCGGGCGCTCGACCCGCTCGGGGTAGCGCATCAGGTGGGCGCAGATGCCCAGCAGCAGGTTGTGCTCGGCTTCGCGCGCCAGCAGGAACGGCTCTACCCTCCCGTAGAACTCTTCGATTGAGTGAAAGCGCCTCAGTTCCATAGCCCCACCAGCCCCGGTTACTGTTCCGGGAAACAAAAAATCCCCTCGCCCCGCCAAGGACGAAAGGACCTGTCTTTCGTGGTACCACCTTGCTTCAGCAACCCGCCACGCGTTACCTGTTACTCGCCAGCGGGTTACCCTCATCATGCGCTGTATCGGGCGCGTCCCGCATGGGCTGAGAGGCAAGCCGCCCGTTCACCCACGCGCTCCGGAGCGACGTTCGGACCCGTTTCCGCGAGGGGCTTTCAGCCGGTGACCCCTCCTCTCTGCCGCGGTAGGTAGGTTCCTACTCTTCTCCATCGTAGCCTTGTTGTGTATGCGGTTGTGGGGGTATTATACGGTTGCTGTTCGAGGGGTGTCAATACTGCTTTGGATGGAGTTAAGGTGGTGTCTACAGATGCATCCGCAGGCCAAGTTGGCACTAGTAAAAAGGCTACTTCGCCTGGCAAGTAATAGCCTCTCTGAGGAAGACCGGGCGACTGAATATGAAAAGGTATATGTTCAGCTTCTGCATAATCCAATATGGAAGAGGAAGTTTTCCAGGAGGCTCCTCGATACTGAAATCGAAAAGCTACTTGAGCAACTGCAAGGGGTAAACGATGCGGAGTCAGCGTCAGAACAACTCGACCGCTTCATCGCCACTCTTAAGGATGCTCCACGCGAGAATTTCCAGATCGAGATTGAGGAACATGATTATTCTGACCTTGCGGCCTTCCCGCTAAAGTGGCGCTGGACAGATGCCCAATGGAACTTACTGCCTCCTGATGTCCTGGCCGAAATCCGGCCTCTTTCCAGGAGAAAAGCACTTGAAGTCGATGAGCAAGCGAGGCTCTTTCACCCAGACGAGGGATTTGTACCTGGGTCTTTCGAGTTGGTTGCTCAGCTTGATATAGTCCGATTGCACTACGATGCTCAACAGGTTCGAGATTGGTTACGACAATTTATACCTGTTAGTGAAGAACGTCTTATAGTATCGTGGGACCTCGACAATGCAGTTGTGACTACCGCAGCTATTCTTTGCGAGTACTGGGATGATTTCTGCTATCCAGGGTCAGACGATGTACTTATTTCACCATTTTCTGACGAGTGGATGCTATTCTACTGGCACGAAGAGGTGTTCTTTTTCGGTCGGCGGTGCGAAACTTAGTTAATTCTACATGCTATTAAGAGGCTTCCTGCTTTGTTCGTTGGCTCGCAATCAAGACGTGACACTTTCACGTGGGAAGAGATTCTTCACTGCGTTCGGAACGACCAAGAGAAATATGTTCCTGCTATTCTGCATCGACAAGAGCTGAGCGATGGATAAAGCCCTGATAATCCGCCCTGAGACCGTCAGTGACTATGCCGCCATTGCCGATACCAACGTGCAGGCGTTCGACAACCGTGCCGCCGAGGCCCTGATTGTTACTTTGCTCCGCAACCGCCCCCGGTTCGACCCTGAGCTGTCGCTGGTGGCGGAGGTGGGCGGGCGCGTGGTGGGCCACGCGCTATTCTCTCCCTACCACGTGCAGGTGCTGGGGGAGAGCGTGCCTGTGGTGAACCTCGCGCCCATCGCCGTGCACCCCGAATACCAGAAGCAGGGCATCGGCGGCAGGCTCATAGAGGCGGGGCACGAGCTAGCGCGGGCCAGGGGCTACCAGTTCAGCCTCCTGATTGGCCACCCCACGTATTACCCCCGCCTGGGCTACAAAGTGCGCGCTTACGGCAACTCCTCGCTCAAGCTGCCTACCACAAGCGATGCCTTTGCCTCCCTGCTGGCCGAGCGTGTCAGCCTCGAAGTGCGCGGGCCGGAGGTGGGGGATGTGCCGTCGCTACACGCCCTGTGGCTGCGGGAGGAGCGTCTGGTGGACTTCTCGTTGGACCCCGGCACGGAGTTGCTGGATTGGCTCAGCCCCTCCCCGCTGGTGGAGACGCTGGTGTTCCTGCGGGACGAGCAGGTGGTGGGCTACGTGAGGGCGCGTACCGACAAGCCGGGTGCGGTGCTGGTGTTCCTGGCGTCAGATGCCGAGGTTGCGCGCTCTATGGTCGCGGAGCTTTACGACAGGGGGCGGGAGCGCGGTACGCCGCCGGACGAGGTCACCCTGCCTCTCCACCAGTCCTCCGGCAGCGCGCCCGCGTTTGCTAGCTTCGACACGCCCCAGGGGCACGCTTTCGATGCCGCGATGGCCTTCCCCCTGGCGCCCAGCCCGTTTGACGAGTACTATGCCCGCACCCGGTCCGGCGAGCACCCGGCGGGCCGCTTGATCTGGCCCAGCATTTTCGATATAGCTTTATAGGCAAGCAGCTACCCTTTGCAAGAGCAGGCACGATACAGCCATGTCAGATAACAATCCCATGCAGCAATTCACCAACCTTGTAGAGCTTGAGGCGCTGGCCCGCGAGGTGCTGGAACCATCGGCGTTCGACTTCATCTCGGGAGGTGCGGACGACGAGGTCAGCCTGCGCCGCAACCGTGCCGACTTCGAGCGCATCATCCTGCGGCCCCGTGTGCTGGTGGACGTGAGCGAGGTGGACTGCTCTACCACGGTGCTGGGTACGCCAGTCAGCATGCCTGTGCTGCTCGCCCCCGCCGCCGGGCACCGCCTGTGCTGCGACCTGGGGGAGAGCGCCACCGCGCGCGCCGCCGCTGCCGCCCGCACGATTATGGTGCTCTCTACTGTGTCCACCACCAGCATGGAGGACGTAGCCGCGGTAGAGCCGGATGCGCCGAAATGGTTCCAGCTCTACGTATACGCCGACCGCGAGGTGACCCGCAGCCTGGTGCAGCGTGCCGAGGCCGCCGGGTACAAGGCGCTCTGCCTGACGGTGGACGTGCCCCAGATTGGCAATCGCGAGCGCGACGTGCGTAACGCCTTCACCTTCCCCTATCCCCTCGCCAACTTCGCCGCCACGAACCTGGACCACATGCCCATCGGCATGTCGGGCGAGGAGTCGGGCCTGGGCAAGTACATAGCCTCCAAGTGGGACCCCTCGCTCAACTGGAACGACGTGGACTGGCTGGCCTCCCTTAGCAGCCTCCCCGTGGTGCTCAAGGGCATACTTACGGGCGAGGACGCTCGCCTGGGCCTCGAACATGGCGCGAGGGGCATAATCGTCAGCAACCACGGCGGGCGGCAGCTAGACTCGGTGGACTCCGGCATCGCGGCCCTGCCCGAAGTGGTTGAGGCGGTGGACGGGCGGGCCGAGGTGCTGGTGGACGGCGGCATCCGGCGCGGCACCGATGTGCTGAAGGCCCTGGCGCTCGGAGCGAAGGCCACGCTCATAGCCCGTCCCTACCTCTACGGCCTGGCGGTAGGCGGCGCGGAAGGCGCTACCCGCGCGCTAGAGCTACTCCGCCGCGAAGTCCGCAACGCCATGGCCCTCTCAGGCCGCCCCACAATCGCGAGCATCGACCGCAGTCTGGTGAAGATGAGGCGTGACGCGTGACGAGTGACAAGGCTTGTTAAGGCTGGTTCGTGAGTGTGCGACAGTTGGTCTTGCCGGACCCTCTCCCCCTTTGTCATTCTGAGCGTAGCGAAGAATCTCGTCCTCCACCGGGGTGTTCCCCTTACCATTGCACCGTGGCATCTTAGTGACGTAATTAGCGCAAAGAAAAGTGGTATTTGGGTGCTGTAGGACGAGATTCTTCGCTACGCTCAGAATGACAAAGGGGGAGAGAGTCCGGCAAGACTAACCTGGGAGCATTCACGCACCGGCTACGATAAGCGGCATCATTCATAATTTGTAATTACTACTCTCTCGTCAGGCCGACGTTTCTCTGATATACTCTTGCAGATAACCATACACCAGACCGAGGAGAGCGCATGGCTACTGATACCCGCAGGATTGACGAAGGTACGACCAGCGAGCAGCCGGTGGAGGTGGTGGCGCGTCCGGCAGGTGCCGGCGTGAGCTACGACACCCGCCTGGGTGCCGGTTGCATGTTGTGGGGGATGATAATCGGCATGGGCTTCTTCATCCTCGCAATGGTCCTCTGGGGCGCGGCTCACCTCGACCAGGTGTTTCGGTGATTTAGAATTTGGAATTGCGAATTGCGAATTTGGTTGGATGTCTGCTAAATTCGAAATTCGCAGTTCGAAATTCCGAATCTACTATGTGCCATTAGCCAAAGTGTGCTATGGACGCTGGCCGTGGGGTGGCGTAGAGTGAGAGTAGATGTGGCGGCCTACCGGGACCCCTACTGGGACGGTTTTGGCGTGTGGCACTCCGCTGGAATGTGATCCTCGGCTGGCCGTCACCCTCTATACCTGCGGCGTATGATGTGTACGAATGTGCGGCTCCCGTATTGGTGCCGCTTTTTGCTATGTGGGCAAAAGGAACAGCTCGTAAATTCGTCAAAGTGGAGGTCTGGTTTGCCTGGTAGTTCCAGCAGGTTGAAGACAGCGCGCAGGGTATTCGGGCTGGTCCCGGTGCTCGTTTTCCTGCTGATTTTCATATTGTTAGCCCAGCAGTTCGCCTCGCCCGACCTTGCCGGTGCAAGCCCCACCTTCTACCTCTTCCTCGACATCCTGCTGCGCTCCCTCGCCGCCTCCCTCACATCCGGTGTGTTGTGCATAGGCGCATACGGCTTCTACAGGTACCTCATCGAACGGTCCCCCGGCCTATAGTAGACGGAACCGCCAAGACGCCAAGAGCGGCAAGAGTACGAAAACGCAAAGACGCAAAGAGCCTGCCCTGAGCGCAGCCGAAGGGACGCAAAGAACGCGCAAAGAGAAGAATGGTTGGAGCGTACAAAGAGGACCAGGGTACGTAATGTCGTACCCTGGTCCTCTTGCTCAGAACACCTGTTAAATCTTGGCGCTACCTTGGCGTCTTGGCGTTTCCGTCTACTACAGCTTCTATGGCCGCCAGTAGTTGCCCACGAGCCACGAGGCTATGTATCCCACCACCAGCAGGGTGCCAAACTGCATGTGCAGGCGGGCGGTGAGGCGCAGCAGCGGGTGGAGGGCTTTGGCGTCCGACTCCTCTGCTGCGAGGCGTATCAGCCGCCAGGCGGTAGGCAGGGTCGCTATCGTGATGAGGGCCAGCCAGGGAGCTATGCCCAGCACGGCCAGCACCAGTAGCGACAGGTAGGTGCCCCCAATCAGGATGTAGTACTCAAGCCGCGCCCCCTCCCGGCCCAGCAGCGTCGCCAGGGTGCGCTTGCCTATCTGCTTGTCACTGTCGAGGTCGCGCAGATTGTTGGCGTGGAGGATAGCGGCCACCAAGAAGCCCACCGGCAGGGAGGCCAGCACCACGGGCAGGGTGACTTCTTGCCTCTGGAGGTAGTACGACCCCACCACCATCACCGGCCCCATGAAGATGAACACCGCAAGCTCGCCCAGCCCAACGTAGGCCAGCGCGAACGGCCCCGCCGTGTAGAAGAAGCCCACCAGCACCGAGAACAGCCCCAGCCACAGGATGAACGGCCCCGCCACCGTGACGAGGTACAGCCCGATGCCGATGCCCAGTCCGAACGCCAGCATGCCGCCCACGAACACCTGCCTGGGTGTCAGGTCACCCCGAAGGATGGAGCCGCCCAGGCTCAGCGTGCCCGGCACGTCGGCCCCCTTGCGGTAGTCGTAGTAGTCGTTCATCAGGTTGGTGCCCAGTTGTATCGCTATCGAGCCGAGCAGGGCCAGGCCGAGCACCAGAAGGTCGATAGGCCCGCGTTGGGCCGCGATGATGCCGCCGAGGGCTACCGGGATGACCGCCGCCGTGTAGCTCCAGGGGCGGCTGGCTTTGAACCACACTCGCGCGCGCTGTCGCATACGCGCCTCCTTCAACTTCACGCTGGTCGCCTGCCAGGGCACCATCGCGTACTCTATCTCGTCAAGCAGCACCGTGATAAGCCAGCCCACCACGGCCACCGCCACCAGGCCCGCCAGCATCCGGTTTATGGCATATAGCTCGTAGGAGCGCCATATCAGGTAGCCGATGCCTTCGTTCGCGCCTACGAACTCCACGCCCACGATCAAAGTGAGCGTGAAGCCCATGCCTATCTTGACGCTGTTCATGATGCCCGGCAGGCTGGCGGGCAGAGCCACCGTCCAGAACAGGTCCTTGCTCTTCGCCCCGAACGTGCGCGCCACCTCGAAGTACTGCGCGTCTATCTGCATTACCGAGGCAGCCACGTTGAGCACCACCAGGAAGAACACGCTCACTGCAATCGTGGCTATCTTGCTCGCCTCCCCGATGCCCAGCACCACGATTACCAGGGGCAGCAGGGCGATCTTGGGGATGGGGTAGATGGCGGTGGCGATGGGGCGTACCACGGCCCGCACGAGAGGGCTTATGCCCATGAGCAGCCCCAGCGCGATAGCCGGCACGCCGCCGTACAGGAAGCCCAGGCCCACGCGCACCAGGCTCACTCCCAGGTCGCGGAAAAGCTGCCCGCTCTGGATTAGCTGGCCCAGCGCCACGAACACCTCGGAGGGGGGCGGCACGAACACGCGGTTCAGCCAGCCCACCTGCACCGCGAGTTCCCACAGCGCGACCAGCAGCAGGGGCGACAGGAGCGACAGCCAGCGGTTGCTCGCCACGCTGCTTCTCACATCGGCACCTCCACTTTCTTGCTCTCCAGCCCTGTGTCGCTCACCGTGCCCATCTCGGCCATGCGCGCCCGGTCCACCTCGTCGCGCAGCACCTCCCACACGCCCGCAAAGAGGGTGCTGAAGCGCGGGTCGGTGCGCAGGGCCACGGCGTCGCGAGGCCGCTCGAAGGGCACCTGGAACTCTTTCAGCAGCAGGCCGGGGCGGGCCGACATGACGTACACGCGGTCGCCCAGCGTGAGGGCCTCCTCGATGCTGTGGGTGACGAATATGACCGTCTTGGCATTGCGCTCCCACTGTTCGAGGAGGGTCTGCTGCAAGATGAGGCGGGTCTGCGCGTCGAGCGCGCCGAACGGCTCGTCCATTAGCAGCACTTCGGCGTCCACGGCCAGGGCGCGGGCGAGGCCGACACGCTGCCGCATGCCTCCCGAAAGCTGCGCCGGGTACGAGCGGGCGAACCGCTCCAGCCCGATCTCGCCAATCCAATGGCGGGCCGTTTTCAGCCGCTCGTCCCTGCCCACCCCGCGCAGTTGCAGCCCATAAGCGACGTTGTCCTCCACGGTGAGCCAGGGGAAGATGCCCGCGCCCTGGAACACCATCGCCATAGCGGGGCGGGCTGGGTCGTCGTGGCGTATGGTGGCGGTGCCGGTGGCCGGCTTCTCAAGCCCCGCCAGCACGCGCAGGAGGGTGGTCTTGCCGCACCCGGAAGGCCCTACCACGCAGATGAGCTCGCCCTCCGGCACGTGCAGCGTCACGCCCCCAAGCGCCTCCACCGGCCCGGTTGCCCCCCGGCCCGGGTAGACCACCCGCAGGTTATCGATTTGTATCTTCGGAGTTCCCATAGCTGAAATGAGCGGTATCATGCGTCGTGCTATTGCCGGTCCGTGAATGCACTCTGCCGGTGTATCAGGACCAAAGTGGCCCTGTCATCCTGAGCGTAGCGAAGGATCTAAG
>DASVQO010000098.1:0-16822 GCA_036389075.1 Chloroflexia bacterium | reverse complement strand
GACGGAACCGCCAAGACGCCAAGAACGCCAAGGACCACGCCAAGATTAAGATTGTTGTCCTGGATTCATGCAAGCTTTGTGCCGTTCGTTGAACGCTATAGAGCCCTATGCACTCAGCACCACCGGCACCGCAGGACCCTTAATATCTTGGCGCGCTCTTGGCGTTCTTGGCGTCTTGGCGGTTCCGTCTCTGAATCGCGTGGCTGGTGGTGCTCTGCTGGCGGTTGCAGCTTATAATATTGGGGTGCGTTATCTGGTGTGGGAAGGTAGGGCTAAGCTGTAGATGGGCGATAGCGAAGCGCGTAGGGTAGGGGTGCCGCTTCATGCCGGGGCGGAGGTGGTGGACGAGGCGTTGGCCCCGCCCATGCCTGACGGGCCGGTGGTGGATTTGGAGCCTGCGGGTGGCAGCGTGGCGGCCCCTTTGCAGGGCTTCACGGTGTACGACGGGCTGCTGCTGGGCATGATCGTGGTGTGGGCGGCCAACCCGTCGTTCATCAAGTGGGCCTTGCGCGACATGGACCCGCTGGTGTTCAACGCCTTCCGGTTCGCGGTCGCCACGCTGCCCATTATCGTGTGGGTGCTGGTGCGGGGCGAGGGGCTTTCCTGGCACAAAGGCGACGGCCCGAAGCTGCTGGCGCTCGGCCTTGTAGGGCATGGCGTGTACCAGGCGCTTTTCATCCTGGGCATCAACCTCACTCTAGCGGGCAACGTGGCCCTCATCCTCTCCATCAACCCGGCGTTCGTGGCGGTGTTCAGCTTCTTGCTGGGGTACGAGCGTGCGAGGGGCTACGTGTGGGTGGGGGTGAGCCTCACCATGCTGGGTGTCGCGCTGGTGACGTTCGGCACGGGCGGCGAGATTGGCCTGGGGTCGAGGCTGCTGGGCGACTTGCTCATTCTCGTAGTGACGATGCTGTGGGGCCTGTACACTGTGGTGTCGCAGTCGTTCCTCAAGCGCTACTCTTCGGTGAAGCTCAACGCCCTCACCATGCCTGTAGGCTCGCTCTTCCTGCTCGTCGTGGCCGCGCCCAACATAGCCGGGACTGCGGGCACGCTGCCGGGGGTGCCCATGGGAACGTGGGCGATATTGGTGGCTTCAGGGCTGCTGGCGGTGTCGGCCTCGTACGTCATCTGGTACAAGGGGGTGCAGAAGCTGGGGGCCACGCGCACCGCCATCTACTCGAACCTAGTGCCCGTACTGGCGGCTTTCATCTCGTTCTTCGTGCTGAAGGAGCCGCTAGGGTGGCAGTTCTGGACCGGCATGGCGCTGGTAATCGGCGGCGTGACGCTGGCGCGGTTTGGCGGGCGGCTGGTGTCGCGCCTGCAAACCGGCCGGGCATGACCGTGGCGGCAGACCGGCCAACGCTCGTCTTCGTCCACGGCGCAGGCTCCAACGCGGGCTTCTGGCACGAGCAACAGGCCGCCTTTCCCGACGCGCGCTTCCCCACCCTGCCGGGGCACTTCGACCCCCATAGCAGGCGTGTCACGGGCCAGGGTTTGCGCTCTATAGACGAGTACGCGGACTGGGTGGAGGGTTACGTCGGCGATAGCGGCCTTGCTAACGTGGTGCTGAACGGCCACTCGATGGGCGGGGCGATAGCGCTGTTGCTCGCCCTACGGGGGCCTGCCTGGCTGCAAGGCATAGTGCTTACCGGGACGGGGGCGCGCCTGCGGGTAAGCCCTCAACTGCTGGCCCTGCTACGCGCCGACTACCCCGCTGCCCTGGACTTCATCATCGAGCGCAGCTTCGCGCACGCAGGCGGGCCGCTGAGCTACGCGCAAAAAGTGCGGCTGAACGGCACGCGCCGCCAGCTTGAGCGCACTCCACAAGCCGTGACGCTGGGCGATTACGAGGCGTGCGACCGCTTCGATGTGGCGGACAGGCTGAGCGCGATACAGGTGCCCGCGCTATGCGTGGTGGGGGCGCTGGACGAGATGGCCCCGCCCGCAAACAGCGAATACCTGGGCAACGGGCTGCCGGATGCGCATCTTGTCGTCGTGGAAGGAGCCGGGCACATGCTGCCGCTGGAACAACCTGCCGCGTATAATGCCGCGCTAGCTGAGTTCATTGCTAGCCTGTGAATTGAAAGGAGCCTTATATGAGCGAGAGTACAGGCAAGACGGCCCTGGTTACGGGGGCTTCGGGGGGCATTGGGTACGAGCTGGCGCGGTTGTTGGCGCGGGATGGGTACGATCTTGTGCTGGTGGCGCGTAGCGGAGACAAGCTGAACGCGATGAAGCGGCAGTACGAGGGCAAGGCGGGCGTGCGAGTGCGCGTGATCGTGAAGGACCTGTCGCAGCCCTCGGCACCCCAGGAGATATTCGACGAGTTGCAGCGCGAGGGCGTGGCGGTGGACGTGCTGGTGAACAACGCGGGCTTCACCGTGTTCGGCAAGTTCGTGGAGACGGAGGCCGAGGCGGAGCTACAGCTGATGCAGGTCAACATCGTGGCGCTTACCCACCTGACCAAGCTATTCGTGCCGGGAATGGTAGAGAGGGGAGGGGGCAGGGTGCTCAACCTGGCCTCGACCGCCGCCTTCTTTCCGGGGCCGCTCATGGCTGTGTATTACGCCAGCAAGGCTTACGTGCGCTCCTTCTCCGAGGCGCTGGCGGTGGAATTGGAGGGCACCGGCGTCACCGTGACGGTCATTTGCCCCGGCCCCACCGAGACGGGCTTCCAGAAGCGCGGCAACATGGAGGACTCGCGCCTGGTCGCTGGCCGCAAGATCATGGACGTGCGCACCGTGGCCCGCACCGGCTACCGGGCCATGATGCAGGGCCGGATGCTGGTCATAATCGGCCTGCGCAACTGGATACAGTGCGAAGCCACCCGCTTCATCCCCGACAAGATGCTGGCCCGTACCGTCATGCGCGCCCAGGACCGGGTCGAACACTGACAACAAGAGACGGAACCGCCAAGACGCCAAGGACGCCAAGAGCGCGCCAAGATAAGTACGGTTCACCGCAGAGACGCAGAGGGCGCAGAGGTTACGCAGAGATTAGGAAGGTTTAGTAAGGGGCAAGGGCAGCAATTTACTGTATATTGCTGCCCTTGCCCAGAACACCATTAATACTTCTCCGCGTACCTCAGCGTCCTCTGCGTCTCTGCGGTGAATATTCTTTATTCTTCTTGGCGCGCTCTTGGCGTTCTTGGCGTCTTGGCGGTTTCGTCTCTTAGCCGCCCTTACGACCCAAGCCGCTTTTTCAGCCTGTCGTAGGTGGTTTCGAGTAGCTCCGGCATCACTTTGGTCGCGCCGACTATGGGCATGAAGTTGGTGTCGCCCGCCCAGCGGGGGACTACGTGCATGTGGAGGTGGTCGGCCACTCCCGCGCCCGCGATGCGGCCCAGGTTCATACCGAGGTTGAAGCCTTCCGGGGCGTACTCTGCCTTGATAGCGGCGAGCATGCGCTGGGCAAGCGCCATCATCTCACCGACCGTGTCGCTGTCGAGGCCTGCGAAGTCGGCGGTGTGTTCGTAGGGTACCAGCATGAGGTGTGCGGAGTTGTAGGGGTAGAGGTTGAGGATGGCAAAATTGCGCTCGGCGCGGAGCAGGATCAGGTTGGCGCGGTCGTGGTCGGGGGAGAGGCGGATGCGGTCGCAGAACACGCAGTCGGGGGTTTCCTCCTCTGCATCTTGTTCGGGCATAGGGTGGGTATCCTGGGTGGCGGCCTCGCCGGTCGTGGCACGCTCCATCTTTTCATCTTCCTTGCCAGAGACGTAGGCCATCCGCCAGGGGGTCCACAGGTACTGCGTGTGCACGAGATGTCGCTCCTAAGGGTTTGTGCCGGCCCCGGGCGCTAGCGCCTGAACACCACCATGACGTAATCGGGCTGTATGTAGTCCTGGTTGAAGAGCACCACCAGCACGAGGAATATGGCGACTGTCACCAGCGCGAACACGCCCGCCGTAATCCAGGGCAGCCGCCCCTTGTTGACGTCGATGAGGCCGCGCACGTTGGGCATCTCCCACTCACCGAGGGCGTAGCGGGGGCACAGGATGTAGCCCACGAGCGCGCCGCCCACCAGCCCGCCCAGGTGGGCCGAGTTGTCGATGGGGAGGATGCCGGAGAAGCCGAAGCCCAGGTTTATTACGACTATGAGGATGATGTTCCAGAACTGGATGTTGCCCCTCGAGCCGAACAGGGTGCGGTGCAGGCCGAAATAGACCCCGAGCGCGCCTATCAGGCCGAATATCGCCCCGGACGCGCCCACACCGAACTGGTTGAAAGGCGAAACCGCCACGCTGGCAACGCTGCCCGCCAGGCCCGATATGAAGAAGATAGCCAGGAAGCGCGCCCTGCCGAACAGCCCCTCTACTTCGTTGCCTATGATGTAGAGCGCGTAGCCATTCGTAACTATATGCAACAGGCCAGCGTGCAGGAACATGACCGTGAAGAGCCGCCACCACTGGAAGTCGAACACCACCCATTCATTGCGTTTGGCCCCCCAGATGGTAATAGCGTCCGCAGGCTCGGTGGGCAGTATGGAGAGGTTGCCGCTGAGCAGGGTAGTCAGGGCGAAGACGACGATCATGCTGGCAAGCAGGAGGCCCGTCCACAGCGGCCTCTCGACGGGTATGCGGATCCAGGTGCGGGCGGCGCGGGCCGCGCTCATGTAGCCCGGGGGCGGCACGGGGGCCGGGAGATAGGTGGGCGGCGGCGCATAGGGGCGCGACGGTGCGTAGTCGTCGCCCTCGCTTTGTGGCGGGCGGGCGGGCGACCACTGAGGGTCGGGTGACGGTGACTTGGGTTGGTACATCATGCAGGCAAAGGAGTCTAGCGCCGGTAATGGCGGTCGAGGAGGGGCCGCGTGCGGTGAATCATACGAGGGTTACACTCAAGTATACGATATTCGCGCACAAACAGCTTCAACGCGGCCCGCGCGTCCCCTGGTCGCGCCCCTAGAACAGCGTTATCAGCCCGAGCGAAAGTGCCACGCTGAACCCGATAGCTATCGAGATGAAGGCGGTTATACCTGCATAGATCCAGTTGCGCGCCAGGGCGAACGCGATGAACTGGGCAACGAGGGTGATACCGGGCGTGGCGAGCAACAGCAGCACGCCAATAGTGATGAGGGCCAGCGGGTTGAGGGCGAGTAGCTCCGGCACGATGCGGTCGAAGGGGAGTACGTGCTGGGCCGCCTCCTGCCCGCCCCGCGACCCGCCCAGCAGCCACCACACCAGCCCCACCAGCATGGCGCCAAAGCTGGCAAACATGCCCGTGCGTAGCGTAAAAGCGGCCCAGGTGTATGTCCGGTCGTCCCGGTTTTGTGCGCTTGTTGCTTCCATCATGTTGGTGGTTAGTGGTTAGTGGTTAGTGGTTAGTGGTTAGTGGTTAGTGGTTAGTGGTTAGTGGCGTATGTTGCACCTTCCGAAACCCTCATCTTCTTTGCGCGTTCTTTGCGTTCTTTGCGTCTTTGCGTTTTCGTCTCTCTACTCGGCACTTGTTACCTGCTGTATATGCCCAGGGCTTGCGCGAGCATGAGCAGGGCGATTACTATCGACACCCAGCCGAAGATGATGCGGAGGCGTTCGTTGGGGGTGCGGGGGACGAGCCACGCGCCCACTCTCGCGCCGAGAAAGACGCTGAGGGCGGTGGGTACGGCGATGAGCAGGTTGATGTCGCCGTGGGTGTAGCGCACAAAGGCGGCGCTGGTGGCGGTGACGCCTATCATGTAGTTGCTGGTGGCGCTGGCGACCTTGAGGGGCACGCGCATGAGCAGGTTCATCACGGGCACCTGCACGATGCCCCCACCCACCCCTAGCAGGCCCGCGATGACGCCCGCGATCGCGCTGATGCCCATACCGGCGCGGATATTGGTGGGGGTGTACTCGACGTGCTTGCCGGTGGCGGCGTCGTAATAGCTGGCCCCGAGGTCCAGGTTGGCGGCGGTGGCGGTCATACCGGCGTCGGCGGCGTCCTGGGCGCTCATGGGCTTCTGGGGCTTCCCCCGGAGCATGGTAATGGCGGTGTAGACCAGGATGACGGCGAAGAGGCCGCTGAGCACCTGTTCGGGCAGGTACTCGGCCACGACCGAGCTGATGATAGCGGCCAGGGTGGTCGATATGAGCAGCACCAGGCCCAGCCGGATGTTGCTCAGGCGCTGGCGGACGTAGGACGAGGCCCCCGCGGTAGAGGTCGCCACCACGGCCACGTTGCTGGTGCCCACCGCCACAATCGTGGGCACCTGGAATATGAGCACCAGCGCGGGCACCACGAACACCCCGCCGCCCAGGCCGAGCAGCGCCCCCATCAGCCCCGCCCCGAACCCCGTGGCCCCCAGCCCAAGGAAGTAGAAGATGTCCATGAGGGCAATTATATAACAATTACGAATTACGAATTACGAATTAGGAGACGGAACCGCCAGGGACGCAAGAGCGCGCCACGATTACGATTGCGGGGTGCGGGTGCTACTTGCCAGTCGTAATTCGTAATTCGTAATTCGTAATTCGTAATTCGTAATTGGTTTATAATGCGGGCAGACCCAGATTGGAGTGATTGGAGCCTGATGTACGATCTTTCTGAGCTTATTGCGCGTGGTATCGAGCGGGCGCGGCAACTGGAGAGCAGCGGTATTTACTTCCTGGGGGAGGTGACCGACCGGGCCGCCGAGCACATGGGGCAGGCCCTTACGGCGATGGCGGTGCAGCGGGAGGGCGACCCGGACAAGCCTATCACCGTCTACATCAACTCGGGCGGCGGGTCGATAGGCTCGGGGCTGGCGATGATGCAGATGATCTACCGCCTGCGCACGCTGTACGGTGTGACTATCAACACGGTGGTCACGGGGTACGCTTATTCGATGGGGGCGATTATCTTCCAGGCGGGGGACAGGCGGCTCATGGGGTCGTTCTCCACGCTGATGCTCCACTCGCCCCAGTGGCAGCTCTCCGGCGACGAGGAGACGGTCTTCAACGACTACGCCCAGCTCGCCCGGCATTACAAGAACCTGGTGAAGAACATCTTCGCCCAGCGCACCGGCAAGCACGATCCTGAGTGGTGGGAGAAGTACATCTACTCCGGCCGCGACCGCTTCCTCACCGCCCAGGAGAGCATAGAGTTGGGGCTTGCGGACGAGATTTACGGGCTGCAACTGACGAGTCCGCCCCCGCCTACGGACGGTGTGGATAATTTGGAGTTGTAAGGGAACGTTTATATTTCTAGCAGACTCGCCCGAGATTCACCTGCCACACAGGCCGCTATGAGGCTAGCCAAAAGGGTAAGCAGTGGGCCCACTGCTTACCCTTTTGGCTAGTGTAAGGATCTGATAAGGATTCGCAAGGCCCTTACTTTACTGGTCTTCCTTTTGCGCTGATGTGGAGAACCCCCAGAGTTCTATTGAGCCAAGCATATAATAGAGAAATCTTCCGAGCGGCTACCTCTTTGTGGAAAAACCGCACGGGATGGCTCTTCCATCCTAGAAGAGTTTAGGTTTACAATAAGTGAAATTACTAAGGTAAGTTTGAATTAAAAGGTGAGCCACCCAAAGCTCTTAGCGGGGAACTGGGCGGCTCAGATCGAGGAAGGAAACTACAATGTCAGGTGAATGTCTTGCAGTGCCTTCACTGGCAAATATAGCAAACCCCAACGGATGTGTAAAGGCGGTCAAGGCGTGTTTTTCCACAGAGTTTGTTATAAGGTAACTCTCCTGTCATAACTAACACCTTCCTCTATCTCCTAGAGCAGCTAACTTCATCTGGAGCTTCCATACAGACTTCCCAGTAGGAGATAGGGAGTGACGAAACGCAAGTACACCAAGAATAGCCCGAAGCAAGCTGGAGCTACACCCCAGCCAAAGAGGCAGGCACCTACGGCCAGCCCTATGCAACGGCGCTATACGGGCACGGCACTTCGCTTTAGCGACAAGTACCGAGCAGGTACAGCTCTGGATGGTTCACCCCTTGGTTTTGTGGTCCGGAATCCTTGGGTCAAGACGATTATCACCCATTTGGGAGTATATGCAGCAGGTGGTCTGGTCGGTAACCGTTTTGATGCTGGCATCGTAAATGGTGCGCTTTGGATTTTCGACTACCTCAGTGAGCCGCAAGTGGCTGACACACGTACATGGTTTGTTGGATTTGCCCTCGCTGCTTACTTGATCCTTGCTTTTCTCATTAGCTATAGGCAAGCGGTCTTCATTGACTTAGACAATGCTGTAGCAGAACTTAATCGATCGAAAGAACAACTAGCGCGCGCTAAAAATAGCAACTCAGAATTGTCCAAGACAAATACGGCCTTGCAAAGTGAGTTGGATACGGTACGTAGCGAATTTAGCACTTTGAAGCCACAACTTACTAATCTGACTACTCAGAACGAGCGACTTCAAGCTCAGGTGTTAAAATTCACGGGTCAAAACATAGAACTTCTAGGCGAGAATCATCATCTACATGATGCAGTCGCTGTGCAAGAGAGCGCGCGCGGGCGGCTTGAGCATTTGGTTGAGCTTGATCTCTATTTACTTGCTTTCCTGGCACCTCTGCTTAGCATGCGATCTCACGAGCGAGATAAAGCCATGCGTGCTCTGTTGAAGAAGGTCTTGAGTGACGTTACTAAGGTCTTCCAAGAGGATGTATGTAGGGCCCACATATGGCGCCCTGGAATTGATGTTGAATATCTGGAGTGGTGGGAGCATCACGGGATGCCAAAAGCTGCATTACGCAATGACCGGTTCTATATAGGTGAAGGTAAGACTGTAAAGCGTGGGATAGCTGCAATTGCCTTTAGAACAAAAGAACCGCAGGTAGTACATATTTCCAAGATCGGAAGCCAGTACCATGCAGATCATGCGGAGTTTTCGTTCCGTCGTGGCAGTATGAAGCCTATGGACTATAGCTCGGTGGTTGTAGTTCCCATAATAGGACCAAACGATGATTGCTTAGGCGTACTGTGCTTAGACAGCAAACGCAGTAACACCTTCGACCAACCAGAAACACTCAAATTTCTGGACGACTTGGCGACGCGTCTCGCTACCGCCATCTCAACTTACCACTATATTGAGGCTGTTGAGGATCTCGAATCTGCTGAGGACCCGGATAGTGCCGGGTCTGATTGGCATAATCAAAAGCAAGCCTCTTAAACTAGCAAGGCTGATAAATTCCAAGCACTACCAAAGTCCTATACGAGACCGCCGTAAGGTGGATTGCTTTCTATTGCGATTAAGCTATAATAGGTATCCCTGGGAGGTGCTACGCTTATGTTAGGAGAAGGAAAAGAAGAGTATGCAGGCAGCAGCAGGCAGAGCCGCCGCTGGCATGATTCTGAACAATATCTAGCGGGCAAGATCGACCTGGACGAGTTTGAAAAACGAGCACAAGAATATGAGACCGACTATGGCTCTGTTATGATCGGACTTGCCAGAAAGAGCCAGAAGCCAAGGGCAGTTGCACCCAAGAGAACCATCTAGACTTAGACGAGCATGGGTAAATAGCACGAGCAGGGTAACGCCCTGCTCGTGCTATTTTCCTTCCTGGGCCATGAATATATCCCAGAAGGCTACGAAAGGGTATGAACTCTGTGAAAGTCTACATCTCCTGAGATCTCGCCAGCCAATGCGCCGTAGTGGACAAGTCTCGGCTTTTTTGACAGTGCCTCCGCCGACTACGGCCAACACTGCCGCCTACTCACCACGGAGATACGCGCCTCGGTGACAGTAAACCCCGGCAGTTGAAAGCGCGCGACGGTTTCGAAGTCCCCTGTGGGGACTTTGTTTTTTGCGGCAGTCTGCTTTGCAGGCTTGTAGATGTTGCCTGCGACTTCATGTGCCCGGGCACTAATTAGCAAGCCCTTTCGAGGAATTAATTGCTTCAAGCGATGTGCTCCCCTTCATCCTGATGCAAAATAAGTATGCAGGCAGAGTAAGCCTACCTGCCAAGCCAAAAACAATCTCCGGATATACAATCCAAACCGAAAACAAGGAGAAGGGGAACGAAATGCACCGCAGGCACCTCATAGCAATCTTCGCGATGGTACCGGCAATCTTACTTGCCATACTGATTTGGAGCAGCACAATATACGGGGCGACACCCGTGGACGGCGGCAAGACCGCGCCGGGCAAGCACGCCACATCCGAAGGCACAGGCCCGGACGCCCCTTCCGCCTTGAACACGCAGGGCTATTCTGATTCGGCTTACAACACGGCGAACACGGAGTTCCTGGTCCTATTCGAAGACCACCGCAACGGCAACTGGGATATATACGGCCAGCGCGTGGACGCCGACGGCACCCCGCTCGGCACCAACTTCGCAATCGCGAGCACGGCAGCCTCAGAGTCGGACTCCGATGTAGCCTACAACTCTAGCGCCGCTAACGAGTACCTGGTAACGTGGCAGAGCGACAACAAGGTTTACGGGCAGCGCGTATCGGCCACCGGCTCCCTGGCCGGTGCGGCTTTCGAGATTTCAAGCGGTGACGTATCCCGGGAGGGCAGTGCCATCGCTTATAGCGCGGGCGATAACCAGTACCTCGTGGTCTGGGAGGAGTATATCCAGGGCGAGGGGTACAACATTCGCGGCAGGCGGATAGGGTCCGACGGCTCTTTCCAGGGTGGCGTCTTCGACATAGCAGCCACCGCCGCCACGGAAAGCAGGCCCGCGGTGTCGTACAGCAGTCTAACCAAGGAGTTCCTGGTCGCGTACATGCATGACGCTTCCTCCATCTACTCGATAAAGGCCCGCAGGGTGACTGGTATGGCTGTCGTGCAGCCCACCATTATCAACATCTCCGAGGTGGGCACCAGCGCCCACACTCCGTCTGCCGCCTACAATACCTCCGCTCACGATTGGCTGGTAGTCTGGGAAAAGGCGACCGATCAAGGCTCGGACATTTACGCGCAGTTGATAGAGACCAACGGTTCGCTCATAGGTAGCAATTACGCCATCAATGCCGATGTCAGCACGCAGGAAGACACGCGGGTGGAGTACAACAGCGCCGCAAATAAGTACCTGGTCGTGTGGCAGGCGAGTGCGGACTCCGGCTACGAAATACGCGGTCAGGTCCTGTCTACCGGGGGCGGGCTATCGGGTGGTGACATACTGATCTCCAGCGGCCCCGACCGCGAGTACAACCCGGCCCTCTCGGCCGGCTCCGGTTCGACCAGCTTCCTGGTGACTTTCAACGACGAGCGCCAGACCGACTCCGACCTGTTCGGCCAGCGGTTCGACGCGAGCCTGGCCCTCGTTGGCGGGAACTTCCCGGTCGCCCCCATCCCCTACCTGCTCAACACGCCCACCCCTATCGTCACCCCGAGCGCCACACCCACCGCGTGCGTGGTGAACTACTCCGACGTGCCGGAGGGCAGCACTTTCTACGAGTTCGTGCGCTGCCTCTCCTGCCGCAACGTGCTCTCCGGCTACGAGGACAACACCTTCAGGCCCGGCAACAACGTCACCCGCGCCCAGCTCGCCAAGATAGTCTCCAACGCCGCCGGGTACAACGAGACCCCCGACAAGCAGCTGTTCCAGGACGTAGCGCCCGGCAGCACCTTCTTCGACGTGGTGTACCGCCTGGCCCACAACGGCGCGATCTCCGGCTACGGCTGCGGCACCGTGGCGAGCGAGCCGTGCGTCGCCCCGGGCAACCTGCCCTACTTCCGCCCCGGCAACAACGCCACGCGCGGGCAGATCGCCAAGATAGTCTGGGAAGCAGCCGACTCCGGGGGCGTCCATTTCTCCCCGTCCGGCGGCCAGACGTTCGAGGACGTGCCGCCCTCAAGCCCCTTCTATAGCTATATCGAGGGACTGACCCAGGACGGGGTAATGAGCGGTTACGCCTGCGGAAGCACGCCCACGGAACCCTGCGTCGGCCCCGGCAACCTGCCTTACTTCCGCCCCGGCAGCAACGCCACAAGGGGCCAGGTCGCCAAGATCGTAAACAACACCTTCTTCCCCAACTGCCAGGACCCCGGCCCCTGGCAGGGTTTCAAGCCCTGATACTTACCTCCAAATAGGGTGACTATCCTTTAGCAGTAGGAAGGACGGAAACGCCAAGATGCCAAGACGCCAAGGACCACGCCAAGATTGAGTAGGTGTTCTAAGCAGGGGGACCGGAGTACGATATGACGTGCTCCGGTCCCTTTGTTATTCTCCAAACAACATTATCTTGGCGTGGTCCTTGGCGTCTTGGCATCTTGGCGTCTTGGCGTTTCCGTGATCTCCGTGCATCCTTTGCGTTCTTCGCGCCTTTGCGGTTAACATATCATGTGTGGCATGCCGCACTGTTGAAATGCAGAAGCTAGGAGTTGGGGACGTGAGGGATTCGTTGGCTGATGGCAATGGTAATCGCAAAGTTAAGGGGTTGAAGATGGAGGCAAAGCAGGCGTGCACGGTGCTGTATCGACGCATGCCCGCCCTGGATGCACGGGCCACCGAGATGGTGCTGCGGCAGCTTGTGGGGCCGAGCACGGTGGAGTGGGCCAGGGTGGAAGGCACCGCCAGCGTGCCGATGGTGGGGGGCGTGGCGCGCTTCGGCATGCACGAGATCGCCATGATCGCCCTGAACGCCCCGGTGCGGCAGGAGGTGCTCGCACGCACGGTGGAGGTGTCGCCCATGCCCGACGAGCAGCGCGACCTGCTGATGTCCCACCGCGCGGCGGTCCGGCTGCTCTACCTCAACGGGCCGGACGACCCGGTGGAGCAGCTCACGGCGCTGTACCATGTGGCAACGGCCCTCATCACGCAGGGCGGGATTGGCATCCTGAACGAGCGGGCGGCCCTGGCGCAGCCCACGGAGCGGCTGGCCGAGTTCCTGCCGATACGGCCCGACGATACCCTGCCCGTGCCACTCTGGGTGGGCGTGGTTACTTTCAACGCTACCGTGGTCGAGCCGCACGAGCGCTACCTGATGCGGATCTATGGCATGGAGCAGTTTGGCCGTCCCGAACTCGGCATCTACACACCCGACCGCACCACCGCCGACGCGGTCTACCACACCCTCATGAACGTATGCCTGTACATCGTGGAGACCGGCCAGCGCCTCGACATCGGCCCAGGCCACCGCGCCGAGTTTGGCGGCCGCACTTATCTCTTCACCGCGCCCGACGAGCATAACTCCTTCTTCGGCAGCCCCACCGGCTTCCTGCTGCTCGTGGAAGTCTGAGGACGGGAGCCGAACAGAGACGAAACTGCCAAGACGCCAAGAACGCCAAGGACCACGCCAAGGTTAAGAACGGTTCACCGCAGAGACGCAGAGGACGCAGAGGTTACGCAGAGATAGTGATTCTTTGGATAAGTGCAAAAGCTGCATCATGCTGCACGCTGTAGCCTTTGCTTGGACACACAACTCTTAACTTGGCGTGGTTCTTGGCGTCCCTTCGGCTGCGCTCAGGGCAGGCTCTTGGCGTCTTGGCGGTTTCGTCTCCTGTCTACTGGAGGGCGTAGCGGACGGCGGCCTCGGCTAGCAGGGCGGTGGGGTTGATGAGGTCGGGGGCGTTGGCGGCCTCACCCATGAGTAGCGGTATCTCGGTGCAGCCGAGGACTATGCCATCGACGCCCTTACCGCGCAGCGTGTGTACGGCCTCCATTGCCGCTGCCTTGTCCGCCGGGCCTTCCTGTCCCTCCATGACGGCGATTATCGAGCTGTCCAGCCTGGTGCGTAGCGCCACCAGGTCGCCGGAGAGCGTTTCGTAACGCAGGCCCAGGCGGTCGAAGGAGTCCATGTAGACCCTCGGCTCGCCCATCCCCAGCAGTCCCGTCAATTGCCAGCCGCGATTTCGCACCTCGGCCACGGTGATGTCTATCATGCTCAACACCTTGCGCCCGGACACCTGCTCGAACGCCTCTCGGAGTATGTGGGTGTAGTTGGAGGGTATGACCAGGAAGTCGGCCAGCGCGCCGAACGCTTCCAGCTTCTCCAGCAAGGCGGGGTGTATTAGTAGCGCGCCGTCTTCACCTGTGACGAGCGGCGGGGCCCTATGGTAGTACACCAGCAGGGGAGGGTAGCCGCTATTGGCGCGGGGCGGTATCAGTTTTTGGGAAGCGGCGTGCAGCCTGGCTTCGAAGTCGATGGTGGCTTGAGGGCCGATGCCGCCTATAACGCCGATTGTCTTCACAGCAAACCTCCTCGGGACGTAACACTCGCTACGCCTGCGACATTGTAGCACCCACGCCCCTTGACCGCCAACGCCGCTGAAACCGGCGACAAGACCGTGCCGGGATAGGGAGGCAGGACTCTGCGCCACCCTGTCATCCTGAGCCCTTCGGCTACGCTCAGGGTAAACTCCGCGAAGGATCAGGCGCTCGTGCTTGACTGTTGGTATTCAGTTGACAGTGTTCCTTCCTCCAACATGGTCCCCCACGTTGAAGCCTCTGGCCTACCCACCTGATCCTGAGCGTAGCGAAGGATGACAAGGGGGCTAGGATCGCCGCGACTGGTGTGGGCCGTTCGGACAAAGTTATGGTGGCTGGTTAGGTAGATTTACCTAACTCCTGTACGCACGGCACTGGGGCAAGATAGGTGCGATTGCCGAAGCCGGATCGATCCCGTTAGCATAGACTCCTTTCAGCTGTTTGGCGGGAGGTTGCTATGTCGCAGAGTCTGGATGTACGCAGGGCGTTGGGCGTGTGCTGGCGGGGGGTGATAGCGGCGGGCTACGGGGTGGCCGCCGTGGTGAGCCTCGCGGGCGCGCTGTACGCTCTGTACGTGGTGGTCGTGGGGCTGTGGGTCTTCCGGGCGCTATTCCCTATGGCGGCGTTGGTGCCGTTCGCGCTCAACCTGGGGTATATGGCGGTGGTGCTGGCGCTGGCGACCGGCAGGCTGGGGCGCGAGCGGGTCTTCTCGCCTCATATGGCGGTGCCGGTGTTGTTGTGGCTGCCGGTGGCTATTGCGGGCAACTGGTGGTTCTTCGGGTTGTTACGCGGGATATGATAGCACGCGGCACCTATCACGCTTTCGTCGCGACCACTACCACCGCCGATCCGCGAGCGTTGGAGGCGAGGTACGTGCTCGGGGCGAAGCCCGCCTCACGCAGCCTGCCTTCCATGAGGGCCACCCAGCCGGTGTTTTGAGGCGCGCTCGCCTGCCGTGCCTCTACGACGGCGTCGGTGCCGCCGTGGCTGTCGCCGTAGACGAGGCGGGCCACGCCCTCGAACGCCTTGCCCTGCGCGTCCCTAGGGGTGATCCAACCGGCGGGCACGACCACCAGCCTGCCGCCGGACCGTAGCACCCTCGATATCTCTGCCAGGGTAGCCTTTTCGATGATGTACTCGCTGGGGAAGGTGCTCACCACGGTGTCGAAGCAGGCGGGTGGGAAGGGCAGGGCTTCGGCGCGGGCGCGGCACGCCCACAGGGGCGGGAGGTCGCGGCGGCGGGCCTTCTTCGCGGCTCGCCGGAGCATCTGCGGCGACAGGTCCACGCCCCACACATCATACCCCCGGCGGCGCAGGTCCAACTGCATGTTGCCCGTGCCCATGCCGACCTCGAGCACGCGCCTGCCGCGCACGTGGGGTATGACCGCCCGCTGCCAGGTGCGCCACTGGCCCAGGAAGAAGGTCTTGCTCACCCAATCGTAGAGCCAGGCGAAGGGGCCGTAGAGCGACTCGAAGGCTATTTTCCTCAGTCTGGCGCGCAGGCGCTCCAAGCGGCTGTGCTTTGTGCGTTGGTGCATCTTGTCCATGAGGTCATTGTATCAATTGTGGCGGGGGAATGCCTTATGGAGCGCGGTTGGCTGCAAGTGTTAACAAAGGTAAACATCAGCGTTTATTCACGAGGGTGGGTGCCCGGACCGCCGGAGTTGGCACCTAACATGCTATGTAGTAGGGAAGGGCGACCTGGGGTCTTTTGGCAGCAAAGTGTGTTCGCACGCTCCTCTCACCGCAACGGCGCGGGTGCGGCACCGGGCGTATGCTGTGATAGTGTTTCTTACCCCGCCTGGATGGTTCTCGCCGTTCCGGGCGCATAGCAGGAGGCTCAGATGGGCGCATTACTGCTCCTCCTGTTTCATGCGGACCTTTCCAGGTAACCGCCCCATCCACCTTACCGAGACGCCTCGTCGGCCCGTCGATTTTGTCTCGGTCCTATATCGACCCAGCTATACGTTCTACCTACATCCTTAATTTACCCATTGACGATAACCAACCTGGTAGGCTAAACGGGTCGTGCTGCATGCGTAGCAGCAGAGTGGCAGGCTGCGCACGTTCTCATCGTTCATCGCAAGGTCAGGAGGAACTCAAATGAATGTTAACGAGCCACGGAGATTCATGTGGAGCATCACAGCGATGCTTGCCATCATGCTCGGTGTGGTCCTGTTCGTAGGTAGCGCGTTCGCCAGCCTACCCGCCAAGCAGGTGCAAGGCAAGTCGTCTAACGCGCCCAGCGGGACTACCGAGAGCCCTACGCTTACCATTACCTCTACACTCACAGTCACCGGCACCGCGACGGGTACGCCCAGCGTCATGCCTTCAGCTACACTCACCACCACCGCCACAGTCACGACGACGGCTACACTCACCACGACGGCTACCGTCACCAGCACCGCCACGCTTACCGCTACAAGCACGGTCACCGTGCAGCCTTCAGCGACGCTCACAGCTACAGTGCAGCCTTCAGCGACGCTCACCAGCACCGCCACCCTTACCGCTACAACCACGGTCACCGGCACTACTACCAGCACGGCTGTAGCTAGTGCGAGCACCACGGCCACTGCCGCTGCTTCGAGCACCGCCACGGCGAGCCGCACCGCCACAAGCGTCGGTACCGCCACCCAGACCAGGACGGCTACGGTTGTGGCCAGCCAGACACCCGGCAACGGCCGCGTAGCTGTCTGCCACCGCACCGGTTCCGAGCGCAACCCGTGGGTGCAGATCGAGGTGAGCCAGAACGCGTTGCCCGCGCAC
>DASVQO010000097.1:0-7379 GCA_036389075.1 Chloroflexia bacterium | reverse complement strand
TGTACCACCTTCTCTCGATTCTTCGCTACGCTCAGAATGACAGGGGCCACTTTGGTCCCGCCCAGCCGGCACTTTGTGGATAGATTGGGGCCATCATAGTCCCACTGCGTAAGGACGGAACTTGCTTGCTGGTTTCCTGGTGACTTCGCACACTTACCCATGCCGGCGAACCCATCCCACAATATACACACCCGCAACTATATGCGACTCAAATACCCTCTAATCTTTCTGTCCTCCACCCTATTGCTTGCGCTGGTGGTCGTGTTCGCCTACGTCGCGCCACGCGTGGGCACGACGGCTACCGGCGACGTTGAGCCTGAGATTGCACCCGGTGCCCCAGGCGACTGGCCCATGCTGGGGCACGACTGGGGCCGCACGAACTTCAACCCCCACGAGCAAGCGTTATCCCCCGCCACCATAGACAAGCTTGCCCCGCGCTGGCGAGCGATGGTAAACCCTGGAGCTATACCCTCAGGTAGCGCGCCCAGCGTGGCCAACGGCCGCCTCTATATTGGCGGCAGCGCGCATGAGGGGCCTAACTTCTTTGCCTTCGATGCCTCTTCCGGCGCTCCCCTGTGGCAAGTCAACCTCGGCTACGCTCCCGCGACCTGCGCCGACGTCGGCATCGACGTTGGAATTGGCTCCACGGCTGCTATTTCGGGTTCCATAGCCGTCGTGGGTGGGGCCGACGGCGCTTATTACGGCCTCGACGCGGCCACGGGCTCGACCCTCTGGCGCGACCCTCTTGGCGTGGGGCCGAGCGGCTTCGCCTGGGTATCGCCCTTGCTCGCCCATAATTGGGCATACTACGGCGTGGCCTCCTACTGCGACAGGCCCTCCGTGCGAGGGGAGGTGCGCAGCGTGGACCTGGGCAGCGGCAGGCTTGCGGCGAGCCGCTATATCGTGCCGGAGGGCAAGGCGGGTGGCGGAGTGTGGCACGCGCCTTCGCTCAGCCCCGACGCCGGCACCCTTGTAGTTGCCACCGGCGAGGACTACGAAGGCTACAACGGACCGCTCAACCGCGCCCTCATCTCGTTGGACGCCCTCAGCCTTGACGTAATGCAGTCCAACCAGCAAGGCTCCCTCAACAGCGACCACGACTGGGGCAGCACTCCCATCATCTTCAGCGACAGCCAGGGCCGCACCATGACAGCCGCGAGCCACAAGGACGGCAGCTTTCGCGGCTATCTTATCGACAGCATCAGCGGGGGGCCGCTCTGGGCCAGGGACCTCAAAGCGGCGGTCGCCATGTCACCCGCTTACGACCCGACGTTGGGGCCGGGCGGTACGCTCTTCTTCGTGGGGCATAAAGATAAGGGTATCCACCTGTACGCGGTGGACCCCGCAACCGGGGCAGACCGCCGCCCGCCTACCACCCTGCCCGACTACCCGTTCGGCAGCATGGCGATAGCCAATGGCCTCATATTCCTGAACCTGACGGGCGTGCTGCACGTATACGACGAGCATACCGGCACTTTATTGCGCTCCGTCGAACCCCAGGATGCGGGGCCGTCGTGGACAGGGCCGACCGTTGCCCACGGCTTCGTCTACTGGACCTCCGGGGCTTACCTCAACGCCTGGAGTCTGCCCGGCCCTGCCACTGCCGAACCGGCGCCATAAGGTCACGGCTCATGTAGCTGTCGTCCATGCAAAAGATGGGAGCGTGAAAAGTGGATGAGCTACTTTGCAAGGTTATGTGCCATAATACAACATCCGCTCCGTCAGACCGTGCACCTGCAAGCCATCGTGCTTGCGCCCCGTTACAAGATGAATTCTAATATCCCTATCACCCTGTAAGCGCCACTCACTATGTCCCTTCAACAAACCACAAACCAATCCTCAAACCTCAGTCCCGCCGTGCCGTCCACCCGCAACGCCTGGCTGTACTGGGTGCTGGCTAACGCTGTAGGCCACATAGCGGGCATAAGCGCCTTCGGTATAGTGAGCCTGTTCGTCACCTGGGGCGGCTCGGGCGACATAGGCGCGCTGTTCGACCTGGCGCTGCCGTTTGCCGTGCTCGGCCTGCTGGATGGGCTGCTCGTGGGGCTGGCGCAGGGGCTGGTGGTGCAGCACTTCACGGGGCGGCCGCTGCTGGGCGAGTGGGCGCTATTTACGGCGCTTGGGGGTATCGCGGCCTGGGTGCTTGGGATACTCGTGGGTGGGCTCACCATCATGATCATAGGCATCCTGTTTTACATAGCCGCCGGGGGCATAGCGGGCGTGCTGATGGGCTACGCGCAACGCCCGACCATACAGCGCCATATAGACCCGCAGGCAGGCTGGATAATACCTAACATGCTGGCGGGGGCCGTCGCTGTAACGGCAGCTATCGGCTTCTCGTCGTTCTGGGGAAACCCGGAGAACACCGGCGGTATAACGGGAGGCGTGGAGATAATAATCCTGGCCGTGGGGCTTGGCGGCCTGATATACGGTGCGATCACCGCGCGGTCATTTGCTACCATGCTGGACTTCCACGCAGCCCGCGCCAGCTATGGCAGCGAAGAGCCGAGGGAGGACGTTACTAAGCTTCCGGTGCGCCGAGCCTGAGTCGCGCTTCGGTGATGCCCTACTCTAGCCCTGTGGCTGAAGCCACGGGCTGGCAAGAGGCAAAGTCCCCTTCGGAGACTACATGATGTTCATCAGTCCCCGTAGGGGACTTTGCCTCTTGCCAGCCCGCCAATTTATTGGCAGGGCGTTCCCGGCAGACAATCAGCCCAGCCCTTCGGCCTCCACTTCCGAACCGTCGGGGATGCTCACCCCCAGCGACAGGAACTCGTCGGTCGGCTCGCGCGTGAGCAGGGCGTTCAGGCCCGACATGGGCGACTTGCCCTCGAACAGCACCTGGTATAGCTGCTCCGTAATGGGCATCTCGACACCCTTACCGGCGGCCATTTCCCTCGCGGCCACGGTGGTAGTCACCCCTTCGGCCACCTGGCCGCCGAACTGGGCCTTCACCTCTTCCAACGTCTTGCCCCGCGCCAGCATCTCGCCCATTGTGCGGTTGCGCGACAGGGGCGAGGCGCAGGTGGCGATCATATCGCCCAGGCCCGCTAGCCCCGCGAAGGTGAAGAGCGAGGCCCCGGCAGCCAGCCCCAGCCGCCCTATCTCCACCAGCCCCCGCGTGATGAGCGCCGCCTTTGTCGAGTCGCCCGCCTCCATGCCGTCGGCCATGCCCGCCGCCAGCGCGATGATGTTCTTGAGCGCCCCCGCAAGCTCCACGCCCACCAGGTCGGGGTTGGTGTAGACGCGGAAGCGGCCCCCCGTTAGCAGCTCCTGCGCCTTGCGGGCCGTATCCAGGCTGGTCGAGGCCACGACCGTGGTGGCGGGCCTCCCTGCCACTATCTCTTTAGCCAGGTTTGGCCCCGACAGCGCCCCCACCCGTTCCTCCCACTCCTCGCCAAGCTCCTGCACTATGACTTCGCTCATGCGGAGCATGGTGCCGAGCTCCAGGCCCTTGGCGCAGCTTACGACAACGGTCCGGCCCGCCTGCAAGTAGGGTTTCATAGCGCGGATGTTGGCGCGCATCGTCTGCGAGGGCACCACCATCAGCAGCATGTCGCAGTCGCGGAGGGCCTCCTGGGGGTCGGAGGTGGTGGTGAGGCCGGGAGGGAAGGGGAAGCCGGGCAGAAAGCGGCGGTTCTCGGCGTCGGAGGTGAGGAGCGTGGCTTCTTCGGGGGTGCGAGCGAGCAGGTGGGTCGGACGGCCCTGCCGCGCGGCCAGTATCGCCAGGGTGGTGCCCCAGCTACCCGTGCCAACTACCGCCACGCGCCCGCCGCCCGCCGGTTGTGTGTTCGCCATCGCTATCTCTTCCTCCGCTCTGAATGCGCCCCACGAAGCGCCAAGCCTGGGGCATTATAGCACAGGGCACGCTCTTGACCGTCCTATGGCTTCAGCCGGAAGCTTCGCCGCCGCTTACGCCTCAACAGGTACAACACAAGTGCTATGAGCAGCGCGCCCACCACCGCCACCACCGCCAGCAGGTTGTCGAGCACCAGGTCGAGCAGGCCGCGCGCTACAGGAGAATCGCCCTGGCCGAGCACCGCCAGGTCCTGCTGCGCCGTGGACAGCAACCGGGTGCGCATACAGGCGTTGGTCGCCAACTTCCTCCCTCCGAGGGGCACCTGAAAGGAGTTGCTCAGTATGGAGACCACCGGGCCGTCCACGTATGACCGTGCATACACCAGGTAGTCAGCCCCGGCCTGAAAGTCATAGCCGCACGAGGCGTCGCCCGGGCTATAAGTCACAGGCACCTCAGGCCCCACGACGCCCTTCCACACGGAAGCAACCCTGAACGCGGCCAGTGCGGGCGAGTAAATGCCATTCACGGCATTTGGCGGCGGCATGGTAATAGCTACTACAGAGCCGCTGAATATCGCATCTGCTGGACGTATGGCCCCTTCTGGATTGGCAGGCGGACTGCAAAAGCAGGCAAAGGCGGGATGTGACGCTCCGAGTTGCAGGCAGCACAAGATGAGCACCAGCATCGCTGCACACGCAAGTCTGTTTCTCATCGCTCACCTCCTCGTTTCACTAACCCGTGCAGGTGCCGAAAGGTTGCCAAGCCTCAACCCTGGTTAAGCCATATCTTACCAGAACAACACGCTCTCCCATGCTATAATATCCGGCCAACCACAGCACAGGAGACACCATGACACCCAGCAGCACCTCACCGACACCCGAAACGATCCTCATCCACAACGCCCGCGTGTACACAATGGACCGCCGGTCGCCCCGGGCAGAGGCCCTCGCCGTGCGCGACGGCAAAGTCGCCGCCGTGGGTCTCACGCGAGACCTGGAGGGCATACCCGGCATCACCAGGCGCGCGGACGCGGGGGGCCGTGCGGTTATACCGGGGTTGATAGACGCGCACATACACTTCCTCGACTACGCCCGCAGCCTGGCCCTCGTCAACCTGGAAGGGGTGCGCTCCAAGGACGAGGCGTTGCGCATCGTGGCCGAGAAGGCAGCCGAACTTGGGCCGGGCCGCTGGGTGATAGGCGGCGGGTGGAACAACAACCTCTGGTCCCCGCCCGACTACCCCACCCGCCACGAGCTCGACCGTGTTGCCCCTCACAACCCGGTGTACCTCGACCGCAAAGACCTGCATAGCTGCTGGGTGAACGGCCTGGCGTTGCAGAAGGCAGGGGTCACCCGCGACACCCCGGTGCCTGCGGGCGCGGCCATAGGCAAGGACGCGGCGGGCGAGCCGAACGGCATGTTCTACGAGAGCGCCAGGGCCATCGTACGCAACGCCATAGACGAGGCCAGGAGCGACGCCCGCGCTGCCATGCGAGACGGCTTCCGCGTGCTGACGAGCATGGGGCTTGTCGGCTTCCACAGCCCGGAAGGCCCTGACGCCTTCCACGCCTTGCAGGAGCTTGACGCGCTTGGGGAGCTAAAGATGCGCGTGGTGCACCTGCTGGCGTACAGCAGGCTGGACGAGGCTATCGCCGTGGGGCTGCGTACCGGCTTCGGCTCGGAGCGGCTGCGCACCGGCCCTGTGAAGATATTCAGCGACGGCTCGCTAGGCTCCATGACCGCCCAGATGCTGGAGCCGTTCGAGGGCACGGCGGACAACTACGGCCTCGCCACTATCGCGCAGGAGGAGATGGAAGCTGCCATCGTGCGGGCAGCCGAGGCGGGCATCCCCTGCGCCATCCACGCCATAGGCGACGCCGCCAACCGCCGCGTGCTGGACGCCTTCGAGAAGGCGCGGCCCCAACTAACGCGGCACTTGCCCCCGAACATGCCCCATCGCATCGAGCACGCGCAACTCGTCCACCCCGATGACATCCCCCGCTTCTCCCGGCTCGGCGTGGTGGCCTCCATGCAGCCCATACATGCCACCTCCGACATGCACGCCGCCGACCGCCTCTGGGGGGCGCGCTCGCGCTACGGTTACGCCTGGAAGAGCCTGCTGGACGCGGGGGCGCATATCGCGTTCGGCTCCGACGCCCCGGTAGAGACGCCCAACCCGTTCGCCGGCATCCACGCCGCCGTCACACGCCAGGACGAGCAGGACCAACCGGAGGGAGGCTGGTACCCGCAGGAACGGCTCACCGTGGAGGAGGCCGTCCGCGCCTACACAGAGTGGGCAGCACTCTCCGCCCCCTACCTACCCGGCGTGACCGGCACCCTCACCCCCGGATCCGCCGCCGACCTGCTCGTGCTCGACCGGGACATCTTCACCATCGCCCCCAGCCAAATCAAAGACGCCCGCCCCCTCGCCACCATCATAGGAGGCGAAGCCGTATTCGACACAGGCGGCATATTCAACGAGTAGGAGACGGAAACGCCAAGACGCCAAGACGCCAAGAACGACGCCAAGGTATTAAGGTTTGGAGGGTACAAAGAGGAGCAGGGTACGCGTCGTTGTACCCTGCCCCTCTTGCTTAGAACACCCTCTTAAACTTGGCGTGGTCCTTGGCGTCTTGGCGTCTTGGCGTTTTCGTCTTTTAGCTTGTTACGACCTGTCCCTGTCGGTGGTGGAGGTGTCGCCGGGGTGGGGCGGCTCGTTGTCCACCTCCAGGTTGGAGCCCGGATTGTCGTTGCGGAAGGGAATGGTCGGCTCTCCCATTGTGAAGTCCGGCTCCGAGTCGGAAGCATCGGTGCCACCCCCGCTACCGAACTCAGGAGCGCCTGCCTCACCTGCCCCGCCTGTCTCGCCTGCTCCACCTCCACCGTTAGCCTCGGAAAGCTCGCTGCTGGTAGCCCACCCCGCCCTACCGGAGGAAATCAGGCCGCCCGTTTGCAGGTCGTAGTCGATGCGGGGTATGTCGCTACCCTCCTGTTCCGCCGTGGCCGTAGACCCTGCCTCGCGGGAGGAGCTGTTGCCCTCTTCTCCACTGGAGCCCTCACCCCCGCTCTCGTGAGCGTGCATAGAACCTGCCATCTGGTAGCCAGACTCCCCGGCTGCCTCCTCGGTGAAGGTGCCTTCGCCCCATACATCCTCGGTGGACATCTCAAACTGCTCGCTGCTGGTAGAGAGGTCGTCGCCGCGCAAGGCATCCGGCCCAGCCGTGCCCAGGTTCTCCATCAGCGGTGCGGTAGCTATGCCCCTCGCGGGAGCCGGGTTAGAATAGCCCGAGTTACCGGGGTTGTCCGAAGTGTTTGACGCGTCTCCGTCGCCACTGTAGGCATTGCCGCCACTGTTGTCATCTCCATATATGTCCGCGTTCGCGTCCTCAACATCGGGGTTATCGGCGGAAGGGCCTGTGCCCGCGCTACCGTCGAAGCCGAGGTCGCCAAGTGTGGCTTGCGTGTAGCCGCCCTCTTGCGCGCCCTGCCCTTCCCCGGCTTCCTGGCCTCCCTCCTCATCTTGAGCCCCCTGGTAGCCTTCATCGCTGGCGTACTCCTGGCTGCCTCCCTGCTGGTCCTCG
>DASVQO010000096.1:0-11660 GCA_036389075.1 Chloroflexia bacterium | reverse complement strand
CCGCCAGGGTGGCAATAGCTACGACGGCTCGCAGTTCGTCAACTCCGGCGTGGTAGCCGCCGACACCCCCGGCCCCAAGGAATACACGCTCTCCTTCCCCAAGGCGGGCACCTACCAGGCTATCTGCACCCTGCACTCCGGCCCCAACCCTCAAACGGGCAAGGTCGAAGGCATGACGCAGACGGTGGTCGTGCAGGCCCCAGGCAGCGCGGCCCCCAAGACCCAGGCCCAGTACGACACCGAGAATGAGGCCCTGATGAAGGCCGAGGTGACCAAGGCCCTCGCGTACGAGGCCGAGGCCCGCGCCCTGGTGGCCGCCCCTACCACCAACGCTGACGGCACCAGCACCTACCACGTGGTCGTCGGCTACGGCAGCCGCGATCCCCAGTTCCCCCTGGCTTATGTGCGGTTCGTGCCCGCCGAGCTTAACCTCAAGGTGGGCGACACCGTGGAGTGGACCGACCCCGTAGGTGGGTTCCACAACGTCATATTCGGTGAGGAGCCCACCCTGGTGGACGTGGTGCCCGGACCTGACGGCCAGCCGCAGGTGCTGCTCAACCTGATCAACTTCCTGCCCACCGGCCAGCCCGCCCACACCGGCAGCGGCTTCTACAACTCCGGCATCTTCGCCCCTCCTGGGACGCCGCCGGATGCGGGTGGCCCGTTCCCGGTCACCACCAAGTACTCGCTCACCTTTACCCAAGCGGGCCGGTTCGAGTACATCTGCTCTATCCACTACAACCAGGGCATGGACGGTTTCGTCACGGTGTCCGGTGGTAATGAGACGGTCGGCATGCCTCGCACCGGTAACGGTGATGCGGCGGGCCTGCTGTACGGCTTGCTGGCCCTCGGGCTGGCCTTGGCGGCGAGTGGCGCTGCTCTCCGCATGAGGAAATCAAGCCGGGTAAGTTAGTCGGACGGCGTGGAGAAGAGGCTGTGCTCTCCCTATAGAGCACGGCCTCCTCTTCTTTGCCGCAAGTAGAAAGGTGAGTCCCTTGAACGCTACGGTCCCCCAGTCCTCGGCCTTCAACCAGAACACTCTCGTACGCACGCTGCTGCTGGCGTTTGGCGGTGTGGCCTTCATCCAGTGGCTGCACTCGTCCGTGCTGTCCGGTTTAGAGCACGCGCAGGCGGACAACGGCACCCTTGCATGGCTGCGAGACGGCGCTCTCGCCCTGCCGTTCGTGGCGCTGGCCGTGCTCCTGTCGCAAAGGGGAGGGCGGGACAACCGGCTCGGCCTGGCTGCCCTCTACGCCGCCGCGATGGGTGGCGGGGCGCTGCTGCACGGCCTGTTCCCGGAGGACGCGCACGCCGCCCATGATGGCGCCGCTATCTCCAATACCGGCCTGCTACAGCACGTGCTCGTGGTCATGGCGATTGCGGGCGCGTATGCCTACCTGGTGGACCTCGTGCTCGCCAGCCTCGACCGCATGTCCAACGGCACGCTCGACCGCTTGCCCGTGCCCGGCCGCTTGGCCCGTATCGCCCTGCCCGCCGCCATGCTGGTAGCGCTCGCCCCCGCGCTGCTGTTCACCGGCACCGGCCAGGTCGCCGCGCAGACCAGCTTTTCCGACCAGGTGATCCACCCCAAGGGCAGCCTCAACCTGTTCGTCCGCAAGCTGCCCGACGGCAGCATGGCCTTCGTGGCCCCCGACTTCGGCAACAATGGCGTCCGCCCCACGATAGAGATGACCGAGGGCGAGACGCTGAACATTGTGGTAAAGAACGAGGTGAACGCCGACGTCAGCCTGCACGTGCATGGCGTGCACTACAACCAGGACAGCGACGGCACCCGGCACTCTAACTCGTTCGTCCCGCCGGGTGGCACCCGCACCTACCAGTGGCGAGCCGCTCCCGGTACAGCCGGGTACTGGCACTACCACGACCACGTGATGGGCGACGACGAAGGCACGGGCGGCATCCTGGCCGGCCTGTATGGCGGCCTCATCGTGCGCAAGCCGGGCGAAGTCCGCCCCGCCAGGACCTTCGTGATCGTGGGCCATGACAAGACGCTCAACGGCCGCATCTACCCCGATACCCCCACGCCCACCGCCCGGCAAGGTGAGCTGGTGGAGTTCCTGGTGATTTCGCACGGCAACCGCGTGCACACCTTCCACCTGCACGCCCATCGCTGGATTACCCCCAACAGGCCCGGCGACCCCAACCCCGCCAACCCCGCCAACGCGGGCAGCGGGCACGAGGACAACCACATCCTGGCCCCCGGCGACAGCTTCGGCTTCATGGTGATCGCGGGAGACGGGGTAGGCCCGGGCATGTGGATGTACCACTGCCACTTCCAGGACCACGCGTCGGCCATGAAGGGCTTCTTCAACGTGCTGCCCGCCGCCCAGGCCGCCAATGTGGAGACCTCCCGCACCTTCCCTGAGACAGGCAAGACCGTTTCCGGCAGGTTCTTCGAGTACTGGCAGCAGAACGGCGGCCTGGCCCAGCAAGGCTACCCCATCTCCGAGCCTTTCCAGGAGAAGTCGGACGTAGACGGCAAGACCTACACCGTGCAGTATTTCGAGCGCGCCGTGTTCGAGGCCCACCCTGAGCTTGCCCGCCCGTACGACGTGCTCCTAACCCCTCTCGGCAGCCTGCGCTACAAGGAGAAATACCCTAACGGCAGGTAAAGGCCATTCTGGGGAGCACGGCATACGATTTGCCATTAGCCCGCTCGGGCGTGCTCCCTTGTGATCGGAAGCAATGTCAAAGACAAGGCCGTGGAATATCAGCACCCAAAGGTGGCCCTTGTCATTCTGAGCGTAGCGAAGAATCTAGAGAAGCCGGCATAGAGAAGCTGTCGAATGCCACGTACTCCAGTGGTGACGTTCAACACCGTGGCAAAGGCCACTATCCTAGATTCTTCACTGCGTTCAGAATGACAAGGGCCACCTTTGGATGCTGCACTCCACCTTCTCTCTTTCCTATAGCTTCCAGTGAACCGTCCGGCACGTTCTTGATGTATACTCACCTGGAGCACCCACGAGCGCAGGCGGCCCACACTGGCCCCAAATCAGTGCTCCATATCCCCTCTCAGGAGTAGACCATCATGGCCGAGACTGATGCGCTGCCGTATGACGCCAGCACGCACATGGGCGACCTGGAGCTTGAGCTTGACCGGCTCAAGACCCAGGCGATAATGGGTTGGGAAAAGGAGGCACGCAACCTTGGTTGGTTCGGGTTGCGCGACGGTATGTCGGTGCTGGAGGTGGGTAGCGGGCCGGGCTTCATCACGGGTCAGTTGCTCGAAATGCTCCCCTCAAGTCGCCTCACCTGCGTGGACCTGGACCCCGTGCTGCTCGAACGCGCCAAAAGCTACCTGGGCGATAATGCCTCCCGCGTGGACTTCGTGGAGGCTTCCATCCTTGACACCGGCCTCCCCGACAACAGCTTCGACTTCGCATACGCCCGCCTCGTCTTCCAGCACCTCCCCGACCGGGTGGGGGCCGCCCGCGAGATACTGCGCGTGCTCAAGCCCGGCGGCAAGCTGGTAATCATGGACGTAGACGACGATCTCAACATGCTCTTCGACCCGCCCGACCCGCCCGAAGTGAGGGCCATCAACGAGCGCAGCGCCGAAGAGCACCGCGCCAAGGGGGGCGACCGCAAGGTCGGACGCAAGCTCTGGCGCATCATGACCGAAGCAGGCTTCCAGGACCTCGACCTTGAGCTGGTAATCATCGACAGCGATAGTCTCGGTCTTGACATGTTCATCGAACAGTTCACCCTTGAAACCCTCCAGGTCGAGGTCGATGCGGGCCTGCTAACCCAACAAGAGGCCGAACTCCTCTGGAACACGCACACCGCCTTCCTCAACGCCGAATACCCTTATATCGCCCTCGTGGCCTTCATGGCCTGCGGAGCAAAACCCCTGTAGGAGAATTACGAATTACGAATTACGAATTGTTGGCAACACTCGTCACGTAATTCGTAATTCGTAATTCGTAATTCGTAATTGACCCATGCCTTCCTCCCCAGCCACCAACCCATTCTTGTACGACCTGGCTTTACAGGGGCCGCCGGAGATGTTCTTTATCGGGCCGCGCAGGCGCAAGCTGATAGCTCCTCTTCGTGGGCTGGTCCTTGAGATCGGGGCCGGGACGGGGCTGAGCCTGCGCTACTACTCGGCGGGCGCGCGGGTGGTCGCCACGGAGTTCGACCCGGTCAGCCTCCCCCGCCTGAGCGCGAGGGCCACGGCAGCACGGGTTGGGGTGGTCGTGGCGGCCGCCGACGCTATGCGCCTGCCCTTCCCCGACGCTACCTTCGACGCGCTGGTGTGCAATCTTGCCCTCTGCACCATCCCCGACCCGCACACGGCCCTGGCCGAAGCCCGGCGCGTGCTCAAACCCGGCGCTCCCGCCCGCTTTCTCGAACACGTCCGCGCCGGGAACCGCGTGCAGGCGAAGGTGCAGGACGCGCTGGCTCCCATCTGGTCCCACCTCGCGGGTGGGTGCCGCTTGAACCAGGACACGGAGCGCGTCATCCGGGAGGCGGGCCTCCAAATCGAACGCGTAGAACGTCGCAGGGGCTTGCTGCTGCCGATGAAGCTTGTGTGGGCGCGCAATTAGAAAAGTGTTAGCCCAAATGAGCTATTCCCCACCCGGCTAACTCCCCATACAATGACAACAGCAATACATTTCCCATGCAGGGCGCGGCAGGCTGTAAGGAGACCAATTCTATGTTACGCGCGGTTAGATTCTGGGCGGCCCTCGGGGCTACCCTGGTAGTGCTGGCCCTTCTCGCCGGTGGTTCGAGCGCGGAGGCGAAGCCCAACAAACCTAAGCCACCCAAGCCTCCCAAGACTGCCGAGTCCGTAATCACCGCTACCGGCACGCTGGTACTTGAGACAGCGGGCGGCCAGAAAAGCTACCTGCTCAAGAACGGTGGTACGACTCTCTATCGACTGTCCGCCGGGCCGCCCTGGTATTACGCCAATGGCGTATACCCCCTGGACAAGTACGCCAACCAGCAGGTCACTGTGCGTGGTGTAGTAGAAGCCAACAAAGGCAACGGGAACGGGAACGGGAATGGCAACGGCAAGAACAAGAACAAGGGCAACTCGGCCCAGCAGCCTAACTCTGCCGTGCCGCAGCTCGAAGTCTATACCATCAACGGCGAGACGATACGCGGCCCCGGCAAGCCACCCTGGGCGGGAGGCCCCAAAAACAACCCCAACCACCCCGGCAATAACGGCAACGGCCACAACAAGAACAAGAACCCCAACGGACCTAAGCCATAACCTGCCTGAGTGAAGCTACAAAACAGCCCGGCCGGCTCTGCTAGAGAGCACAGCCGGGCTGTGTGTCATTCTATGTGGTGTTCAGTACCGCGTGACTACCACGTGCGCTTCGCGGTCCGCCGCGTAGCTAAGGCAGGCAAGTATGTCCTGCTCCGTAAGATAAGGAAAGTCCTCTATTATCTGCTCGTGTGTCATACCGGCTGCCAGGTAAGAGAGTACATCATAGACAGTCATCCTCATGCCCCGGATTATGGGCCTCCCGCTACGCTTGCCGGGTTCGATTGTGATGATATCCTTGTAGTCTGCACTCATCCTGGGTACCACCTTGATCATGCTCTCGTCAGCGACTTGTATTCCAACAGAGGGCCTCTGTTTCGGTTCCCCTCGCCTATGCTCAGTCGGCAATGCATTTCTACCTCGCCAAAACTCTGGGAAAGCCTTGCCGAAACTGCGCTAAGACTTCGGCTTCTGCGCCACGCACAGGATCGACACGCCGAAGGGCAGGTTAGCCCGTGCCACCATACTGGCTTCCAGGGAGAATATGCGCCCGAGCAGGGTGTTCCCAAGGCCCGGCTTGGTCATGGTAAAGTCCGACTTCAGCTTGGTGGAGCCTGGCTTGTAGGGCCGGATCAGGCGGATGCCCGCGATGGCTGGGAACAGCAGCGTATTGAAGTAGCTGAGCCGCCGTATGACGAACCCCGCCTCGGTCACACGCTCGCGAATTTCGGGCGCTACGTACCGGCGCTTGTGATGGCTTATCTCGTCCTGCGCTCCCCACAAGAACATGTACGCGGGCACGCTTATCATCAGCATGCCCCCCGGCCGCGTGATCCTGTATAGCTCCCGCAGCGTGCCCCGGTCGTCGTCTATGTGCTCTATCACATCAAGGGCCGTAACGAGGTCGAAGCTGGCGTCCTCGAAGGGCAGGGGCATGCCCTCGACGTGCTGCACCTCCGTTATGCCCCGCTCGTGGCAGAACTCGATAGCCCCCTCGTCCGCGTCCACACCCTGCGACTGCCCGTAGCGCGATAGGTAGCGCAACATCGTGCCGGTGCCGCACCCTACGTCGAGTATACGTCGCTGCCCGTTGCCCCTGGCCTTGCGGAAGTACTTGTCGAGCACGCGCAGGAATATCTCGCGCCTCCCGATGAACCACCAGTGCTTGTCCTCGATCTGGAAGTACTCCGCGTAGAACTCTTTCTTCATGCCTGACCTGTGCCCGGTAAAAACTCTACGACGTTCGTATCGACCTTACGTGCCGCCTGGAGGGCCTTCATCTCCCGCCTGGACGGGAAGTAGATGCGCTTCCACATGATGGCGATTTCGCGCAACGTGCGTGGTATGTCGCTGGCTTGCACGCTTGTCTCGCCTGCCATACGCGGGTAATGGCGCACCCCCTTCTCCGCGATACGAAAGTTCCACTTGCGGCCCCTGGCGAGCATCTCCGTGCTCGCGAAGAAATTGTTGCACTGGGGCATTACCTTGTCGATGGCTTCTTTACGAAACAGCTTGAACGCGCAGTCCACGTCTCTCACCCTGAGCCTGAACAGCACGTGCACCAGCCTGTTGTACATCCAGGAGACAGCGCAGCGCAGCACGGGATCGTACCTGTACACGCGGAACCCGGTCACGATGTCGTACTGGTTCATCATGGGCAGGAAGTAGCGCAGCTCCGAGATGTCGAACTGGTTGTCCGAGTCGGTGAAGAACACCAGGTCGTAGCGGGCGGCCGAGAACCCGGTGCGTAGAGCGGCCCCGTACCCGCGGTTCTGGACGTGGTTGAGCAGGCGCACCTGGGGGTGGTGCTTGCTCACCAGCGTCTCGCTCACGGCAGCCGTGCCATCGCGGCTGCCATCGTTCACCACGATAATCTCGAACTGCTTGACCATGCCGGGAAGTGCCTCCAGGGCGCGATTTATCGCGGTCTCCAGGTTGCCCTCTTCATTGTATGCAGGCAAAATAATCGACAGCCCATCCACCATGCCGTACTGTCCTCTCTCGATACTTCTACAACAAGCGACAAGAACAAATGATAATGGTTGTCCGGCACCCCTGTCAAGGAACTACGATCAGGGTGCAATCATTCGCGGGTGGGACGACGCGCATTTGACATCCTGTGGGGGTGCCCTGCCAATAAATTGGCGGGTTTACAAGGAGCAAAGTCTCCTTCGGAGACTACCCCATGTTCCTCAGTCTCCGAAGGAGACTTCGCTACTTCCCAGCCCGTGGCTTTAGCCACAGGGCGTCCCCACAGGGTCTCCTCGCGAATTGCGCCACCAGCACTCGGTTACCGGAACCGAGGTCGTCCAACTCTCCTAGCACCCAAATCTCGTCACGGCCAAAGGCTCTGATATCCGTCAAATGTTGGGACTGAGATACGTCAGGGCCTGGTACGTAACTCCAGGTCTTGCCGTCCCAGTGCATGACCAGCGTGTGGCCATATGGAGGGAGCTCAAACCCATCGGGGTTGAGCCTCGGCTCGCCTATGCTAACCCCTACGGCCCATACGTCGTCCTTCGTGACGGCAGTTATAGCATTCAACCGGCCCTTTTCATCGGGGCCGATACGCGGCACGTCATTCAAGGGTATGCTACTCCATCCCGTGCCGTTCCAGTGAGCTATCGCGGGCGTATCTATCACAGTAGCCGGATTTAATATCCGTCGCGTCCAACCGGCCAGCCACACATCATCTGACGCACTGGCTGCCACCGCTTCCCAGTAGCCTTCGGGGACCCCAACCGCCGTCCACTCTGTGCCATCCCAATGGAGAGACTTGCTATAACCCACGGCCCACACGTCCTTGCCGGAGATAGCTGCTACCGCGTTCAATGCTCCCACGTCGGGCGTCGGCACAAGCGACCACGCGCTACCATCCCAATGCCCGACCAGAGAGTGCGAGACTTCATCTCCCCTGGCATGTGTGCTCCCCACTGCCCATATGTCGTTCTTGTCCACTGCGGCCAGGCTATAGAACGCGCTGTACTGCTGCCCTATCCTGGGACCGGCCACTATGCTCCATTGGAAGCCGTTCCAGTGCTCGATGATCGTATTGCCTTCCCCTCCGCCCGTGCCCACTGTCCACACGTCGTTCGAGGCGACCATTTCCACGTCCATCAAGTAAAGGTCGCCTGCACCGAACGAATAGTGGGGCGGGTGGGGCACGAGACTTACCCGGCTTGAGTAGCCGTTCCTGTGCAGGGCGAGGTACGCAGGAGTCGTGTTATCGTAAGCGTCATGCGCGTGGCCCACAATCCACATATCGCTGCCGGAGAGCGCATCCATCGCTACCGGGTCCGGCGAGTCTCTTGCAAACCCGATAGTGAGGCTTGGCTTCACGTGCCAGCTACCACAGACGCTTGAGGCAACCCGCACATTGCCCACCCACCAGCCTCCTTCCGGGAATAGTCCCAATCTGCCGGTCAGCAAATCGAACAGCAGCAAGGCTGCGGCGCAAGCGATTGCCAGCCTGAAGACGCAGCCCCCACGCTCGGCTTTACGTGGGCCGCTCGGCAGTGTCGCGTCCTGGGTTGGAACATGTGCAGTCTCGCCGGTGTCCAGGGGAGCCTCCCAGCACAGGCCGCGAGCCGGCCTCTTCTAAGGAAAGAGTATCGTTCTGCTGCAATACTACCACAAGCAAGGAGGCAGGAGTAACCTGGTTGCGCGCCCTTGCGGTACGTTACATATTCACGGCCCACCTCTTGCTCATATCTGCGTAAACACCTAGAAACCACGCCCCATGCCTCGAAAACCCAAGCAGGCCGCCCAGGCCGAACCACAACCCGGCAACCTCGCCCCCGAAGCCCAGCAACTCGTAGAGGAGTTTCGCGGGCGCTATCCCTTCCCCCTCGACCCGTTCCAGGAGGAGGCTATAGCGCACCTCGCGGCGGGCGAGAGCGTCATGGTGGCCGCCCCCACCGGCACCGGCAAGACCGTCGTTGCCGAGTTCGGTATCTTCCGCGCCGCGCGCCAGGGCTTCAAGGTGATGTACACCACCCCCATCAAAGCCCTCTCCAACCAGAAGTTCCGCGATCTGCGCGAGCAGTACGGCGACGCCGTGGGCCTCCTCACCGGAGATGTGATAGAGAACCGCGAAGGCTCCATCATCGTCATGACCACCGAGGTGCTGCGCAACATGCTCCTCCAGACGCCCTCCGAGCTCTGGGGCGTCGGCTGCATCATCTTCGACGAGGTCCACTACCTGGCGGACCCCGAGCGCGGCACCACCTGGGAAGAGTCGATCATCATGTGCCCCAAGTACGTGCAACTGGTCTGCCTCTCCGCCACGGTCACCAACGCCCCCGAAATCGCCGACTGGATTACCCGCACCCACCAGCCCGTGCACCTCGTCACCCACCTGCAACGCGCCGTGCCCCTCTCCCTCTACTACTTCCTCGACGGCAAGCTCAACCTCGTCCTCAACGCCCAGGGCCAGCAGGTGGTGGACTTCAACCTGGGCGGCGAGCTAAAGCGCAAGATGCAGGGCGGCGGCCGCTACCGTGGCCCCACGCTGGAGGAAGACACCAACACCCAGCGAGAGCGCCGCGAGCCGGGCCCCCGCGAGATCGTGGAGGAGCTTGAGCGCGCCGACCTGCTGCCCGCCATCTACTTCCAGTTCTCCCGCCGCGACTGCGAGGCCGCCGCCGAAATCTGCTCCATGACCCGCCTCAAGGCGATGCGCGACCGCCGCACGTTGCAGCGCATCAACGAGGTGCTCGCCAGCTACATCGAGCGCCTCACCCCCGAAGACCGCAAGCTGGAGCAGGTGCAGTTCATCACCTACCTGGCCCGGCGCGGCTTCGGCTTCCACCACGCGGGCCTCCTGCCCATCCTCAAGCAGCTCGTGGAAGAGCTTTTCAACAAGTCCCTCATGCGCGTGGTGTTCGCCACCGACACGCTGGCCCTCGGCGTGAACATGCCCGCCCGCACGGTGGTAATTGGCGGCATGAGCAAGTACGACGGCGTGTCCCGCCGCCCGCTCATCCCCAACGAGTTCCAGCAGATGTCGGGCCGCGCGGGCCGCCGGGGCATCGACGAGCAGGGCCACGTGGTGCTGCCTTACTCCCCGTGGGTGACGTTCCACGAGGCGCTGAACATTGCCACGGGCCCGCTACACCCCGTGGAGAGCGCGTTCACTATCCGCTACAACTCTGTGCTCAACCTGTGGGATGCCCCGGCGGGCGAGCGCGTGCTCACCGTCATGCGGGCCTCTCTCCTGCAATTCCAGCAGGGCCGACGCCTGCGCGACCTCGAACAGGAGCTTGAGGAGCAGGAGGCCCGCCTTGCAGAGGTGCCCGCCGGGTGCCTCATCGGCTACGACAATGGCGAGGAGCTGCTGGACGAGTACGAGCACCGGGGCCGCGAGGTGGAAGACCTGCGCCGCCGCGAGAAGAAGGCCGATCAGAACGTGCGCTACATCGAGTCGCGCCGTGACGAGCTGCCCTGGCGACGCCCCGAACGCGACCAGCTCCGCAAAGCCTTCCGCAACCTGCCCCAGGGCGCGCTGGTGCACCTCGAACAGCAGGGCTGGGCCGCCTACCTGGGCCGGGGCCTCGGTGGGGCCGTGATAGGGCTATTCCTCCCGGTGAGCCAGGAGGAAGAGGGCGTGCAGCTTGGCGAGATATTCCCCCTCACCGAGTACCGTCAGATAGACTACCTGCACACCGTCACCGTCACGGTAGACCTGCCCTACGCGCTGAGCACCTTGGCCGTCCCTCCCACCCTGCCCCTGGCCGAATTGCTGCCCGCCGAGGAGTTGGAGCAACTACGCCACAGCGCCGCTCTTGGGCTACAGGCGGTGCCCGACCTCCACGCCTGGATAGCCGAGTACCGGGCGGCCCAGGTGGAGCACATCGAGGAGGCATCTGCCAAGGCAAAGGCCAACCTGGAGGAAGTGCGGGCCGAGCTTACCGTCGCCGCCAAAGCCGAGCGGGAGCACGTCTGCCACGATTGCCCGGTGCGCAAGGAGCACAGGAGCAACCGCCGCCTGCGCGCCCGCCTGCTGCTCGACCGCGACGCGGCCGAGAAACGCCTCTCCGAGCGCCGCCACTACGAGGAGACCCGCCTGCAACGTACCCTGAAGGGCCTCACCTCGGTGCTGGTGCAGTTCGCCTACCTGCGCAAGGGCGAGCTAACCTACAAGGCCCGCAAACTGGCCGACGTGTTCGATACCAACGCTCTGATGATCATGGAGATGGTGGAGGGCGGCTACCTCGACGGGCTGAAGCCGCAGGACATCGCGGAAGTCTTCTCCTGGTTCGCCTACGACCGCGACATCGATTTCCTCAACCGCCTGCTCCTGCCCCGCTACCTGCTCAACCTGCGCCGCGACCTCGACAGCCTGCAAAACGCCATCTTCGCCGCCGAGCGCCGCCAGGACCTCACGCTGACCCGCGGCTACAACCCCTACTTCTACGGGGCC
>DASVQO010000095.1:0-7107 GCA_036389075.1 Chloroflexia bacterium | reverse complement strand
TTGACTGAGCAGCACGTCATAAGGGGGTTGGTTCTCCGGGTGCAACTCGAAGACCGCTCGCTCGAAATATTGGACGGTATAGGGCTTCTTATTCAGGTCGCTGACTTCGGTGAACTCATCGCTGATCGGATAACCTTGCTGTGCCAGGCCACCATGGCTTTGCCAATAGGCCCAGAATTTTCCCCCGACCCAATGCTCCGTCTCCGCGAAGTAGCTTCCACCCGTCTTGTTAGGCGTCTGATTGGGCGCGCCAGCAGGATATTTGCTTCGGTACTGAAGCCTACCTAGCTGCGAGAGAAGCACGTTGTACGGTGCCTGGTTCTCCGGGTGATATTCAAACACCGCTCGCTCAAAGTATTGGACGGTGTAGGGTTTGCCGTTCAGATCACTAATTTCACCGAACAATCCCGAAATCGGATAACCCTGCTGTGCGAGACCCCCGTGCTCATTCCAGTAATCGAGGAATAGGCCTGATATAGTTTGGTTTGTCTCCGGGAACAAGCGGCTGCCCGTGCCCGGAATGGAGGCTACAGGCAGGGGAGTTGGTGAAGGCACAGGCGTAGGCGGAACAGGACATATATTGGCCCATAGCCCACCCCCGTTGCTGTGCTCGCCTCCCGCAAGCAGCATGCAGTCACGTGCATAATCGGGTGAGGGAACCACTTGATGAATCCACAGAGTAGTCAGGTCCGTGGTCAGCAGGGTCCAGTTCATGCCACCATTCGTAGACCGATAGACACCACCGTCAACGTATTCACCCCAGGTACCAAGAAACATTGTGGCGTCCTGTGCATAATTGGGAGAGAAGGCTAAAGCACTCAGACGCCTGTTTGTTTGGTCGTGGTTCCAGTCAACCCAGCTATTGCCGCCGTCAGTTGATCGATAGACACCACCATTCCAGACAGTCACGATCAGAGTATGATCTTTAGCATAATTCGGGGAGACCGCTAATGCGTGGACCTCCCGGTATGTCAGCCCATTGTTGATGGCCGTCCAGGTCGTCCCATCATCTGTAGATCGGAAGACTCCGCCCGTGTACCAGTCCCAATCAAACCCAACTCCGACAAAGATCGTATGATCGTGAGAGAAGTCAGGGGATATTGCTAGCGGACGGACATCGTGGTCCTCCACACGCAATGAGGTTCGTGCCCAGCCCACGCCACCATCAGTCGAACGATAGACATAGCTCATATTATTGGAGTCTTGTTTCGTGCCAGCGTATAAAGTGCGATCAGTGGCGTAGGCAGGAGAAAGGACTATTGATGGGATAGAGTGAGTGCTGAGGCCGCTACTGATCCATGTCAACCCCCCATCGTGCGATCGGTATACACCGGCATCACTGCCCGCGAACAGAGTGTGATCGTCCGCGTAAGCAGGGGAGAACACGAACGGCCCTAGCGACATGGGCGTCTTTATTGCTGACCAATTCTTGCCGCCATCAGTTGATCGATACGTACCGTTCTTGGTTCCGGCTATGATAAGGCGGTCATTACGGAAGTTCGGAGAAAACGCGACCGAGGGGACACCGATTTCGGAGAAGGCAAATAATCGCCACGGTGTATCTCCTTGCTGGCCCTCAACCGAGTTAGTAGCGAGGTTGCTGAGGAAGAGTATGCCTAACAGTTCAACCAGCACCAACCAGACATGGGCGCGACTACGGTTTGGCTTGCGCATGGGTGTGTTCTTTCAGAAGTGGCCACTGGTCTTTGGAGCGCTGGTCAAAGGAGAAAATCTCCGCGCACCTTTGGAGATTATCAGGCACAGGCATAAAAAACCTCCACCCTAGCTGTGAAGGTGGAGGTTACGTTTGCGGAAGCGACGGGATTCGAACCCGCGGTCTCAGCCTTGACAGGGCTGCATGTTAGGCCACTACACCACGCCTCCAAATACGTGCCCCATATCTTACCACAGCCACGCTCAGGGTGTCAAGTTCATCAGCCCCTCCGGCCCGCCCCAGGACGCAGACCCACGTAGAGCAGTCCGCTCCCCACGACCAGGCACACGGCCCCCATGAAAGCCCAGAACGCCTGCCCCGTCATGAAGCTGCCCGGCAGCACGTTCAGCCCCTGCAACAGCCAGACCACACCGGCAAGCAACAGCAGTATTCCTAACCCAGCCGTCGCGAATCTCATCGTGTCCCTGCTTCCTTTCCGGCCCTCTCGACGTACCTGCGCGGACATCTCCAGGTCGCCTCCTGCTCGTGATTCAGCACCACAGGCTTGCTCAACGGGCACAGCTCACACAAGGGTGCGGGACGGCATAGTTGCTTGCCATGTTCCACAATCAGCGCGTGGTATTCGTTGAACAGGGCGACGTCAACCAGTAGATTGTCGCTGAACGTACGTTGCACCTCGTCGTAGCTAGCGTTGGGAGCCAGCAAGCCCCATCGCACGCCGAGGCGTAAGGCATAGGCATCGGCGACAAACACGGGACGGCCGAGCGCGTAGAGCAGGATCGCGTCTGCCGTCTCCGGTCCAACGCCCCAGGTACCGAGCAACCTGGCGCGGAGGCGACCCGCCGGTTCTCTGGAGAGCGCCAGCGCCTCCACACCCCCAAGCTCGTGCACCAGGCGCGCCAGCAGCTTGAGCGTGCGAGGCTTCCTGTTGAAGTGGCCGGCCGGACGCAACAGCTCCGCCAGCCGGGCGTCCGGCAGTTCCAGCAGCGCGGCCGGGTCGGATAGCGCCTCACGCCCCAGCGCCGAAGCCAGGTTGGACATGGCGCGGTCGGCGTTGCGCCAGGTGGTCCTCTGCACGAGCACCGCGCCCAACATGACCTCCCACCGGCTGCCCGTCACCGTGGGCCACCAGCCTTGCGGCCCGTAGTGCCCCAACAGCGTACGGTAGATCGCCAGCAACAGCGCGCCGACATTCGCTTGCCGCCCCAGGGGCCGCTCTACGCCGAGGGTCTCCAAAGAGGCCCCGCCTCTGCTTCCGGCATCAGTCTGCGCCCCGCTGCCGTCAGCCAACGGCCTCTCCCACGTCCGCGACCTCGGCCCCGCTGACTTCCAGCAGGCGGCGGGGGTCTACGGAGAAGAGAGCGTCGTGAGCGCCCGCCGCGGCATAGATAAGGGGCCAACGCAGCAGGCTGCCATCGAACAGCGCGCGTACCGGCACTGCATGGCCCACCGGCGGCACTCCCCCGATAGCGTACCCGGTAACTCGCCTTACCTCCGAAGCCGGTGCCATATCTACACGCTCGGCACCGAGCACACCGGCGAGACGCACGGTATCCACCCGCCGGTCGCCCGCGCATATGACCAGCACAGGCTCGCCATCCGCCACGAACAACAGCGACTTGGCAATCGCCCCTACGTCACAGCCTACCGCCCGTGCGGCCTCCGGTGCGGTGCGAGTGCTATCCGGCAGCCGCACCACCGTAACTTCCAGCCCAAGCGCATCCAGCGCCTCCTGCACTCTCTCCGGCCCGCTAGCCATACACTCTCCTAAGTTTGCGAAGTGGTCAATCGAGTGTAACATGCCGGCTGGGTCGGTCACAAGACGAACAGAGGCAAGCGGCAGGCCGTGGCTTCCTTCTCGCCGCCCGGGTCGGGTGTGCCCCACTAACGATAACGCCGCTGAACTGTAGCCGCTTCGTCAGCGACATGCTCGCCAGTGACCCTGCCACTGGAAGCAGTCAACCTTGTAACCATCGCCACTGGGAGCAAATCGGAGGCCGTAGGCAGCCTTGTCACCGGGACGCGGTACGGTCGCGGACAGGCTGTCAACTGACGCGACTGTAACGTTCTGCCCGCTGTTGAAGTACCACATGCTCCCTATCGCGGTTTGCAACATGAATATGCCGTGCGACTCGGATGGTAGGTCCTCAACGTACAGCGTGGCTCCACTCGCTCGGTCCAGGTTGACCGGCATAATGCGCCCCAGGTCGCCCTCTATGCTTTTTACCTGGCCGGCCACAAGCTGCCATGTCGCAAGATGCGTCCAGCTAACCGCAATAGCTCCGAACAGCAGGACAACGAGCGAGAGCGCGGCGTAACCCTGCTTCCACCTTCGCATGTCGCTCCAGGAGTGGCACAACAACACTGCCAGCAAGCCGCAATAAGCCGGCACGATTATGTAAAGATAACGGCTGAACTGGAAAGCGACCCGGGGGAAGTCGAGGGCGAATTGCTGAACCGTGGCAAGTAACAACCATGCCCCCAGGAGTAGAAGCAGGCGCGATTCCCGCCTGTGGTAACGCACCAGGCCCACAACTAAAAGCAAAGCGGTCATTGCCTGGACCACGAAGATCACTGTGGGGTCAAAGCTCTGTGGGCTGAGTGGGGCCAGCAGCGGGCGTAGCTGTCCGGATAGCACAGCCATGAGTGTTGCAAGGTCTGGTTCACGTCTGCTGCCGTAGCCACCCAGGGTGCCCCACATCCACAGCCGTACAAGGATATTCAAGCCCGCGGCAAGCACGAAAGGCAGCATGGCGGCCGCAAGGATCCCGACGGTGCGGCGATTGGTCAGACCTTTTGCCGCCCAAATCGAAACCCCATACATGGGCAGCAAGAATACCGCGCTCTCTTTACTAAAAATGGCGAGTACGTACAGGGCAATGGCGCAACAGTAAAGCAGCGGCCTGTCCTTTCTTGCCCACCATGTCACAAATAGCCAGAGGGACAGGAAGAGGAACAAGCTGGCAAGTATATCCCACTGGTCGGCTACCCACACTACCGCCTCAAGAGGAGCGGGAAAGACGACAAATAGCAGAGCCGCCAGCGTTGCGAACAGGAGGTTGCCTGTCGTCCGCGCGAGCCATAACGCAAGCGCCACGGAGGCCGCCGCGTGCAGCAAGAGACTCTCCAGGTGAAACAGGAAGGGGTTGTAGCCCCACAGGTGCCAACCTACCCACCATGTAAGGACCTTGCCCACCGGACGGTAGAATATCTCCGTGGAGCTTGGCGCCAGGGTTGTGGCTAATGGTGTTGAGGCAGCGCTGTGAAGCAGGTCGTAATCATCGGCCAGGAACCCAAGCTGTAGCGCGGGAAAATAAGCGATAAGCGCCAGGATGCAAGTTGCGCCGGCAAGTGGCAAGAAGGCAGGGCCTGAGCTAAGAGTGTACAGCCGGGATTTAAGAGTGCCCCCGCAATGCGCGTCTGGTTGGTCTCTAAGAGGCACTGTAGAAGAACCGGGGGCACTTCCGGAGAGTTTAGAACAAGATTGTTGGCCGCTCGACTGAAGGCTGTCCTCATCCACGGCTCTAGAGTAGCAGATTATCCAGGCCATTGCACGTGACTCCCACGAATTACGTGCAATGGCCTGGAAGCGCTGTGATGAGGGGAACCGGGCGGTGCGGACGCCACTACCCGGTGCATGTTACCTGCGGCACGATCCCGAGGTGATGTGCCGGCTCTTACGTGAGACCCTTTACATAACCCCTGGCACTCGTCACTCCCTACTTGCTATCCCTTTTACTAAGGAACACCGCGCCCAGTTCTATCGCGGAGAAGAGCATGGTGACCTGGGTGGCTTGCTTGTTCTTCTCGAAGCCGAACAGCTTTGGCCCCAGGAAACCCAGGCTCAACGCACTCACGAAGTCGATAAGCAGGTGCATATTGAAAGGGATCAGTTTGATCAGGCCAAGCTCGTAGCGCGTCATGAGACTGGCGAGCACCATGCTGCCGCCGCGCGCTTTGCAGTAGGTGTTAGCCGCGCTGTCGTTTTTGAAGCCGAGCGCCTCGGGGGCGAACATCAGGGCAAGGCCCCACAGATAGTCCATCACGGCGTGTATGGGACGAGGAATTAGAGGGATCATATAGTGTCTCCTGGATAGAAGTTGGGTGTCGCTGCAATCTTACCAGGAAGCAACTTGCATGCCCGACTCGCCAGATGGCTGCGTCAGACGGCAAGGCAGCACACCGCGTCTGCTATACTGTTCACCAAAACCACGCCAGGAGCACCCCGCTTGAGCGAACAGCCCGCAGCCAAACCTGGACCCCTCTACACATACCACCTCATTGTCCCACACCCCGACGAGCCACGCCTGCTCGTGAGACAGGAGCGCGGCGGCTGGCTGCTGCCCTTCTTCGAGCCGGAGGTCAAGTACCTTGCCCGGGTGGGGCAGAACAACGCATGGGTGCGCCGACACCTGGGGCTGGAGTGCATCACCTTGTACGTCGCTCACCTGGAGGATGGCACCGCCGCGACCGGGCGAGTGGATGCAACCTATGTCCTTCAGGCCCGCGACCGGGACTGGTCTCCACCCGGCGGCTACCGATGGGCGGGCAGGGGTGAGCTTGACGGGCTTGACCTGGGCGTGCCTGGGCAGCGTGCGGTAATCGAAGCCTGGCTCGATGAGTATGAGGGACGTATCGACCCACCACAGCGCGCTGCCTGGAACGCGCCCGGCTGGTACGACGAAGCAAGCGCCTGGGTTCGGGCGCAACGCGACACCCACGGGATTGAGATGACCGCCCCACCCGAGCAGTTCAAGCACTGGATAATCACTTCCGCGCTCAAGGTGCCGACCACGCACGGAGACTACTACCTGAAGGCAGTACCCTCAGTCTTTGCCCAGGAGCCTGCAATCACGTCCACCCTGGCCGCCCTCTACCCGGACCATGTGCCCGCTCCGCTTGCCACCCGGTCGCGGCCCGGCGAGGGCTGGATGCTCATGCCCGACTTCAAGGGCCAGGTATTGGAAGGTATCAGCGTTGAGCAGCTTGGAGAAGCCCTGCGGCTTCTCGCCCACATGCAAATTGACAGCATCTCTCGCGTGGACGACTTGCTCGCGGCGGGCTTCCCCGACCGCCGGCTGGAGCGCCTCGCCGGGGAGTTGGAGACGCTGCTGCACGACCCCGTGGTGCTCGTGGGCCTGTTGCCGGAGGAAATCGCGAGCCTTCAGAGGCATAGGCCGCAGTTCGAGGAGATGTGCGCCCGGCTGGCAGGCTACGGGGTGCCGCAGACCCTCCTCCACGGCGACTTTCAGGGCGGCAACCTCCTATTGCGGGATGCCAACGTCCTCATTTTCGACTGGACGGACGGCTGCATCGCGCACCCCTTCCTCGACCTGATCACCGCCATAAACAACCGCTACCCGCACTTCAACGAACAGGAACAGGCCGCTATCACAGATGCCTACCTGGCCGAGTGGAGTGCCTACGAAAGC
>DASVQO010000094.1:0-4543 GCA_036389075.1 Chloroflexia bacterium | reverse complement strand
GCCCGATTTTCAAGGGTCATCTGCCAGGCGTCGAACCTAAAACGACCGGGCCCCCTCTGTCATTCTGAACGTAGTGAAGAATCTCGTCCTACTGCACCCAGGTTACCTTTTTCTTTATGCCACACTCCTCCACAGGAAAGGGGGAACAATCCGGTGGAGGACGAGATTCTTCACTGCGTTCAGAATGACAAAGGCGGCGAATGGTCCTGGTATCCAATCGGGCTAAGCCGTACTCTTTCAGGCTCAGTTGTGAACAGTCTCGTACCCTGCCTGCGGGTAGTTGCCATTCTAAGCGTCGAGGGGTAAGCGGTCAAGGAGGGCGAAAGTCGGCGGGGCAATTTGGCTCTAGCCTATTGACAGGACTTCATTCATGCTTTATCATTCATTCAAATAAGTTTGAATGATGTACGGAGGTAGAATGGCCGAGCAAGCTCAAACGGTCGCCCAGGAGTTCCAGCCCGCAGACAGGTTCACCATCACCAACCTTGAGACTGTGAAGGTGCTTTCCGACCCCCTCAGGCTGCAAATCCTGGAGCAGATGCTTGCTCAGCCCGCCACGGTCAAGCAGCTAGCCGCCGAATTGAAGATACCCCAGACCAAGCTCTACTACCACATGAACATGCTGGAAGAGCACGGCCTCGTCAGGGTGGTGAGCACGCGTGTCGTCTCCGGCATCATAGAGAAGCAATACTGGGTTACGGCCTACAGCATCGACCTCGACAGGACGCTGTTTGCCTCGCCCGGTGGCAGGGGCATTAGCGAAGAGGTCAACGGCCTGCTGCAAACGATGTTCGACGGCGTGCGAATCGACCTGAACAAGAGCGTGGAAGCGGGCCTTGTAGACCTCGCCAGGCTAAGTAACGAGGAGGACCGCGAAGCAAGCCAGATGGTCCTGGTGCGCTCCCTCGCCCACGTGCCGGAAGACAGGGTCGAGGAACTCTACAGGAAGATGAACGACCTGGTCAAAGAGTTCCACGCGTGCGACACCGATAACCCCGACGCCCCGGTGCACGGCCTGATGGTGGTGATGTTCCCCACGACCTACAAGCTACAGCCCAAGAAGAGGTCCAAAGAAAGCGACAACGGGGCCTGAACGCCCGGCTGGCCCGATCTACATACGCCACAGCCCGCGTTACTGAAAGACCAAGTCAAGCGCAAGCCCCGGTGAAGCGGTACGCCTGGGCCTGGATAAAGGCACCCTTTTCACATAGGAGATATAACCATGCCCGGTAAAACCAGCACTCCGCGTATAGAGGCCCTGCTCTCGGCGCGCCTATTCATGTCGCCCCAGATAGTGGGCGAGCACATCTACTTCATCAGCAACCTGAGCGGGCGGCACAGCCTCTACCGCATGCGCCACGGAGGCAGCGTGCCGGAGCCTCTGCTGCCTCCCGACATCGCCCTCAACGACCCCTCGCACGTCAACGGTTATTCCTTCTACATCTTCCCCAAGCTTGGCAAGATCATGGTCATGCTAGATAGCAACGGCAACGAAGTCTACCAACCCGTGCTCGTGCCGCTCGAAGGCGGCTTCCCCGAGCCTGCGTTCGGGAGCGAGCTGGAAGGCTACCAGGTGTTCGCGCTGAAGTGCTTCGCGGACCGCAACCTGGTATACCTGCTCGCGGCCTCGAACACCGAATCGATTTTCAAGGCGTACCGGGGCAACCTGGAAACGGGCAAGCTCGAGTTCATGGGCGAGAGCCAGTACGGTGGCTTCATCGACTCGGTGAGCAACGACCACACCAGGGCCGTACTGATAGACGCCTACTCCGGCGGCGAGCACGTACTGTACCTGTGGCGCGCTGGCGAGGGGCGCGAGCTATTGTACGGTGTCCCACCCGCCGGGCGCGACGAGCAATCATCGCCTGCCATTAACACCATAGTGGCCAGCCAGTTCACCGAGGGCGACAGGGGCCTGCTCTTCAGCACCTCACTGTTCGAGGACGCGTTCGGCCTCGGCTACATGCGCCTGGACGACCCTTCGAGCGTCAAACCGGTGGCAATCACAGGCACGCGGCACACCGGCACGGGAGAGCTTGCCAACCTGGAACACCTGCACGGCGACCGCTATCTCGTGGAGTACAACATCGACGGGGCTTCCTGGATGTATGAAGGCACCTTCAATGAGGACGCCCACACGATGACGCTCGATACGGTGGTGTGCGGCCAGGGCGAGCTTGCGGGCGGGGTGAAGCAGGGGCACTACTACGACAAAGAGGGCGACAGGTTCGTGCTGTCCTTCTCCACGGCGGCCTCCCCCACCCAGATTTACACGGTGGAGGGGAAGGAGAGGCGTGTAGTCTCCCATACGCAGGAGCGGGTGCTAGGCGTGTCGCCCGAATGGCTCTCGCGTGGCGAGGACGCTTCGTTCACCAGCTTCGACGGGCTACGGGTGTCGGCGCGGCTTTACCTGCCTGCAAGCGAGCTGGGGTACGAAGGGCCTCGACCCCTCATCTACTACGTGCATGGCGGCCCCCAGGCCCAGGAGCGGCCCAACTTCGCCTGGTTCTCCATGCCTTTGATCCAGTTCTTCACCCTGAACGGCTTCGCGGTGTTCGTGCCCAACGCCAGGGGCAGCAGCGGCTACGGGCTGGACTACACCAAGCGGGTGGAGCGCGACTGGGGCGGCAAAGACCTGCAAGACCATGTGCACGCCATGACTGAGGTGCTGCCCAACGACCCGCGCATTGACACGAGCAGGGCGGGCGTGATGGGCCGCAGCTACGGCGGCTACATGACGCTGAGCCTCGCCTCCCGGCACCCCGGGCTATGGAAAGCGGCGGTGGACATGTTCGGGCCGTACAACCTGCTCACCATGATCGACCGCATACCCGCTACCTGGCGGCCGCTTATGGAGTACCTCGTCGGCCACCCGGAAAAAGACCACGACATGCTGGTCGAACGCTCCCCCCGCACGTACCTGCACCAGATAGCGGCCCCGCTCCTCGTGTTGCAGGGCGCTAACGACCCTCGCGTGAGAGAGCAGGAGTCGCGGGAACTCGTGGAAGAGTTGAAGGGCCTTGGCAAGCAGGCCGAGATCATCGTGTTCGAGGACGAGGGGCACGATGTGCTCAAGTACCCCAACAAGGTGCGCTGCTACAACACCATAGTGCAGTTCTTCACGGAGCACCTGCGGCCATAATGGGGTGCCCTGCATCGGTGCCCTGCCAATGAATTGGCGGGCTGACAAGTAGCGAAGTCTCCTGCGGAGACTGAGGAACATGTAACAGTCTCCGAAGGAGACTTCGCTACTTGTAAGCCCGTGGCTTTAGCCACAGGGCGCCGTCCACGGCTATGTCAGGACGACAAATAGAATGGCGGGAGCGCCAGGACAATCGCAGTTTTCCAGCGGGGCCGTGAGCTAACGACAACACATAGCGATAGTCAATTATCAATACTGCGAGGTATCGAGATGAACAAGGTAGACACTTTCAGCGCAGCCTCCCCGGAAGCGGCAACAGAGAGCGAATGGCGGATACGCCTCTACCGCGACGGGGACGTACCGGGCATTGTGGCCCTGGTCAACCAGGTGGCGGAGCTAGAAGGCCGCGATTCGCACGCCACGGTGGAGGACCTTACCAGGCAGATCAACCTGCCGATAGTGGACCCTTACAAGCAGATAGTCGTTGCCGAAAGCACGACCGAAGAGGGCACGTTCGTCGGCTACGCGAGGGCCGTCCACATAGACGACCCCAACACAGGCGAGCGGGTCTACCAGGCGGGCATCACCGCGCACCCGGACGCACGCGCGGGGGGTCTTGAGAAGGCCCTTGCTGCCCGTATAGTGCGAATAATGCACGAGCACGAGGCCGACCCCGGCACCGTGCCCGCCGGGCGGGTGAGCGTGCTGGCAGGGGCCTCTGAGAAGAGCAGGAGCACCCTGGAACTCTACAGGCAGATAGGTCTGCTGGAGATAAGGCACGGCTGGACTATGGAACGGTCGCTGCTCGACCCGATACCCGAGCCCAAGGACGTCGAGGGCGTGGAGATACGCCCCTACAGGCGGCCCGAGGACAACGTAGCCGCCCGCGAGGCTTTCAAGCAGTCGTTCATAGACCACTTCGAGTACCACGAGCTGCCCCAGGAGGTGTGGGACGCGCGTATGGAGGGCAGCGCAGTGCGGACCGACCTCTCGCTGCTGGCCGGGGTGGAAGGCGAACCGGGCACAATCGGGGGCTTCTGCATCTGCGAGATCAATGCCGACGAGAACGAACGCAAGGGCCGCAAGGAAGGCTGGATTGGCCTGCTGGGCACCACACGCAGTTGGCGAGCGCAGGGCCTGGGCAAGTCGCTGCTATTGAGGGGCATGCTCAACATGAAGGCAGCAGGGATCGAAACCGCGCTGCTGGGTGTGGACGCCGAAAGCCCCACGGGGGCCAACCGCCTGTACGAGTCGGTGGGCTTCACCGTCCGCGAGCACGAGATGATGTTCAAGTCGGCGCTAAGCGACCTGAAGATTTAGCAGGGGAGCTAAACGCGAACAGAACGATACGAGAAACAGCGAATTGCACCGCAGAGACGCAGAGGACGCAAAGGTATGCAG
>DASVQO010000093.1:0-24124 GCA_036389075.1 Chloroflexia bacterium | reverse complement strand
TGGGAAGAACATCCGCCTCTGGGAAGACGGCAGCGGCAGGCTCGCGGCCCTGGGGGTGCTCATGACCCTGGCACCCACCGAGACCTCGTCCGACGGGCGGCTGGTATTTTACATTCACCCCGACGCTGCCGGAAGCGGCCTCGACGGCGAGCTGGTGGGGTGGGCGGAGGGCAGGCTGAGGGAGCATGGGGCGGCGCATGGCGTGCCCTGCAAGCTGTACAGCGGCGCGCAGGAGAGCTACGCCAGCCAGCGGGAGGCCCTAGAGCGCAACGGCTTCACGCTAGCCCGCTACTTCTTCGTGATGCACCGGCCCCTCGATGAGCCGCTGGAGGAGCCAACATTCCCGGGAGGCTTCACGCTCAGCAACGTGGCCGAGCACCCGGACATCGAGAAGTACGTGGAGATGCACAACCTCGCCTTTATCGACCACTGGGGTTTCCACCCGATGCTGCCCGAACGACGCGCCCACACCTTGAAGGACCCCCACTACAACCCGGAGGGAGGTCTGATTGCGCTGGCACCCGACGGCACCTTCGCCGCTTTCTGCGACTGCTTCATCGATGCAGACTACAACGAGCGGGCGGGCAAGAGCGAAGGCTGGATAGGCACGCTGGGCACCCGCCGGGGCTATCGCAAGATCGGCCTGGGACGCGCCATGCTCCTGGCCGGCTTGCACTGGCTAAAATCGCAGGGCCTCCAGACGGGCGTGCTCGACGTAGACGCCGAGAACCCCACCGGGGCGCTCCGGCTGTACGAGTCGGCGGGCTTCCACACGGTGAAGACGGAGGTGGTGTACTGCAAGGAAGTGACGAGGGCTGAGGGCTGAGTGGTCGATGCCGCCCTGCGGGGACGCCCTGTGGCTGAAGCCACGGGCTGACAAGGAGCAAAGTCTCCTGCGGAGACTAAGACGGCCTTTGCAAACCCAAGGTGTGTAGGGGCAGCAGGCCCCCGTGCCTGCCCTGGTGGAGATTAGCACCTGTGTACGTCTGCATGAGGGCAGGCACGGGGGCCTGCCCCTACAAGTAATTACCTGACGTTTTGAAAAGGCCCTCTTAGTCCCCGCAGGGGACTTTGCTCCTTGTCAGCCCGTGGCTTCAGCCACAGGGCGTCCCCGTGGGGCGCTGGTGGAACTCCGCCGTTCGACACCATTCAGTCCACGTTCCTCCCCGCTCCCCGTGTGCTATAATGGACCCGCCGAGCGTCGAGGGTAGCCACACAGGAGGAGAGAATTGAGAACGCTGCTAGTCCGTTGGGCGGTCATCGTGATCGCGGTGTTCCTTGTAGCGTGGGGCCTGCCCAAGATAGGGCTGACGGGCGACCCGATCATCAAGTACGACGACTGGCTGACGCTGGCGATCTTCGCGGCGGTGCTGGCCCTCCTCAACACCTTCATCCGCCCCATCGTGGGCCTCCTCGCGCTCCCGATAAACTGCCTCACCTTCGGCCTTTTCAGCATAATCATAAACGCGGCTATGTTCGCGCTCGCGGCGGCCCTGGTGCCCGGCGTGCACGTGGCCGACTTCTGGGCCGCGCTCGTGGGCGCGGTGGCCGTGAGCGTGGTGGGCGCGCTGGCGAACATGATTACCGGGTCGCGCTAGCACGCCGCCCCTGCCCCTTCTATGCTGCTCGACCATATCGTCATCCTCGTGGACGACCTGGACCTTGCCAGCCGCGACTACACCACGCTCGGCTTCTCGGTAGTAGTTGGGGGCAAGCACGCCGACGGACTGACCCAGAACTCACTCGTGGCCTTCGAAGACGGCTCTTACCTGGAACTTCTCAATTTCCTCTCGCCGCCGCCCGACGAGCACCTGTTCGCACGGGGCGCGCAGTCGGCTGAAGGCATCATCGCCTACGCCCTCCTCCCTGAGGACATCGAGGCCGACATAGCCCGCTCCCGGCGACACGGCCTGCACATTCGCGGCCCCATCAGGGGCGGGCGGCTGCGGCCCGACGGCCTGGAGATCGCCTGGCAAACGGGCCGCATCGACCACCCGGCCCTCCCCTTCCTGTGCGCCGACCTCACCCCGCGCGACCTGCGAGTGCCCCACGGCCCCGCGATGAGGCACGCCAACGGGGTTTCCGGCATAGCCGAGGTAGAAGTGCTCGTGGACGACCTGGACGAAGCGGCTCGCTTATATAGCGCGCTCCTGGGAGACTCGGCGGAAATGGCACGCGAGTACGGCCAGCACGCGCCCGATGTGGTGCGTTTCAAGCTGGCCCGCTCCACCTTGAGCCTCCACCCAGCCCGCGACGCCGCCGAACAGCGCCGCCTGAAGTCTCACGGCCCCGGGGCCCACGCGCTGACGCTCCTCTCCACCTACCCCGGCGCTGAGTACTTGGACCCGGAGCGCACTCATGGGCTTGAGATAAATGTGGCTGGTGGTAAGTAAAGAGATGAAACCGCAAAGACGCAAAGAGCGCAAAGGACGCTCGAAGAAGATTATGATTTTGGCCGGCGCAACCAACCACTAATCGCCAGCCACTCCACGAACGGAGCAACCATGTCCACACCTTACCCGCGTAAACCCGACGACCCGCACGCGCTCGTGCCGTTCAGCGAGGAGTTGCTGGACGAAGCTGGCAGGGCGGCGGAAGCCAGTCCCCGCAGGCGCAGCATCATCCGGTTGCACGAGCACGACGACACGGTACAGCGCATGTTCAACGCCATACGCACCGACAGCTACGCGCGCCCCCACCGGCACAGCAACCCGGACAAGACGGAGGTGTTTGTCGTCCTGCGTGGCATGTTGCTTGTAGTGCGCTTCTCGGACGACGGCGCGCCTGTGGAAGGCGTGCTGCTCAGGGAGGAGGGGCCGGTGAAGGGCGTCGAGGTCCCGGCGGGTGCGTGGCATACGGTGGTATCGCTCGACGACCGCTCTGTGGCGTTCGAGGCGATGCACGGCCCTTATGATGCCACGAGCCACAAGAACTTCGCCCCCTGGGCACCGCCTGAAGAGGACCGCAAAGCCGGGCTGGCCTTCATAGCCGGCCTGCGCGCCCACTTCGCCGCGACCATACCGGAGGTCGCCGCGCTGAACGTCCTGGAGGAAGAAGACAAGGACGTGTTCTGAGTGGTGGGGACTGAGACCGAATAACGCCCCGCACATGACGCACAAGCACATACCTTGTTCGTGCTTGTAACCCGGTTTTGTGTTCAGCACCCAGGAGAGGCCCTGTCATCCTGAGCGTAGCGAAGGATCTAAAGAAGGTAGAGCGGGATAGTGTTGAACTATATGGGCAATGATAGTGAAAGTTGGAGACCGGGGTAAAGGCAGCATCTTAGATCCTTCGCTGCGCTCAGGATGACAGGGCCTCTCCTGGGTGTTGCATACCAACCACCTGCGGTGAAGCCAAAGATCTTTGTCTCGTGGGACGCCCAATTTAGCCTATCACCATTCATGAACGGAGCAACTACCTTGAACGAGCAGGCGGACAACTCGGAGCGGAACGGCAAAATGGCCGAGCGGTTCAGGAGGATCGCCAGGGACCAGTTCGAGGGCTACTCGCCCCTGTACGAGCGGCTGGCGCTGGGTGCGGCGGAGGACCCCGAAGTGCTGGCAGTAGCGAGCGAAGTAGGGCAGGGCAAGTCGGTGGCGACGCTGCTGCTGCTAGGCTCGGTGCAGTACCTGTTGCTCAAGGGGAGCGAGCACCCACTGGCAGCCTACTACCCCAGCGTGGTGGGCTACGACCGCAAGCCAAGAGAGGGCGACCCCTACCCAGCCTTCCACGACTTCGTGCTGCAAAACCGTGCGGAAATCGAGCAGTTGGTGCGCACCCGCATCGTGCAGACTAACGAGGTGCAGCGTTGCGCTTGCCTGCTGCCTGTGTTCGGGCTGCTGTACGCGGAGGCGCTCGAAAGGCCGCTGGCCCTCGTGGAGGTCGGCACCAGCGCGGGCCTGCACCTTCTTTGGGACAAGTATGGCTACAGCTACGGCCCCGGCCTGCAATACGGCGACCCCAACTCGCCCGTGCAGCTCAGTTGCGAGCTGAGGGGCCGGTTCCAGCCGCCGATGCCCGACCCGTTCCCCCGCGTGGGCTACCGCGTGGGCATAGACCTCGACCCCATCGACGTGCGCGACCCCGACCAACTGCTCTGGCTGCGGGCGCTAATCTGGCCCGAGCACCGCGAGCGGGCCGAGTTGTTGGAGCGTGCGGCTGGAATAGCGCGGCAGAACCCGCCCAGGCTCCTGAAGGGGGACATGTTCGACCTGCTGCCCCAGGCCGTGCAGAGCGCCCCACGCGGCACCGCCATCTGCATCTACCACAGCTACACTGTCGTGCAGTTACCGCAGGAGGCCCGCGACCGCCTGACCGCCCTCATCGGCAAGCTCAGCCTCGATCTTCCCATCTACCGCGTCTCCCAGGAGTGGCTGGGCGGCGAGACGGCCCAGGTGACCCTCATGCGCTACGCGGGCAACACCTACGAAGAACAGCACCTGGCCGATTGCCACCCGCACGGCCACTGGCTCGAATGGAAGCTGGGGTAATTACGAATTACGAATTACCGGAAGCTATCTCAAAAACCAGATAGTCCAACTTGAGCACCAAGAGTGTGCCCTTGTCATTCTGAGCGTAGCGAAGAATCTCGTGCTTCAGCACATGGTTCCACCTTTCCTCCAGGGCAGAGTCCCGTAGAAAAAGAGACACGGGGGTGGACGACGAGATTCTTCGCTACGCATCTTGCAAGCGATTGTTCGATAGGAGAACCAGGAGAGGCCCTGTCATCCTGAGCGGAGCGAAGGATCAGGTGGGTAGACGAGAGTCTACAACGTACGGGATGAGGGCGGTTAGAGGCACATTGTTGCTAAGGTAGAAAGAGTCAAGAGCGGGCTCCTGATCCTTCGCTGCGCTCAGGATGACAAGGGGGAGTATGGTCCTGTTATGGGTCAATTACTTGCAAGATGCACCACTCAGCATGACAAAGGCGGGGCTTTGGTGCTCGCGTTCCATACTCTCATCGCGGACATAGCTTCTGGCTAAACTTCTCTCACTTGAATGAGAAGCGGGTTAAAGCACAAGACGGGACGCATAACGCCCCATCTCATGCAACCAGGAGGAAGGTATAAATTACGAATCAGGAATCGCTTATCCCTCTAACACAACATTCAACACTTACATCTCACTCCTAATTCGTAATTCGTAATTCGTAATTCGTAATTCGTAATTCGTAATTATCATCTCCAGCTATCGACCATGTACTTGACGGAGGCTATGTAGCCTGCCGGGTCGTTGCGGTCGGCGGCGGGGGCGTACACAGGGACTATCGCGTCCACGGTGCGCAGGCCCCAGCCGCCGATGTAGAGGTCTTTTATCAGCACGTACCAGTCTTCCATACCCGCTTCCCAGCTTGAGTAGCTGCGGTAGCCCTCGTAGTTGGCGTAGCCCTCCGTCCAGCGGATGTTGCCGAGCGACTTGCTGTAGCGAGCCACCCCTTGCGTGCCGCAGCCGCTTTCGTGCACGAAGAAGGCGAGCGCGTAGGCCGGGTTGATGCCATACTTCACACCCAGGTCGTAAAGCTTCTGACCGAGACCTGCGGCGGGAGAGTGGTACTGCGCCAGCACCTTCTCAATCTGCTCGACGCTCAGAGTGGGCGGGCCAACCACGTCGTAGGCCCCCGTGTTGCCCTCGACCTGCGCGGGTGCGGCTGCCGGCTCGCCGGGTACCGCCCCCGTGGTGGTGTCGATCACGGGCGCGACACTCTGCACCGTCACGCCCGATACGGTGCCCGCCGCCAGGTCGCGGTAGCCGCTGAAGCGCAGGTCGAGGGGGGCTTCCCGTGCCAGCGCGGGGCCCGCTAGCAACAACATTACGATCATCGCCACCGCCAGCAGCGCCGCGAACACCCCGTTTCGCACCTGCCTGCCCCTTGCTACGCCCGGCGCGTACTCAGGCTCGTACTCGGGGTACGCCTGGTACGCCAGCGGGAACAGCGTAGAGTAGTCCGGCTCCGGCTCGTACTCGACATACTCGACGGGTTGAGGCTGGGGCCGGTAGTAGGGCTGCTCCTGTGCGCCGGCACGTCGGGCGCCAGGGGCGAGTACGTAGAGTAGCTCTTGCTCGCCCAGCAGCCGGTACGGCCCGGTGTCCGAGCGGGACGCGCGGGGGGCATCGAACAGTTCCTCATCCACCGCGGCATAGGCCACGGCAGCGCCCCGGCCCATTACTGGCCCTCCGGCGAGGTTAGCTGCACGTCGTTGGCGGGCGCTTGCATGCGGGCGGACAGGGCCTTGAAGATCGCCGCCTGTTCCTCCGGTGAGGCCATCTTGAACGTCGCGCCGTCGTTGAGGTAAAGCAGTTGCTCGCTCTTGACCGACACCACGAGGTCGGGCTTGGCGTCGGCGTTCACATCCTGCACGTTCATCACCACGGGCGTCAGGTCCTCACCCTGGCCGAACAGGTAGGGACCGACAATAGCGGTGGCCTTGGTGCTGTCGCCGCCGGGCAGTTGCAGGATCGTCACGCGGCGGTTGAGGTTCATGGCGATGAAGTGGGAGGGTGAGCCTTCCGCCTCGCTGTGCCCGACGTAGGCGTCCATCTGGCTGGTGCGGGGGCGGCCGTACTGGAAGTCGTCCAGCTTGACCTGCGCCCACTGCACCACCGTGCTCACCACGACGTAGAGGGCCAGCAGGGCTATCATCGCGCCCACTGCCATCGCGAGGGCTTTCGCCTGCGCCCTGCTGAGGGACACCCCTTCGCCTGCCGCCCGCTCTGTCCGCTCGCTGGGCCGCTGCTGCGGGTGGGCCTGCGTCCTGGGCACGGCGGCGATGACCCGCTGCGACATCGTATGCCCCGCGAGAGGGTTGTACTGGCCGGTGGGAGGTGCGGCCTGGGGCCTGCGGGTGTTGGGCATCGACTGTAGCTGCGGCCCGCCCGCGTACACCTCTTCGTCGGCCAGCGCGTCGAGCGGCAGCCAGTTGTTTTTGCGAGGGCCGGGTAGCCCCGCTGCTTCTTCCCAGCTTAGAGCCTGGGCGTTCGCGCCCCTGGTGCGTGTATTTGCCATCTCTGTAGCCTCCAATCTATCTCTGTAAGACTCTGTACTAACTCAGCTCTCAGAACGAAACGTGCGAAACTTGACAGCCTAGTTGTTCGAGGTGTAGGGTAGTGAAAGCAGCGCGCAGTGCGGGCGAAGCAGGCCGCCGACGAACGAGTCGGGGTCGGCAATCGCGTCCGACTCCTGGCGGCTGGCGACATACCACTCGTCCTCGTCGGGCATGTTGATTACCAGCAGGGCGGGGGTCTGGCGGCGGACGAGTCCACGGGGGGCGGTGCGCTCGGCCCAGTGGGGTGCGCTGCTGAGGGGCTGCTGGCGGTTGAAGTTAGATTTCATCGAGTGCCTCCGGTAATTTAGAACATTAGTTCTATAACTTGCCAGCACATCATATTTTAGAACATAAGTTCCTGTCAAGAGAGTTATCCACAATCGCGCGGCCAATTTTCGGCCAATGTGAGGCCGCCAAGGCACCCTCTCACGCGCAGCCCTGAACAGCACAAACAGCCTGTTGCCTGGCGCACGACAGTCAGAAAATAGAACAAACGCGGCAGCGTGGCCCCATCGCCGCACAGGAGTCTGATGCTAAGGGTCGTTCTGTTCGACTTCCACAACACCCTCGCGACCTGCGATAGCTGGCTGCAACTGGAAATAAGCACGCTGCCGGGCCAGGTCCTGGTGCAGCTTGCGAGCAAGGGCAGTATCGAAGACGTGTCGCCCCGCATGCTAGACGAGGCCACACGGTTGTTCCGCGAGCTGCGGCAGGAGGTGCGGGACAGTGGCGTCGAGTTGAGCGCGGTGGAGGGCGCGTACCGGGTGCTTGACGAGATGGGCGTCCGCGTGCCGGAGGCGGAGCTTGAGTCGGTAGTCGAGCACTTGGAGTATGCCTGCCTGCCCGAAACGAGTATGATAGAGGGCGCGGACAGGGCGTTGGAGCGGTTGCGCGACCACGGCTATCGCATGGGCGTGGTGTCGAGCGCTGGGTACCCCAGGTTCGTGGAGCTTGCGCTGGAGAAGCTGGGCTTACGTACCTACTTCAGCGAGATCGTCACCAGCGCCGGTGAGGGCATCTACAAGTCGAACCCCGAAATCTTCCGCCGCGCCGCGACCCGCCTGGGGGCGGCACCCCACGAGGCGGTGCACATAGGCGACCATGCTGTTTACGACGTGCAAACGGCCAAAGCAGCCGGGCTACACGCCATCTGGCTCACCGCCCAGGCCCGCACTACCGCCCGCCTGCACGGCCAGCCGTGGGACGAATCGGCACAGGCCGGGTCCACAGCCGATGCCGTGGTGGACAGCATGGACGAACTGTACGAGGCGGTAGTAAGGTTGGGCGACAAAGGATAAGCCGGGTGCAGGGAGACGCCCTGTGGCCCCCGCCCTGCCACTAAAGTGGCGGGCTGACAAGGGGCAAAGTCTCCTTCGGAGACTACCCTGATGTTCTTTAGTCTGCGAAGGAGACTTCGCTTCTTGCCAGCCCGCCACTTTTGTGGCAGGGCGACTGGTGGCAGGGCCCACATCTTCCACCCGCACCTTAAAACACCAGCGGGTACAGGTGCGGCTCCCGCATGTCGAGGAAGTTCGCCAGCGCCCACAGGTAGAGGCTGAGCGCCGCAAGCCCTGCTATGACGCCAACCGTAGCTACTTTGCGCCATGTCCAAGCTTTCCCCGGCGTGCGTCCGCCCTCCACGAAGGCCGCCAGGCTCAGCCCGGCAAGCAGCGCGGTGGGAGGCCACAGGAAGAGCATGGGCCGGATGGGTAGGGCAGTCAGCAGGCTAACGAGCAGGAACAGCAGCCCCGCCACGACCCAGACCAGCATCACCCACCTGAACCTCTGCCCGTCCTGATGGGGTGCGTCACCTGGGGTAGTCCCGTCGGAGGGCGGGGTGTTACGCCCCCGGCCGCGCCTGTGGAACAGCAACCACAGGCCCACCGGCACCAGCAAGAGCGGGAGCAGGCCGTAGTCGCCTAGCACGCCGTGGTACAGCGTGAGCCGCGTCATGTCCAGTACGCGGTCCACATCGCCCACGCTCGACAACGTCTCCGCGAACTCCACCTCCTCGCCACGCTCCACGGCGGCTTGCCCGAACGATCCGAGGTAGTGGGAGTAATATAGCGCGAAGGACAGCAGCCCCGCCGCCACGAACGCTCCGGCGATGAGCAGCACCGACCTGTAGCTGCCGTTGCCCGCGAACCGCCGCAGGGCAAGCAAAGCTAGCACAGTGCCCCCAAGCAGCGTCACACTCCACACCAGCACGCCAGGGTGCGACAGGAGCAGCACGAACGTCAGCGCCGCCAGCCCCAACCACACGGCGGGGCGACTGATGCGTTCGTACCCGGCCAGCACGTAGGCCACCACCGCCAGCAGCACAACCAGCCCGAAAAGGTTCGTCTCGTGGGCCCACCAGATGACGAGCAGGTTGACGGGCAGCGCAACGTAGAGGGCAGAAGCCAGTATGGGTGCGTACCGGTAGCCGCTCGTGTACCGCTTAGCGATGTAGAAGACGATAAAGACGGCGCTGAGGGCGAATAGAGTGGGGGCAAGCAGCACCAGATTGTAGGGGTCGCGCAGGAGCAGGGTGAAGGGCAGGAGCAGCACGTACATGGCCGGGGGGTAGAAGCCCTGGCCCACGCCGGACACCACGTAGTTCTCGAAGAAGAGGTTGCCCGCTTGCACCTCGTTGAAGCGGTGCAGGTGAAAGAGAAAGTCGTGCGGCTCGCTCTGCGGGTAGAGCAGCCCGGCCCAACCTAACAGCAGGCCAAAGCCGAACAACGCGAACAGCACGCGGCCCTCCCCGCTCCTGGGCCGGAAATCGCTAATGCCCGCTCGCCGGTACAGCCGGGTCACCACCGGCTGGGCCACCACGAGCGCGGCCACCGCCAGCACCGCCGCCAGCAGCAAGTCCCCCGCGTAGAAGGCGATAGCGGGCCGGGCAAAGGCGTACACCAGCGCCATCGCGAGGACCGAGGCCATGCAGAGGGCCAACCTCGTCCGCACCCCTACGCCGAGCAATAGGAGCATGAAGTAGAGGCACAAGGCTATGCCCGCTACGTAGAGGGCATGATAAGCGGGTGGCAGAATTGGCCCCCCGGTGCCTTCGGGCTCAAGGCCCAGGGCCGTGACCACCACGCCAAGCTGCCGCCGGTCGCCGGGAGGCTGGAAGCTGCTGGTGGTTACGAGCAGGTCGAGGTCGCCCGTGGCGCGGCTGACCAGCTCAGGGGAGACCGGCGCCTCGAACCTGTCGATAGAGGGGCGCACGTCGAACACCGCGACCAAAGCCCCACGAGCGGTGACTTGCACCTTCTTCTCAGGCGTCGGGTCGATGCCCTGGGTGCCCATGTGTATCGCGAGCTTGAGGGGTTGGCGGCCAATCGCCGGGAACCTGGCCGTGGCGTAACCCGACATCCACCGGAACTTGAACTGGGGGTTCTCTTCGGGTTGGTGCCAGCCGTCGGTGAGGTAATGGCGGTCGAAGGAGCGGTCCATGCTCACCGCGTATGTAGGGTGGACCTGGTAAGCCAGCAACATCGCCAGCCCGGCCCACGCCAGCAGCGCGAGCACAGGCAGGGCGAAGGAGGCGGGCGCCGGGAGGCGGTTGGGGTTGCGGCTCATCGGCACCAGTATATACCGCTAGCCGCACGCTGCACCAGCGAAGTTGCGCCCGGCGCAGGGAGACGCCCTGTGGCTGAAGCCACGGGCTGACAAGAAGCGAAGTCCCCTGCGGGGACTATCCTGTTGTTCCTCAGTCTCCGAAGGAGACTTCGCTTCTTGCCAGCCCGCCAATTCATTGGCAGGGCGACGGTGGCAGGGCGGTCACCGCAGGGCAGCCCCACCGGACTACGGCCCGGCAGTCCCCACGCTAAACAATGCCGGCACGCCGATTTCCAGCGCCAGGTCCGTTTGCCCGTCGTAGGTCACCGCCCGGAGGGTGACGCCGTCCAGGTATGCCAGCATAGCGGGGCCAAAGCTGAACCTGAAGTCGTCATCGAAGTAGTTGCGGCCCCGCCCCCCTGACGGGTAGGTATAGAGTTGCAATAGCTTCGATTCGAGCCGGCCCTGCCCCGCACCCGACAGCGGCACGCTGCGCAACTCGGCCTGCTTGAGCTGCCCCTCCTGCCTGTAGCCGTACAGCAGGTAGACCAGGTCCGCGCCCCGCTGCTCTATCAGATTGACGCTGGACATTTCACCGACGTCCATGCGCGACACGGCGGGCGGTCCACCGGGAGGGATTGTCACCACGACTAACTCTTGACGCGCGGGCATGATCGCGGTCCTTACGCTGGTAGGGCCTAGGCCCCACAGCACCATGCCGGGGCCTTCAGTAGAGGCAGCCCGCCACTGTATGCTGCCGACGTCACTTACGCTCGCCAGTGGCCTGACGAGGCCCAGTCCATCGGGGTCCACCTCGCTGATGTAGTTGGTGCCGGACAGCCAGTACGTGAAGAACATTTTGCCGGATGTGGGGCTACCCTCAAGCAGTTGGGCGTTCGTGATAGAGTCGTTGCTTACGTCGTACTCGCTAACGGCCCTGAGCCCGGTTTGCTCTAGGAGGGCGCGTGGGGGTTTGGCCCCTGTTGTGTCAATGAGGAGGAGCGTGCGGTCTTCCAGGCCCTCGCCTGACGGCTTGTAGGTGGTGAGAAAGACGTACCGGCCATCGTCATTGAAGGTGGCACTGACAAAGCCGCCCTCGTAGTTGTACAGGAGCCTGTTCTCGCCCTCGGTGAGCGAGTTGAGATAGAGGGCTGTTGTGAAAGTGCCGTCGGCGTGCCTGGTCCAGTTCGCCAGGAGCAGGTCGTCACCGTGGTGGTTGAAGCTCATGAGCGCCACGTTCATGCCGTAATAGGACGCGTTGGTGCTGCGCATGATCTTGGTGCCGAAAGCGTGGTAGGTAATCTGCTGGATGTAGTTTACCTTGTCGCGCACGGGGCCGGGTTCGCCCATGCGGGGCCTGATAACGTCGGCGTAGCGGAGGCCCCACACGCCCTCATGGTTCCACTCGAAAGAGTGAAAGTCGCTCAGGCTGAAGGGAAGCTCCCGAAAGTCCACACCCGACGCCTCCCCGCTGCCGTCAAAAGAAGCCACCATCAACCGGCGGCCCTCCAGTTCTCTGCCCTCCTGGCCCAGGTTGCGGCGGTTGGCCCTGGGGGGAGGCACCCAGCCCTCTACCGGCGCATCGTACAACAGGTGGTCGGGTGTGCCTTGCCCAATGGGCAGGCTCTGCGCGTCGCTGCCCTCGAGCCATATCCAGTCCCAGTTGGCCCTGTAGTAGAGGCCCGGAGGGTCGGCGTCGGGCCGCAGGGCGATGGAGCCGAACAGGGCGTCCCTGTATATCTTCTTCTCAGCCGCCGCCTGCATAGTGGGCACGTCGCGGTAATTGGGCTGCACCTCCGCCACGGTACGCAACTCCACGAGCGCGGCGGCCCATCTCCCGCTGTTGTAATGTTCCGTGCCGAGGCTATAGTGTTCGTCACGCTCCCGCACGCGCTCGGCGGCGGCGAGGGCGCGGGTCCCGGCATCGCGGTAGCCGTCGGCGGCGGAGAAGCGGGCGCTCGCCTCGTCCCAGTCGAAGCGGCGGGCGGCCTGCTCGCCAAGCGCGTAGTTGCTCTGCCGGTACTCGGTCTGCCACCACTGCCAGCCCGCGAAGCCCAGCACCGCAAGCACCAGCAGCACGCCCAGGACGAACTCGCGCGCGTAAAAGGAGCCGGACTTAGGTTGCGGCTCCGGGTCAAGCTCCTCCATGACGGAGATGCCTATGTCCTCGAAATCATCGAAGCTGTCGTCACTATCGTTGCGGTAGCGACTCATAGCGTCCTCCGCTTAACTATACAGCTAAAAGGGCGTAGTAGTTCCATTATGGCGGAGAATGCAGAGTGCCGCCAGCCATGGCGGCATCAATAGCGGCTGAGAGAACGGCGGGGGCTGGGGGTGTCCGTCCATTCTTCCCACCTGGGGGTGCAGGGGTACTCCCCTGACGGGGGGCTGGGGGTGTCCCCCAGTTCTCCTTCCCCTTTCCTCTTTTACACTCTTCTCAAGGAGATTTGTACAGTAGGTGGAAAAAGCTTGGAAGGGCCAACGCCCTGGGGCGAATGACGAGTAACCGGCTGGCCCGGCGCGCAGAACGCTAAGCCTTGCGCCTGCCGTAGCCCAGCAGCCTCATGCCGTTGAGCGTTACCAGGAGCGACACGCCCATGTCCGCGAAGATAGCGCCCCACAATGGGAGCATGCCCAGCGCGGCCAGCGCAAGGGCCACCGCCTTCACGAGCAGGGAGGCCGCCACGTTCGCCTGGATGGTGGAGAGCGTGCGGCGCGACAGTAGCAGGGCGTAGTTGAGCCGGGAGAGGTCGTCGCTCATCAGGGCCACATCCGCCACTTCAAGGGCAGCGTCGGTGCCGGATACGCCCATAGCTATACCCACTTCGGAGGCGGCAAGCGCGGGCGCGTCGTTTACGCCGTCGCCCACCATCGCCACGGGGCCGCGCTCCTTCGTTATGCGCTCCACCGCGGCCAGCTTGTCGGCGGGCAGCAATCCGGCGTAATACTCGTCCACGCCTACTTCGCGGGCAATCGCCCCGGCTGTGCGCTCGTTGTCGCCGGTGAGCATCGCCACGTAGTTGATACCGGCCTCGCGCAGGCCAGCCACGGCCCGCCTCGCGTCATGCCGGAGGCTGTCGGCCAGGGAGACAACGCCCAGCGCGCCCTCCCGCGTGCCCACGATTACGACCGTGCGGCCAAGCGCCTGCTCGCTCTCCAATAGCGGAGCAACGCCATCCGCCGGGATGCCCTGCTCGCGGAAAAGGCGGGCATTGCCCACGTACACCTCTCGCCCTTCGACCCAGGCTTTCGCCCCCAGGCCGGGGAAGGCGGTGAACCGGGCGGCTTCGGGCGCGCCGTTCTTGAGGTTGCGGCCCGCGTGCACGATAGCCATCGCCAGGGGGTGCTCGGAGCGGGCTTCCACGGTGGCGGCTAACCTGAGCAGGGCGTCGTTGTCGGCGTCCAGGGCGTGCACGGCCACCACGCGCGGCCGCCCCTCGGTGAGGGTGCCGGTCTTGTCGAACGCCACGGCCCCGACCTTGCCGAGCGCCTCCAGCGTGGCCCCACCCTTCACGAGCACGCCCCGCCGAGTGGCAGCGCCAATCGCGGACACGATGCTCACGGGCGTGGAGATCACGAGGGCGCAGGGGCAGGCGACCACCAGCAGCACGAGCGCGCGGTAGAACCAGTCGTTGAACGGCTGCGCGAAGAACAAGGCGGGCAGCACGGCCACCAGCGCGGCGGCTACGATCACCACCGGCGTGTACACCGCCGAGAAGCGGTCCACGAACTGCTGGGACGGGGCGCGCCTCGACTGCGCCTGCTCGACCATTTCTATGATGCGGGCCAGGGTGGTGTCCTTGGCCGCCCGCTCGGTGCGTATGCCGAGCGCGCCAGGGCCGTTGATGGTGCCCGCGAACACCTCCGCCCCAGGCTCAACATCCACCGGCACGCTCTCGCCCGTGATGGACGACTGGTCGATGGAGGATGCGCCTTGCAGCACGATGCCGTCCAGGGGCAGGCGCTCGCCAGGGCCGACCAGCACAGTCTCGCCGGGCCGTACCTCCTCGACGGGGAGGCGGACGTCGCGCATGATGGGCAGGCCGGTGCTGGTGTCGGCGCGGCGCACCAGGGCGGTAGCGGGCGTAAGGTCCATGAGGGCGCGAATAGCGCCGCGCGTCTTGTCGAGCGTGTAAGATTGCAGAGTGCCGCCGAACGCGAAGAGCAGCACCACCGTGACCGCCTCGCCCCAGTCGCCCAGCAGCACCGCGCCGATGGCCGCTACCGTCATGAGCAGGTTCATATCGGCGCGCCCGGCCCGCAGCGCAAGCAGCCCCGCCCTGGCGAAACCCAGCCCGGCAACCAGGACGCCGGCGCCAAAGAAGGCATTGACCAGCCAGACCGGGGCAGCAGTGAACGACAGCGCGAAGCCCAGCAGAGCGGCGACGGTGCCTATCACCGTGCTGACGACCCGGCGCTCGCGCTTCCAGAACGGCATGCTTGCGCTTGTGCGCCGCTTCGCCACGGGCGTGGCCCTGTAGCCCGCCGCCGTCACCACTCGCTCGATCGTGCTCGCCTCTGGACGCTCGGATGCCACGGAGGGCACCACCGACAGCCGCGCCGAGCCGAAGTTCACACTTGCCTGGGCCACGCCAGGCAGGGCAGCCACCGACTTTTCGATGGTGCGCGCACAATCGCCGCAGTCCATGCCCTCGATGATAAATTCGAGCGGTCCCGTCTGCAAGCTAGCCGCGCCGGTTTCTTCCACATGATAACCAAGTTCCGACACACGCCTGGCTATGGCTTCGTGGCCGGCGACCGCCGGGTCGTACGTCACCTGCGCCGTGCCCGCCCCGAAGCTAACGCTTGCCGAGCGCACTCCCGGCAGCGTCTCCAACGACTTCTCGATACTTACAGCGCAATCGCCGCAGTCCATGCCGCTGATGCGTAGCTTCTCGGTTGTATCGTTTGTGTGGTTTTTCCTGGTCGTGATCATGGTTGTCTGATGATGGGGACGCCCTGTGGAGGTTGCCCTGCATGACGCCCTGTGGCCTTCGCCCTGCCAATGAATTGGCGGGCTTACAAGTGGCGAAGTCTCCTTCGGAGACTACCCTCTCCTAGAGAGTCCCCGTAGGGGACTTTGCTTCTTCTCAGCCCGTGGCTTTAGCCACAGGGCTACCCAACACTCCTTCATCTCTCACATGCTCCAGGCAGACGCTCAGCAGCGTCCTGATGTGAGCGTCGTCCAGGGTGTGATAGATGATTTTGCCCTCGCGGCGGCTCCTGACGAGGCGCAGGCGGCGCAACACCTTCAGGTGCTGGGACACCGCCGACTCGCTCACGCCTACTATGGCGGCTAGGTCGCAGGTGCAAAGCTCCTGTTCCAGCAAGCTGTAGACGATCTTGGCGCGGCTGGGGTCCGAGAGCGCCTGGAAGGTGTCTGCCAGGGCCTGGTACTCGCCCGGTGGCAGCAGCAGTTGGCGGCCCCGGCGCACGTTGTCGGGGTGAACGCAGCGTACCTCGCAGGCGTCCTCGCCCGGTGCGATTTGCACCAGGGTGGCGGTGCCTGCGCCCACTGTAGCTGCTGCCGTTTCTTTGTGTCGGGGTGTGTTCATAGCCTCAATTAAGTATACGCTAAAACGTTACTAATGGTAACACTCTTTATGCGGGAAGGCAAATGCTAAATGCAAAATCTGAACTTCCAGGTCCGAAATCCACAAAGGTGCAAAACGTCGGATGGATGCCCCCGCCGGGTGTAGCATCCGCGAAATTGGTGCGCCGGTCCTGTCCGGCGGTGGTCTTGAGACCGGGGGTATTTGCCATGCGTGTGGACTGGATCTTGTTGGTATTGTTGGGGGTGTTGTGGCTGGCGGCAGGTGGCGTGCCCGCGTTCGGCATACGCCGCAGGAAGAAGCAATAACTATCATGCCCAAACCCGAACCTATTGTGCTGCTCGACGGCGAGGCGATTCGCCGCGCTCTCACTCGTATAGCGCACGAGATATTGGAGCGCAACGGCGGCGTGGGCGACCTCGCCCTGGTCGGTATCAAGACACGCGGCGAGACACTGGCGAGGCGACTATCGACCTTCATCGAAAGGTTCGAGGGCACGGCGGTGGCTGTAGCCGAGCTTGACGTGACCCCCTACCGCGATGACAGGCCGGAGTTTAGAGGCCAGGGCAGCATGGGCCAGACGCCCGGCCTCGACCTGGAGGTGGAGGGCCGCACCATCGTGATCGTGGACGACGTGTTCTACACCGGGCGCACGGTGCGGGCCGCCATCGACGGCATCATGGACAAGGGCCGCCCCGCCAGCATACAACTCGCAGTGCTGGTAGACCGGGGCCACCGCGAGCTACCCATCCGCGCCGACTACGTCGGCAAGAACGTGCCCACCTCCCGCGCCGAACGCGTACAGGTCCACCTCACCGAGACCGACGGCCTCGATGAGGTGGTGCTTCTTCGCGAAAGTTCTTGACGGAAACGCCAGGACGCCAAGACGCCAAGGACCACGCCAAGATTAAGGTAGGTGTTCTAAGAAAAAGGACCAGGGTACGACACAATGTGCCCTGGTCCTCTTTGTACCCTCTAAACCTTAATACCTCGGCGTGGTTCTGGGCGTCTTGGCGTCTTGGCGTTTCCGTCTTTATATTTTAGTCCCGCACACGCTTTATCCGCGCTCCCAGGGCTTCCAGGCGGGTCTCTATGGCCTCGTAGCCGCGGTCTATCTGGCCGACGTTGTAGATGGTGCTGTTGCCGTCGGCGCAGAGGGAGGCGAGCAGGAGGGCCATACCTGCGCGGATGTCGGGGCTGGTGATTTCGTCGCCGCGCAACGGAGATTTGCCCACCACGACGCAGCGGTGGGGGTCGCACAGCACGATGCGGGCGCCCATGCTGATGAGGCGGTCCACGAAGAATAGGCGGCTTTCGAACATCTTCTCGAAGATGAGCACCGTGCCCTCCGACTGCGTGGCCGTCACGAGCGCGATACTCATCAGGTCGGAGGGGAAGGCAGGCCAGATGCCGTCGTCTATCTTGGGCACCGCCTCGTGCACGTCGTAGATCACCCGCAGGTCCTGACCGCCCGGCACCACTATGTCGTCGCCATCGACCTGCACCTGCACGCCCAGCCTGCTGAACACCAGGTTGGTCATGCGCAGGTGCTCCGGCACCGCCTTCTTGATGCGCAGGTGCCCGCCCGTGACCGCCGCCAGGCCGATAAAGCTGCCTATCTCGATGTGGTCCGAGATGATGGTGTGCTCCCCGCCGTGCAATGAGTCCACGCCGCATACCCGGAGGGTGTTGGTGCCGATACCACTTATTTTGGCCCCCAGCTTGTTGAGCATCTCGCAGAGGTCCTGCACGTGAGGCTCGGCGGCGGCGTTGCAGATGGTGGTCTCGCCCTCGGCCAGCACGGAGGCGAGGATAGCCTGCTCAGTGCCGGTGACGCTGGCTTCATCGAGGAAGATACCGGTGCCCTTCAGCCTGCCCTCGGCGCGCATGAAGTACTGGTCGTTGTCCACTTCCACTTTCGCGCCGAGGGCCTTGAGGGCTATCAGGTGGGTGTCCACGCGCCTACGACCAATCGCGTCGCCGCCGGGCTGCCCCACCACCGCGTACCCGGTGCGCGTGAGGAGCGGCCCCGCCATGAGGATGGAGCCCCGCACTTTCGCGCCCAGGAAGCGGTCGGGCTGCCTCTCCACCTTGCGGGCCTGTAGCGTGATGCTGTGGGTGGTAGCCAGGTCGGAGGCGTCCACCTCCACGCCCATGTCACCGAGCATGCTCAGGAGGGTGCGCACGTCGGCTATGTTGGGCACGTTGTGCAGCGTAATAGCCTCGTCCGTCAGCAGGCAGGCCGCCAGCATCGGTTGAGCCGAGTTCTTGTTACCAGCGGGCACGATCTCCCCGTTCAGGACTTGCCCGCCTTCGACGATCAGTTTGTCCATTCTTCTCCTGGGAGCGGCGAGGGACGAGTTGTTAGTGGTTAGTGGTTAGTGGTTAGAGTGCCCTGCCAACCGCGCCCTGCCAATGAATTAGCGGGCTTACAAGGGGCGAAGTCTCCTTCGGAGACTGGTACATGTTAGGCAGTCCCCGCAGGGGACTTTGCCCCTTGTCAGCCCGTGGCTTTAGCCACAGGGAAAAGGCCACACGGCACGCTCGCCACCAACAACTAACAACTCATCTTCGCACTTTCAAAGTAAGGCTGTAATATAGCTCCTTGCCGGGAGCAGGGGCTTTCAGTGTGAGCCAGTTGGTGCCGGCGTGGAGGGTGTTGCCGGGCAGGCGGACCGACACGGCGTCCACGTCGGCCGCGTTGGCCCCCGCCCGGCTGTCCGCGGCGGGCTGCGTAATTTGCACCGGGCGGTCGTTTATGGTGATGGTGGGGCGGCCTGGCTGCAACGCAAGCTCCTCCTGCGTCACATAAAGGGACAGCGCCCACACCGCATCGGCAGTGCTCGCCGGACCATCCCAGCCCAGCCCCCTGCGCGACTCCATGAGGGCACGAGCGTAAGACTGTGCCGCCGCCTTGTAGATAGCCGCGTCCCGCCGGGTCATCAGCGCGGGGCCGGGGGTATCGCCGTTCAGCGACGAACCGGCGTAAAGGGTAAGCTCCAGCATGGGAGCGAGGGCCGCGCGGTCGAGGTCGGCCCCGGCCTGCATGAGCCGGTTCGCCAGCACCAGGGCATCGCCCGTGTGGCCCGCCTGCCACAATCCCAGGGCAAGCCACGCCTGCCCCGCGTGTGTCAGCTTCAAGCTGCTGTTCGCCCCCGCGTACGCCATCATCGAGCGGGCCTGCTCCACGTCGAGGCGGCCGTAGACGGACAGCACGTAAAGGCCGAACGCCCGCTCTCCTAGCGCCGTGGGGCCCGCCTGTTCGTCAAGCGGCCTCGCCAGTTCGGCAGCGAGGTAGGCTACCCCACGACTCACCACGCTGGCGTCAACGGCCCCGTCTCCTCTCGCCGCCCCGCCAATAGAGGAGGCTAGCGATAGGCGGTGGATGGCGAGGAGCACCTGCCCGGTAGCGGCTACCTGGCTTGGACCTTGCAAATCGACGTTTGCGCTCCAACCACCATCGGTGTGCTGCGCCGAATATATCTCCTGTAGAAGTAACGAGCGGGTGAGGTCCGCGTGCTCAAGCCCGGCCCTGCCCTCACCCTCTATGCGCCGAAATGCGGCGTCCACGGCGGGGCCTGAAGACAGCCGGGCTGCGGAAAGCGCGACCCCCTGTGCCGTCTCGCCCGGCGCGGAGGGTAGGTCCTGGGCTATCTGCGCGAGGGCCGAGAGCAGCGACGTGGAAACGCGAATCTCCAGCTCCACGCCGTCCTGCCGCAATCCGGTGGGTACGTGCACTTCTACCTGCTGCTCGCCGGAGAGCAGGCCCGAAAAATGAGTGGTGGTGTCCGTGCCGCCGCTCGTCGCCAGCACCGGAAATGCCCCCGCGATGGGGCCGTTCGCCCCTGATACCAGCTTGAAGTTGATAGCTGACGCGCCCACCGAGGCCGCGCCGTACCGCCATTCGAGCTTGCCCCAACCGCCCGGTGCTAGATACGCGCTCTGCGATTCGGGGCCTTCCCTCACCAGGCCGCCGTCCGTGGCCGCGTTGAGGCTGGCGTTTACCGCGCCGCCGGTGGGGTTGTGCAGCACCACCGAGACGGTCTGTGCTTTACCGCTTTCCAACTGAGCCGGGGGCGGCAATTGCATGGCGGGGCCGGGTTCCACCCTCAGTATGGTGGAGGCGCGGGTGTACACCCCGTCCTGCGTGGCAGCCTCGGCCATGACGTACCAGAGGCCCGGCTCGATTGGGGCTTGCAGGGTGGTGGAGGTCGCGCCCGCGGCTGAGAGGGCCAGGGTGGGTTCCCAGCCCCGCGCGGCCTGCGGCGTGGTGCCGCCCATCCTGCGCAGCCACAGGGAGGCCACGGCTGGCATTGGCTGGCCCTCCGGGTCGAGCAGCGACAAGCTCAGGGGCACCTGCTGGCCGGGCGAGACCCTCGCAGGCGAAACGACCCGCAACGTCACATCGGTGCTCTCCCCAACGTCGAGCCGCAGTCGCCGCGTCATGCCCGTGCCCGCGCGCGCCAGGACGAGGCTGCCGCCCGCATAGCTGCCCGGCAGGCTGACCGTGGCATCCCGCAACGCGGCGAGGGGTATAAGCTCTGCCGTCGTCTCGCCGCCGGGAGCGCGCGCGGCCACGAGCAGGTCGCCGGTGCCCGCTTGTTCTGCCTCGCCGTCAAGCTGCACCAGGCGCACGGCTATAGTGCCGTCCTGCCGGGGACGCGCTATGGCTACGAGGCCCATCAGGGGCGCGACTAGCTGCGGTAGCTCTATGCGGGGCGTGTTGTCCGGCGCGAAATCGAGGTACTGCCTGCCGGAGCCGCTCCTGCCGTTCAGCCTCGCTTCGACGTTCACGTAGAGGCCCGGCTCGTTGTAGAGGGCGGTCCAGCCTGGCAGCGGCAAGCTGAAAGTGGCCCGGCCACTGGCGTCCACCGTGGCCGATACCGGCTCCGAGGCCCAGCTATCGCCCTCGATGCCGAGGGTAGCGGTAATGGTAGCGCCGTTGGCGGCCCTGCCCCCATCGCCCAGCACGCTCACCGTGCGGGTTATAGCCAGGCCCGTGGGCGACGTGTACTCGCGTGCAGGCGCTATGTAAACGCTCAGCGTATCGTTGCGCGGCTGCACTACCTGCACCGGGAAGCTGTGTTGCGCGCCGTTTGCCTGCACCTGCAAGCTGTAAGTGCCGGGCCGCGCCCGGGGCGAGAGGGTGAAGTTACCGGCCACGCCACCCACGCCATCGGGCCGTAGGGTGAGGGACGACAGCGCGGCCCCCTCCGGCGTCTTTAGCTGCACTATCACGTCCTGTTCGACGCTGGGCGTGGCGGCAGACGACACGGACGTCACGCGCAACAGCACGCGGAAATTGACCGCCTGGCCGGGCAGGTATACCGGCAGGTCGGTCTGCATAGAGGCAGCGAGCGCGGACTGTCCAGGGGCGTCGGCTGGCGCGGTCCAGGTGTCGGGATCGAGCGCCAGGGCCGCCAGGTGGCCTTCAACGTCGCGGGCTATAGCTAGCGTCGCACCCGCCGAATTGGGGCCGGGCTGCCAGAGGCCATTTGCACTCGTCGCGCCCTTCTCCAACAAGTTGCCGTCGGGGGCGTAGAGTGAGATTTCCGCCCCGCCCCAGGCCCGGCCTGCCTCTCCCCAGGTCCAGAACGCGGAGATGTGCCCCGGGTCCAGCCTTGCCATGCCACGGTCCGCGACCACCAGCAACTGCCAGTCGGACGCCGCGCCCGAAGGGGTGAAGGCTTCCGCCAGCAGCAAATAGGTGCCCGCCGCCAGCCCCTCTACCACGATTGGCCCCGAAACAGCGTCCTCCTCCGGCGAGACGGGGCGGAAAGTGCCCGCGCGCTCCAGGCTGGAGAGAAGGGCCGCCGGGGGCTGGGAGGGCCACTGCCGCGCCCCCGCTCCTAGCTCGGACAGCCTCTCGGCGGGCAGCCTGTAGACCTCCACGCCGGCGCGTGCAAGGACAGCGCCGGTCGCGGGCTCCACGCCGGAGTACTGAACGGCGAACGCGGTGCCTGTCCCTACTAACCGCACGCGCTCGCCCTCGATGCGTAACGCAGGCCCGGACTGCGCGGCTTTGTAGGTGAATTCGTAGGCTTTGCCGAGCGTGTCCCCAGCGGCGGTGCGAGCGGAGGCATTTACCCTCAGGTGAACGTCACCTTGAGGCATGGGAGCGTTGGGAGCCAGCATTAGAGTGCGACCCTCGGCGTCCCAGGTGAGGGCTGCCTGTAACGCCTGGCCGGAGGGACCGAACAGGCCCACCTTGCTTGCGGCATCCGCCATATCCATCGGGGCATCGAACGCGAGGCTCAGGGTGCTCGTGAGGGCCAGCGTGGAGCCGCTACCGGGCGCGGTCACCGTGTGAGGCCGGGTGGTGTTGAACGACCACTCAAGCGGCTTCTCGATGGGCGTGCCGGACAGCGAGCGGGCGCTGTGGCTGAGCACGGCGGTATAGGATACGCCGCGCAGGAGGCCGGGCTGCACCGGCACGAAGCTCACTTCGTTGTCGGCGGTCCACTCGAACCTGCCCGCGAGGGGCGGGTCGATGGCGAGCGCACCCTCCACCGAGGCGCGGTCCATCGGCTGGTCGAAGCGCATTTGCAGGGCCGCGTCCGTTGCCACGGAGTTGGCGCCAGCCGCGGGGAGCATGCGCACGGGGTTGGGCACTGCCATGCTGCCACCCACGCCGCCGCTGTCGCCGTTGTAGACCGCCAGGGGCTGCACGTCGATGGTGGTACGGGCCTCGTCGCCGGGCAGCTCGAAGCCGAGCTTGTTGTAACCCCAGAGCGGTGGCAGGACGTTGAGGTAGTAGCCCAGGCCGATCATCGCTATGAAGGTGGCGGTGGCGGCAAGGAAAATGGCGCGGGGGTTGGGGTCGAGGCGCAGCAGCAACCCGGCAGCCTCCAGCCTCAGCCGGCCCATGGCAAAGATGCTCTTACGGGCGGGTGGCGTGGCCCTGGCTGCGGGGGCGGGAGGGGCTTCTTCCTTCTTGAGCACCGCGCCCAGCACGGCGCTTCGCACGCGGTCGGAGGGGCCGGCGGGTTCGAGGCCCTTGAGCAGCACGTCGGTCTGGCGGGCCCTGGAGAGCCAGGCGGCGCAGTCGCGGCACGCCTGGACGTGGGCGAGCAGTTCCTGACGCTGGCGAGGTGTGACCTCGCCGTCAACGAAGCGTGAGATTAGCTGGCGGTAGCGCGCGCAGCTCACGCTTTACCCTCCTGTTTACCCGTTCCGCCGTCCCTGGCAGATGGCGCATCGGGGCTGCGGGCCAGGTCGGTGTAAATCTGCTGGAACGACTCGCGGGCGCGGGCCAGGCGGCTGAAGACGGTGCCCTTGGGTATCTTGAGGATCTCGGCTATCTCCTCGCAGGAGAAGCCTTCGACGGAGCGCAGCACGAGGCACACAGCCAGGGCGGGGGGCATCTCGGCCACGGCGCGGCGCACTATGTCCGACTCGATCACCTGGGGGGTGAAGTCCTCCGAAGTGAACTCGCCCGACTTGTCGCTCTCTTCATGTATGGGCATCCAGGTGATGAGCTTGCGGCGGCGCAGGATGTCAAATGCGGCGTTGGAGGCGATGCGATAGAGCCAGGCGCTCACGTTGGAGTCTATCGCGATTTTGCCGATGCCCTGGAAGGCGCGCAGAAAGGTGTCCTGGGTGATGTCGTCGGCCTGTTCGAGGCTGCCAACAAGCCGGTATACGTAGCGGTGAATCTGGGGGGAAAAGTGCTCGTAGATGAGCACAAAGGCCTCCTCGTCACCGCTGCGCGCCCTTTCTATGATGGCAACATCCATGGCGAGCCTCGCAAGCGAATAAGGGGACGAAAGTACGGCATGCCGGAATACGGTGACAAGAAGGGCAGGACGGTATTCTGCCCTACGATTATATGGAGGAGTGGGGGGTGCGTCAAGCCTGAGGGGGAGGAAAACAGTGTTGTGTCAAAGTAGGAGAGCAGCACCCTAGTGGACCTTGTCATTCTGAGTGGAGCAAACTGCAAGTTCATAATGAAATAGCGAGAGAAGAGAGAGAGCAAAGTCTATGTCG
>DASVQO010000092.1:0-9035 GCA_036389075.1 Chloroflexia bacterium | reverse complement strand
CAGCGTGCGGGGAGAACGCAGCAGGGGCTTCTAAAGCCGTCCCCGCCTATCGGTCTATCTGTCCAGGGGAACTGTGGACCACACCCTCTAGCCCAACTAGCAGGCACCCCGCTAGCCGAACGGGTGGGGCAGCCCGTCGCTCGCACCTGTTATACTTGCTGTATAAGAGACACACAGCTTAGAAGAGCAAGGTAACACAAAGAATGCAATCAGGATTTCCCGGCGGGCCTCGCGGGATGTACGGCGGCAATGGCCGTGGCCCGCGGCCCTCACAGCAGAAGCCCGAAGAAGAAGATACAGGCCCAAAGACTTTCAGCGAGCGGCTCCAGAACCTGAAGAAGAACGCTCGCGTGACCATGTCCGGAGCTCCGCGCGCCTTCGGCCTGGTGTGGAGCACTCATAAGGCCCTCACGATCAGCATGGGCGTGTTCTCGGTGCTGTTCGGCGTACTGCCAAGCGCGAGCGCGTGGGTGAGCAAGCTGGTCATCGACGGGGTGGTGGAGGCCATCAACCGGGGAGACGACCCGGGTGGCAACCAGTCGTGGGTGAATTACGTGGTGGTGCTGGTGCTCATACAGTTCGGGCTGGCCGCCGGAAGCTCCCTCCTCCAGACGATACGCAACATCAACCAGCAGGCGCTACAGGAGCTTACGGCCCGCCGCATCCAGCTCATGCTGATGCAACACGCCAACCGCCTGGACCTGAGCTTCTTCGAGAACCCGGAGTTCTACGACACGCTCCAGCAGGCCCAGCGGGAGGCCGGCTACCGGCCAACCGCGATGGTCGAGCAGATGTTTGGCCTGGTGCGCTCGCTTATCACGTTCCTGAGCATGGTGGCCTTGATTACGAGCCTGGGCTGGGTGGTGGCCGTGCTGGCACTGCTGGCACCTATTCCGAGCTTTATCGCAAGCTCGCGCTACGGGTGGCAGGGCTTCCTCATGTCGCGTCGCCAATCGCCCGACCGCCGCCGTATGAGCTACTACCTCGACCTGCTCACGCGCGACACCTACAACAAGGAAATCAAGCTGTTTGGCCTGGGCGACTTCTTCATCAAGCTGTGGAACGAGATCGCGGAGCGGTTCTACAAGGAGAACCGCAGCCTGGTGAAGCGCCGCTACATGGCCGGTTTCACCTGGGGCAGCCTCTCCACGATTGTGACGAGCGGCACGTTCCTGTACGTGGCTTTGCAAGTCATCGCGCGGCGGCTGACGCTGGGCGACCTCACCTTCTACAGCCAGGCGGTGGGGCAGGTGCAATCGAGCTTGAGCAGCATCCTGGACGGGCTGTCCGGCATGTACGAGAATAGCCTCTACCTGACGAACCTGTACGACTTCCTCGATTACGACCCGCTGGTGAAAAGCCCCACGACGCCTCGCAAGCTGGCGCTGCCCCTCAAGCAGGGCCTTGAGTTCCGCAACGTCACATTCACCTACCCCGGCAAGACCGAGCCTGCGCTGCGCGACGTTAGCTTCACGATAAAGCCCACCGAGGCGGTGGCGCTGGTGGGGCAGAACGGCGCGGGCAAAACGACCATAGTGAAGCTGCTCACACGGCTGTACGACCCCGACGCGGGCCAGATTCTCCTCGACGGCATAGATATACGCGAGATAGACCTGGCCGACCTGCACGCCACGATCGGGGTTATCTTCCAGGACTACGTGACCTATTACTTCTCGGCCCGGGACAACATCGGCGTGGGCAGGCTGGGCGAGATGGGGAACCAGGAGATGGTGGAGCAGTCGGCGGGCAAGAGCGGGGCCGACTCGGTGATTGAGAAGCTGCCGAAGGGCTACGATACGATGCTGGGCCGCTGGTTCGATGACGGCTACCAACTGTCGGGCGGCGAGTGGCAGAAGGTGGCGCTGGCGCGTGCCTTCATGCGGGACGCCGAAATCCTCATCCTGGACGAGCCTACCGCCTCCCTCGATGCGAGGGCCGAATACGAGATCTTCGCCCGCATGAAAGAGCTTACCAGGGGCAAGATGGCGGTCTTCATCAGCCACCGCTTCAGCACCGTGCGCCTGGCCGACCGCATTTTCGTGCTGGAAGGCGGCATCATCTCCGAGGCGGGCACCCACGAAGACCTGCTCTCCCTGGACGGCACCTACGCGGAACTCTTCAACTTGCAGGCGGCGGCTTACAGGTAGGGTGGTTACAAGAGACGGAACCGCCAGGACGCCAAGCACGCTCCAAGAAGACAAGGATTATTCACCGCAGAGACGCAGAGGACGCAGAGGACACGCGGAGAAGAATTGAGGGTGTTTTGGGTGAGGGCAGCATCTAACTGCACTATGCTGCCCTTACTGCTTTAAACCCTTACTAATCTCTGCGTGCCTTTGCGTCCTCTGCGCCTCTGCGGTGAATTGCTAGCCTGGGACTACGACCTTGCTGCCCGCTTTGCGAGCGTGCCCGCGCCAAGCAGGAGGGTGGCGAGGAAGAGGCCCAGAAGGGTAAGTGGGGTGGCTTCGCCGGAGCCTGTGGCTGGGAGTGAAGACCCACCCGTGCCGGTTGTGGTGCCGCCGCTGGTGGGAGTGGACGTGCCTCCGGTGGTGGTCCCTCCACTGCCTACGGTGAAGCTGAAGGTGCCGTTGGTGATGCCGTTGTCGTCCTCGGTTACGGCCCGCCAGGTGACGGTGTACTTGCCGTCGGCCAGCGCGGGGGTGGTGATGACTATCGTGTTGCGTTTAGCCCTGTCTACGGCCCCGGCTGCCCCTGACACGGCGCTCCCGTCAGCCGAAGCCAGTTGCGCGCTCGATTGGTCAACGCTCATCTCTTCGGTAAATGTCAGCGTGACCTGGGTGAGGCCGGAGGCCACAGTGGCCCCATCAGCCGGGGTCGAGCTTTCGAGATGCGCGTGGGCAGAGGCGACGCGTGTGCCAACCACCGCTGCCAGCAGCAGCGCGGCTACTAAGATGGTAACCCTGTAGAACACTGCCCCGGCCCTCTTTGTGACTGTTGAGTTCATGTGTCGGTTCTCTCCTCTTGTGATTTGTGTGCGTTTGGACAACATGTCGGATAGTGTCTCAAGCGTGCGTCTGAGGAGGAGGCGGCTCCGGCGATTTTCTGAAACGGGACGTCCATGTTAGAGGCATCGCGAGGCGCAGGCTGAACGTGCGGGTGGCACCGGCAAGGGTACTGAGGAGCGCCACCGCCAGCATGTCGAGGGACGAGAAGTGACCGGCCCCAAGCAGCGCGGGCTCGCTCTTGCGGCCCCCCTCTACCGGCATGAGGCCGGCGTCCTCCACGCCTGCTTCCTCAAAGGACACCTGCTCCGGCTGATGCGAGAGGTTCGGCGCGCCGGCAATCTCGGCGTCTGCCTCCTCTTCTAGGTGAGGCTCGCCCAGGAGGGCCAGGTGCACCCCGGTGTGCCCGCTCTCTACCGTGTGTCCCTGGCACACGAGCGTCAGGTTCACCGCGACGAGTATGAAGAGCAGCAGTCGCCGTACTTTCATGGCTGGCCGGTCCTGTTTGCCATACCCGTATTATAGCTACTGCGCGTTGGGAACGTAAGTGAGGCCGTTCGGGTTGCTGCCCACCTGCAACGTCGCGAGCACCTGGTTGGTGTTCGAGTCCACTACCGACAGGGTGTTGTCGGTGGAGTTGGTGACGAACAGCTTGCCGGAGGGTGTGGCTACCACCCCGTGCGCCCCCTTGCCCACGGTGACGCGAGTAATCAGCTTACGTGTGGCGGGGTCTATGGCCCACACTTCGCCCGACCCGGTGTTGGCGACCCAAAGCTTCTCGGCACCCGCGCCGCCTTGCAGGATGAGCATGGCGGGCTGCTTGCCGCTCCTGATATACGCGCCGCGCTTGTTACCTACAAGGTCCAGCACCGAAATCGAGTCGCCCAGGAAGTTGCTCACGTAGGCGGTCTTGCTGTCGTCGCTGACGTAGACCTCGAACGGGTTGGGGCCGGTCTCTATGGTGGTCTTGACCACCGCTTCCGGTTGGAGGGACAGCACCGAGACTGTGTTGTCGGCGGTGTTGGTGACGAGTAGCAGGTTGCCGTCCGGCGAGGTCCGCACGCCGTGGGGTGTCTTGCCCACCTTCACGGTCTTGACCATCTTGCGGGCGGCCACGTCCACCACGGCCACAGCGTCGGTGCTGCCGAGCGACACGTACAGCATTTTTCCGGAGGGCTCGAACACCAGGTCGTCGTTGCTCGCCCCCACGTCTACAGAAGCTAATTCCGCGAGCGTCGTAGCGTCGAACACTTGCAGGCGGTTCTCCCCGTAAAGAGACACCCACAATTGTTTGCCGTCGGGAGTGGCGACCACGTGGTGCGGCTGCTGGCCGGTCTTGATGATGCCGTAGACCTCGTTGGTGGCTACGTCGATCAAAGTGAGCGTGTTAGACGCCTGGTCCGCCGTGACGACGCGGCCGTCGGGCGTGGGCCTGCCTCGTACGGCGGCCTCGGAGGCGGTCTCTTCGCTCGGCTGCGACGGCAGGCACGCCGAGGCCACAGGCAAAAGCACCAGTAGCGCCAGTGCGGCTAATATCCTTGCGCGTGTAAACTTTATCATTGATAACCTCGCTCTATGGGGATGGGCGGTAGCATAGCCATACCTGACGGCTAGCACCCAATACCAATTCTAAATCTTTGCGCGTTCTTCGCGTCTGTGGTCCCTTTGGCTGCGCTCAAGACATGCTTTGCGTTTTCGTCTCCCATCGTCCGTCGTCCCCGTCATTCCTCCAACTTCACCTGTGGTGTGGGTGTGGCGTTGGGGTCTATTACGTCCAGCCCGGCATCGACTTTGATTGTATCCTTACCAGGGCGTTCGACATTGAATATGATAAGCCATGCGCCGCCCATCTGGAAATTGACGGGCATCGTGTAAGCGCCGGGCTCGCCGGGTAGGGCTTTAGCTACGTCGGTTGGCTCTATGTGGCCGTGGGCGGGCATGAGGGGGCTTACCGTTATCCGGGCGTCGCTAACGGGTGCGCCCGCGCCGTCCAGCAGCATCAGCTTCAGGGTGGCCGTGCCGCTAATCGGCGGGCTGGGCACCGTGTCGAGGCGTATCTCCAGCACCTCCGACGCCCTGGCCTTCAACCCCGTATCCACGGAGAGGTCCAGGCGGAAGGCGGCCTTGAGGTCGGGGGCCTGGGTGCGCTGCACGATCACTGTCACCAGGTAGCCGCCGTCCAGGGTGAGCACCGTTTCGTTCGCCTTCCACACCTGGGTGTCCACGCCGCCCCCGGCCTCAGCAGCCGCTTGCAGCGACGTGCTGCCGCCGTCCACGTCCTGCGGCGTCACCTTGAAGATGACCTTGAGCACGTCGGTGAGAGGCGCGGCTGCCGGGTCCACTCTCTCTATGCTCGCCGTCAGTTGGTCGCCCTCGAACGAGGAGGACACATCCAGGCCCACCCGGTAGCCCTGCACGCTGGTCTGCGCGGAGGCGGTGAGGGGCACAGGCTCGGTGGGGGTGGGTTGCGTCACCGTGGTAGTGGGTGCGGCGGCCACGGCGGTGGCGTTTGGGGTAGCCGTATAGGCCCCCTCCGCGTCGCTCGGTGGCGGTAGGAGGGAGAGGCCCGCCGCGCAAACCAGCGCCCCTACGACGAGCACTACCTCTCCCCGCACGGTGCGGCGGAGGCTGCGCGCGGGGTCGGGGACGGCCGCCTGGCTAGCGGGTGCGCCGGCTGCGCCTGTTTGCTCCTTGCGCCTGAGCTGCGGGGTGAGCTTGAGCAGGTTGATGGCCCCCAGGGGCATCAGGAAGGCGAACAGGGCTATCTTTAGGATGAGCACTTGCCCGTAGGCGCTGGCAGCGAACGCCCCCAGGTCGGTGGTGTGCACCAGCGCGTTATAGGTGCCCGTCACGGCCAGCGTAGCGACGCTGAACAGGGCGACGCGAGAGAAGCGCGGCACCGCGCGGCCCAGCACCGCTCGCTGCTCCTCGGAAGATAGGCCGCTGCTTCGGAAGGCGGGGTAGAGCACCAGCGCCATGTAGCCCAGGCCGCCGGCCCAGGTAAAGGCGGTCGCGAGGTGTACCCAGTCGCTAAGCAGGGGCAGGGGGAGCACGCCGCCTGACACGAGCGTGCCACCCGAGGCTGCCGAACTATTGCTGCCCGAGGCGGCGGCGTGGCTGCTGAGGGCTTCACCCAGGGCAAGCCCTACCCCCGCGAGCGTGGCTATAGACCATACCGGGAGCGGCGACTTGCCCTCCGAGGGCTGCCCGCCCCGCCAGGCTACGAGCATGACGGCCAGCAGAGCCGCGCCCGCCGTCACTTTGACCATCCAGGCGTACCCGTAGCCCGTAGTAGTGACGAGCGTGCCCGCCAGCCCCAGGTTTTGCAGGCCGACGCCGAGGCCACCCCCTACAATGCTGCCGATTTGCAAGACCAGGTCGAGTGCCAGGGCCAGCAGGAGCACCACCGCCGAGAACGTGCCCGCCCTGCCCAGTCCACGTGTCAGCATGGGCAGCAGGGACGGGCCTTTGGGGTCGTTCGCGAGGCTGGGCCGGACAACCAGGGCCGAGAAGATGGCCCCGCCCACGAGCAGGGCCGCGCTCGCAAGGAGCAAAGCGCGCGTGAGCCAGCGGAACGGATCGGGGCTCTCGGTGCTGCCCTCCACGGGCGAGACGGGCACGACTTCCTCAGGAGGCGCCTCCGCGTTCTCGCTCGGCTCAGTGGTGCCTTGCGAACCGGCGGGCGGGCGCACCCTGAAAGCCAGGTTGCCCGTCGTGACGTGCCCGTCCACCGCCGACAACACGCGCCAAACCACGGTGTAAGTGCCGGGCGCGAGGTCCAGGGGCAAAGTGGCGGCTACGTAAGTGTCGTCCTGCCCCTCGTGCCCCGGCGCGCCCATCGCCAGTTCCTTGCGCGCGCGGTCGAGCAGCTTCATTGAGCTAAACTGCAAGCTCACGCCCTCGCTGAACGAAAGCTCAACCTTCTCAGGTGGCGCGTCCAGCAGCGCGCCCGCCGTGGGGCTGCTCTTCAGCAGCTTGGCGTGGGCGAGCGCGGGAGATGGCGCGTACAGCCACCCCAGGAGTAGTGTCATGACCAGTGCCGGGAGGAGCCACCTTCTGGCCCCGCCCATAGTTGCTGTTTCCAAAAAGCGTATTAGTCCTTCTAGTTCCGAAACGTCACGAGCGCTGCGTTACGTGTTACGCACCGGCAGGCACTCATATCCTTCTACGGTTGGCGTTTCAGGCTAGGGTCCGTGCCAGGTCAGCCCGCCGTGGGGCGCGCCTTCGTGGATCTTCTGGGGCTTGCCGGTCGGGTTGCCATCCGGGCCGAGTTGTAACTTGTAGAGGCCGCTCACGCCCATGAAGGCGAGCGTGTTGTTGTCGATCCAGGCGGCGTGAGGCTGGTCCTCTGCCATGTTGGTCAGCCGCACCGCCTTGCCCCCGCCGTTGCCGGGCACCATGTAGAGGTCCCAGGGGAGGCCGTGGGCGTAGGCCACTTCCGGCTCGAACGTGAGCCACTTCAATATGTCTAAGGCCCCACCGCCGGGAAGCGCGGGTGGGACTTCAATGGCCGCAAACGCGACTTTGCTGCCGTCAGGCGAGCTGGCGGGACCGTAGAAGGCTGTATAGGCCGAACTGTCCACCAGCACCTGCGAGAGCGAGCCGTCCGGCTTTTCCCTGACGAGCTTTACGCCCAGCGCCGCCGCGCCCGCCCCCGCGCCTGCGCTGCCGTCATCGGGGGTGCCCAGGTAGAGGAGCGCGCCGTCCGTGCCGCCTTCGGCGGGGTTGTGCGAGTTGTCTTTCCAGTGCGTGCGCTCTCCCGCGGCCAGGTCGTACCGGTCGATGCCCCGCAGGCCGATGGGCATGCCGTTCGCGTCGTAGTTGGTCGAGGCCATGTCCTGCTTCTCCGCGGTGAAGTACAGGTACTTGCCGTCCGCCGAAAAGGTGGGATCGTAGAGGCTCTCGCCTTCCTGGTGCTGCACCACCATCTGCGCGCCCGTGCCGTCGGCGTTGATGACCCATATATCGCTGGTGGGTAGCTCCGTCGGGTCCGATTTGGGGGTGTGAGCGAAGGCTACCAGCTTGCCGTCGGGCGACCACGTAGCGTCGTTGGCGTACTCGCTCTCGACCGGGAAGAAGGTGAGCCTGCGCTGCTTCGCGGTGTCGGTGGACAGTATCCACAGGTTCGCGTCCTTCGTGAAGACGTAGCCACTGGACACCGGAGGGCCGTTTTCCGCTACTGCCTCGAGCACGGTGTTGCTGAAGTCGTAAGCCTGTGGGGTGGGGGCTGGGCCGCCGGTTGCCCGGTAGTTGATCTGCACCCGGCCCGTGTACTTGCCCGGCTTGCTCGGCACGGAAGTGTTGTAGGCCCACACTCCAAGCTCATACGTAGCTTGCAGCACGAACGGCTCGGCGGGCGCGCCGCCATATTCGGCAGGCTGCCCGGCCTCATCAAATAGCTGCACGCTCGCCGTACTTATCATGCTATCTTCGATGCCGTTGTAGGGCACGCGCAGGGTGATGCGTAGCGGCGAATTGACGGTACCACGGTGCGAGTCTTTGCCCAGTTCGGTGGCATATTCGAGTGTAACCTGGCCGCCATCGGTGCCGCTGCCGGTATCGACTTCGGTGCCGGTGCGAGACTGGGAGACGATTTGGAATGTGAGTATGGCGGCTGCGATCACCATGAGCAGCGCGCCAATTGGCACGAGCACGCGCATGGGACTGGCGGACGTTTGGGTTGGGCGGGCCAAAAAGAGCAACCTCCCGGAGGTGGGACTGCGGGCACGGGGGCAGGGGTCGTCCCATAATTATAGCACTGTGCATCTCGCCACGCCAAATGCTATAGACGATAGCGCAAAGCACGCCCTGAGGGTGGCCGAACGGACACAGGGAACTAAAAGGGGGCGCAAAGTTGAGTTGTTGGTTAGGATTGGCATGTATGTTGCACGGCGAGGGGTAAGTAACTTCAAGAAGGAGGTCTGTGAGATGGGACACCAGCACGACGATGAGAACGTTCACGACATGGGGCAGGGGCACTCAGGCAAGGGTGACAAGGGACACGCGGGCGACAAGGACCACGAGGCGGGGGGCGGCAGGCGCGAGCACCGGGCCAGCGGCAGCCACGAAAGC
>DASVQO010000091.1:0-4175 GCA_036389075.1 Chloroflexia bacterium | reverse complement strand
GTCCTGCTGCACGTCGTATACGCGCACGATGTTGGGGTGTTCGAGGTTGGCGGCGGTGACTGCCTCCCGCTTGAACCGCTCCACCGCCTTGGGGTCGATGGTAAGCGCGGGGTCGAGCACTTTGATGGCGACGGCGCGGTTGAGCACCGTGTCGTGCGCCCTGTAGACCGTAGCCATGCCGCCCCTGCCAAGGAGGGACTCCAGCTGGTACTTGCCTAGTCTGCGGCCTACGAATGTGTCCAATGTGAGTGGTTGGGTGCCGGTTGTTGGTAATCGAAGCGCGCACGAGACGCAAGGCGCGCGAGCGGCACCAGCGACATTATACGGCTTATTGCCGCCTGCCTACCAGCGTTTGCACGTTGTGAACGTTGCCAATGGCGGACAAAAAGTGTTGTCCGTAGTTGTGTGACGATGTATCGCAGAGGATTGAAGTTAGCACGAAAAGAAAAATCCTGTCAGTAATTCCTTAAGCAGGATTTTTCTTTTCGTGCGCAGTGACGGCCCTTGATCTTACGACTTGCGGATGTTGTAGAAGGCGCTGAGGCCAGGATAGACGGAGCTTTCGCCAAGCTCGGCTTCGATGCGCAGGAGGCGGTTGTACTTGGCGGTGCGCTCGCCTCTTGCGGGGGCTCCTGTTTTGATCTGGCCGCAGTTGAGAGCCACGGCAAGGTCGGCTATGGTAGTGTCCTCGGTCTCGCCGGAGCGGTGGGACATGACGGCGGTCCAGCCTGCCTGCTGGGCGTCGCGCACGGCCTGGATGGCTTCGGTGAGGCTGCCTATCTGGTTCACCTTGGTGAGCAGGGAGTTGCAGGCCCCAACCTGGATGGCGCGTTTGATACGCTCGGTGTTGGTCACCAGCAGGTCGTCGCCCACGAGCTGGACGCGGCTGCCGATGCGCTCGTTGAGGAGCCGCCAGCCATCCCAGTCGTCCTCGGCCAGCCCATCTTCCAGGGAGATGATCGGGTACTTGCCGGTCCACTCCTCCCAGAAGGCGACCATCTCCTTACTGGACAGGGTACGGCCCTCCTTCGCCAGGTGGTACGACCCGTTGTCGTATAGCTCGGTCATGGCGGGGTCGAGGGCGATGTGCACGTCCTTGCCCGGCGTGTAGCCGGCCTGCTCCACTGCGGCCAGGATTAGCTCAACAGCCTCCGCGTTGCTCTTGAGCGACGGCGCGAAGCCACCCTCGTCGCCAATGTTGGTGTTGTAGCCCTTGTCGTGCAACGTCTTCTTGAGGGACTGGTAAATCTCCACGCCCCAGCGCAGGCCCTCGCGGAAGTTAGGCGCGCCTGTGGGCATGACCATGAACTCCTGGAAGTCGGTGGAGTCTACTGCGTGCTTGCCGCCGTTGAGGATGTTGAACATCGGAACGGGCAGGGTGCGGGCGGCAAGGCCACCCAGGTAGCGATAGAGTGGCATGGCGAAGTGTTTGGCGGCGGCGTGGGCGGCGGCCAGCGACACGCCCAGGATGGCGTTGGCACCGAGGCGGGCCTTGTTGGGAGTGCCGTCGAGGGCCAGCAGCGCCCGGTCGAGGGCCACCTGGTCGCAGGCGTTCAAGCCGATTATCTGCTCGGCCACCGCCACGTTGACGTTCTCAACCGCCTTGAGGACGCCCTTGCCGCCGTAGCGACGCTTGTCGCCGTCGCGCAATTCTACCGCTTCGTGCGCCCCCGTGGACGCCCCGGAGGGCACCGCCGCACGCCCTATGGCCCCACCAATCAGGCTGACCTCCACCTCAATGGTTGGATTCCCCCTCGAATCGAGTATCTCGTAAGCGCGTACGTCCTTTATCTCGACTTCGTACACAGCAAGTCCTCCCCTGCCTTAGGCTGAAACATTCGATGCATGATACCACAGGGAGGGGAATTTGGAAATTAGAATTGCGAATTGCGAATTCGATGGAGACCGGCTAAATTCGCAATTCGCAATTCTAATTTCCAAATTTCCGCCTACTGGCGAGGGATCGGCATGCGCAGGAACGGCTCAGTTGGGGTGCGCTGGCCGGGGATGTAGCCTGCCGGGGTCGGTTCCTCGCCCCTGCCGTTGGCGCTTGTGCTGTCGGGCTCGTCGGTCTTCAGCGACATGATCTCGGACCTGGGCACCGGCACCTGGATGCCTTCGCGCTCGAATACTTCGTAGATGTCCATCATCAGGTCGTTGGTGACTTTGGACTGGCGCTCGAAGTGCTCAAGCTTGATGTCATCGATGTAGTAGCTCATGTTGTAGAAGTAGTAGTAGTCACCGAAGCCCTTGAAGCTGGCGCCGGGCACCTTCCAGTCATCGAACGGCTCGTAGAACCTGTTGCTGTTGATCCAGCGTTTGAGGCTCGCGAGGTAGTTGTCCAGCAACTCCTCGTCACCGGCTGGCAGGTCAATTAGCCGGGCGCTGAGCAGGCGCAGCTTACGGTCCCACTGAGAGACGAGGGCCTTGTACTCGCTGGGGGGCAGCACTTCTTCTTCCTTCCACTGCACCCAGCGCATGATGCGGGGGCCTAGTTCCCCAAGCCTCCGCTCGCACATCGCCTGCATGCCGCCCCACTGGGTGAAAAGGCCCCTGATGCGCAGCCGCTCCTGCCGGGTCAGCCCGCCCCGCTCGAGCGAGCCGAGCCAGCCTATCAGGCCGTCAAGCTCCTCGTTCAACCCCTCTATCGAGTCGAGCATCTCCAGTTCGGTGTACACGACCGCCACGTTCTGCACCCACAGCTTGATACGTGCCGATTCTTTGTAGAGGCCCTTGATGTGCAGGGCCTCGGCCACCGAGTTGCCCGCCTCCACCAGTTTGCTCAACAGGTCGTCCAACTCGCCAATCGCGGTGTTCTCGTGCGCCAAAAGCTCCTGCTCCAGCGCCTCGGACTCGACGTGGTACTCCTCGATCGACCTCAAGGCCGAGCGCAGAGGCTCCAGGTGCGCTTCCGTAAAGCTGTCCTTAAGCCCTTGCCAGTAAACGTCTATCTCCTTGATCCTGTCGGCCTGCTGCCCGCCCATGGTCCTGCCGCTCGCGTCAACCCCGCCCAGCACCGCGCGCAGCCGCTCGATGTCCTTTTGCGCCTCGCCGCGTGTGGATAGCTGGCTGAGGGCCATTTGCGCATCGCTGAGGCACTGGGTAAGCTCCTTGCGGACCTCCAGCAGGTGGCCGTATATGTCGGCGTTCCTCGTGGCATGCCCGTTCCACCACTCCTCAAGGGCGTCCTGGGCCATGACAAGGCGCGTGCTGCTGGCGCCCGACAGCAGGGCAATAGCGTTGATCCTCTTGCGAAGCGCGGCCAGCTTGTTCTTGGGCGTGTTGAGCACGTTGCGGTGGCTCTGCACGATCTCCCTGAGTAGCGCCCTGACGCGGGCGGGGTCGGCCTCCATCGTAGTGCGTATCTGGGTAATCGTGCGCATGTCCACCGTGGGCTTGGTGATGTTGGCGATAGACGAGCGGGTGAGCACGTTGTTGGGCATGAAGATGAGGGCGTGATTGGTCATATCGTAGAGCTGGGTCATGCGGAGGGCGACCTTCTCGACGCGGTAAATCTTGTTTTCGGGCAAGATAATCAGGTCGTTCTGGCGGAAAGGGGGGTCTATCATAAGGTAGACGCCGCTGAACAGGTTGCCGAGCGTGTCCTGGAAGGCAAGACCGATGACGAGGCTGACGGCGCCGATGCTGGCGAGCAGCACGCCGATGTTCACGTCCAGGGCCTGCAAAATGAACGCCAGGGCCACCAGGAAGAAGACGAGCGGGCCGAGCGTCTTGACGATGGGCACCATGAGGTCGTCCACGTTGCTCTCGGTCTCGAGCGCGCGGTGCGCCAGCCACCTCAGCAGGAACTCACGGATGATGCGCCACGCCAGGTAGAACACCACGGCGACCACCACCACGGCGTAGAGCCTGTGCAACAAGAGGCTGAAGTCCGGCCCCAGCGGCACCTCGTCCAGCGCGGCCACCACGCCGTAAGCGACAATGGCGACAAACAGGGGCGCGCGGATCGCCCGTAGCACCAGGTTGTCGTATTCGGTGCGCGTCGCACTCACCAGCGCCTTGCCCAAGGGGAACAGCAGCCAGTAGGCGATTGCCCCGATAGCCGTCCACACGCCCAGGGTGAACAATATGATCAACAGCCGGTCCTCGGGCCAGCCGTTGATCTGTAGTAGTAAGGTGGCCATCACCAGGTTCAAACCTGCCATATCTCCTCA
>DASVQO010000090.1:0-7029 GCA_036389075.1 Chloroflexia bacterium | reverse complement strand
CTTTAAGCCGGGGTCCGTGGTGAAGCTGGCCGCCCGGCGCAACGACGGCACGCTCAGCAGCGTGGGCGCGGTGCGCATGGAGGTGCTCTACTTCGAGCGGAACGTGGAGCTGAGCTACCGCTACCTGACCGGCAGCCACCTGATCTACCGCTTCGTATACGAGGACGCGGGGGCAAGGGGCACCGAGTTCACCGTGAACGCCCTGGTTGGCGCCCAAAGCCCTCCCCTCAACTTGCTACGCCAGCGCCTCTACGCCAAACGCCGCCGCAAGCAAGCCATCCAGGACCACCTCCGCGTCAAAGCCGAGCTAGAGGCCAGGGCCAGGCGGGGAAGCTAAACGCATCACCGAAAGAGACGGAACCGCCAAGACGCCAAGGACGCCAAGAACGCGCCAAGATTAAGTAGGTGTTCTAGACAAAAGGAGCAGGGTACACACCAAGTACCCTGCTCCTCTTTGTATTCTCTAAACCCTTCCTAATCTCTGCGCACCCTCTGCGTCCTCTGCGTCTCTGCGGTGAACCATACTTAACTTGGCGCGTCCTTGGCGTCCTTGGCGTCTTGGCGGTTCCGTCTTATCAACCGGTGGCTAGATCGTCCACTGGCCGTGCGCGATGTGGACCAGGTACCAGGCTCCGTCGGTGTGCTTCTCGAAGACGAGGGTGAGGCTCTGCCAGTCCATGCCATCGTACTGGGGGTCGAAGCCACGGAAGTGGTACTCTACCGATATGGAGCCGGGATAGACCTCGGCGCTGTTGTTGGGCGTGTTGCCGATGCCGAGGAACTCGTTGTAGTGGACCTCCGGCGCGGCGGCGAAGTCGTGGTTGTAGACGAAGCGGTCGTAATAGGCCGCGAAAGTCATTTCTATCGGGTCGCCGCTGCCGTCGTAAGCTCCCCAGTTGCGACTCTCCGTGCTTGTGAAGGCGTTTGTAAGCTCTTCGCGGGTGAGCGTCAGGTTAGTCTCATCAACGTACGAGTAGGGGGAGAAGCTAAGGCCCTTCTCCGGGTGAACGAGGGCGGCCAGGCGCTCCATGTCCTTGTCCTTGAGCGCCTGTATCGCTTGGGTGGCCCTGTCCGCTATGACCTCTTTGGCCTGGGCGGGAGGCATGCTGGCTTCGCCCAGGTCCGGCGGCTGGGGCCCATGCGTGGGGACCGGTTCCATCGTCGGCCCCGAATCGGCTGTAGCGGCGGCTTCCGTGGAGGTGGGTGCCTCGGTCGGTTGCAGGGTAGGCTCCAACGTCGGTTCGGCCGAGGGAGTGACAGGCTCGGGCGTGGGTGCGCCACTCTCAACAGGCGTGGCGGTGGGCGGGGGGCCCTCCGTCGGCACGGCCACCGTGGCGGGGGTGTTGGCTATTGGAGTGGCAGCGGTGCCACTCCCACAGCCCGCCAATAGCAGGACGAGTAGAACATAAGCCAGGACTTGAATGCGGCCAAAGCGCGCTTGCATAATCATTGCGTTTCCTTATCCACTGAGGGTATGGTGCCCGTATCTCCAACGTGTAGCAACTCAACTACCGCTACATAGCATTAACGTGAGATTCCGCGTAATAGTTGCGCGGCGAGTGCCGTCGAACGGTTCTGTGCTATAATCTCCCGAATATACCTCGCATTACGCTCCGCAGCAGACCGCTTACACCAGGAGAACCTTCTATGCCTCCGAGCCTCGCCAACAGGCGCACCAGGACGATAGCAGCTATCGTCATGTCGCTGGCTATCATGTCGGGCAGCATCGCCGCAGCCGCCTACGCGCAGCCCACCACGCCGCCCGCGCAGCCCCCACCCGCGCCTCCCGACATGCTCTCGTACGTGACTGACATTCTACCGCAACGCGAGCGCAACCTCATGGTAATGCGCCTCGACGGCAGCGACCAGCGCCAGCTTACCAGCGGGTTCAACGTGTGGTTCGCCTCGTGGTCGCCCGACGGCAAGAAGCTGGCCGTGACCACCGAGGGCGCCGAGATATATACGCTCAACGCGGACGGCTCGGACCTGCGCAAGATCGCGCTCGGTGCGTATTCGCCGCCCTTCTGGTCGCCCGACGGGCATTTCATCGCGTTCGTGGGAGGCGAGAAGTTCGCCATACCGATAGCGCGGGGCAACCTGCGCATCATCCCCGCGTCCGGTGGCCCCGTGTGGCTCGTGCCGGGGGGCGAGGACATACCGTCCCTGCCGCCGGGGGCCGCCGCGGTTGCGTGGTCGCCTGACGGCACCAAAATCGCAGCCGGGTGGCCGGGGCGCATCCTGCACATCTCAGGCGGCCCAGGCTCCGAAGTGCTGGTCGAGCAGTTCAAGGGCGGCGGCCAGGGTAAGTTCGTGGTGGCGGGCGGCTGGGCACCCGACAACCGGCACCTGGCGATGACCGACGGCATCGATTACGGCGTGCTCGACATGCAAACGGGCGAGTTCGTAACCATAGCCCGCTCGTTCCGGCAGGCAGGTATAGCGCGGCCCGGCGTGTCGTGGTCGGCGGGGATACGCAAGGTGGCCTTCGCCATCAACAGCGCCGCGCAGGACGGGCAGCGCCTCTTCCTGGCCGACCTCGATGGCCGCAACCCGCAGCTTATCCTCTCGCACTCACACGTGGCGCGTTACACCGGCCAGGTGAGCGACTACGGCCCGCCTTTCTTCTCGTCGGACAGCAAGACGATGCTCCTGCGCGTGTCCCGCACCACCACGGAGCGGGGGCAACTGGTCTACACGCACGAGTCGTGGCTGGTGCGCACCGACGGCTCGGGGGGCGAGAAGCTGGTGGACGGCTTCAACGCCAACTGGCGGCCCAAGCCGCGCCTCGATTTGCCGATGTCCGGCTTCTGGTTCGCCTGGCGCACGGTAGACCTGCCCGTAGCCAACCAGCAGGCCGCACGTCCCTACCTGTGGGGTCCCACCGCTATATATTCGGGCACCGAGACCTTCGCGGAGGCCCCCGGCGGCAAGATGTCGGTGGTCTACTTCGACAAGGGGCGCATGGAGATAGTCAACCCATCGCCGCCGCAGCCCACCCGCTACCTCGTCACCGCGGGCGCGCTCGCCAAGGAGCTTGTCACCGGGCAGATAGCCACGGGAGCCAACAGCTACGAGCAGCGCACCCCCGCCGAAGTGCTGGTGGCGGGCGACAACCCGGCAGCCGACGCGCCCACATACGCCACCTTCAACAAGCTGGCGGCGGGCACCGACGCGGGCAAGGCCCAGGACCGCACCGGCCAGCCTATCGAGGCGGTGCTCGCGAAGGACGGCACGATAACGCAGGACGCAGCACTTGGCGGCACGACGAAGGTGGGCGAGTTCTTCCCGCAGACGGGGCATAACGTACCCGAAGTGTTCATGAGCTACTTCAAGGGGCAGCCGTGGGACTGGGTGTACATCGCGGGCTACCCCATCTCGGAGCCGTACTGGACGCGCACCGAGGTGGCGGGCCGGCCGCGTAACGTGCTCGTGCAGGTGTTCGAGCGCCGCACCATCACGTACGACCCCGCCGAGGTGCAGCAATACCAGGTGCAGTTCGGCAACACCGGCCTGCAATACTACAACTGGCGCTACGTCCAGCCGCCGCAGACGCCAACGCCACAACCCACACAGCAGCCAACGCAGCAGCCAACTCAGCAGCCCACAGCGGAGACAACGGCACCACCTGAGCAGACGGCCACAGCCCAGCCAACGCAGTCGCCGCAGCCGTAGTCATTATTGGACGGAACCGCCAAGACGCCAAGAACGCCAAGGACCACGCCAAGGACCACGCCAAGGTTAAGAACGGTTCACCGCAGAGACGCAGAGAGCCTGCCCTGAGCGCAGCCGAAGGGACGCAGAGGTTACGCAGAGATTAGGAAGGTTTGGCTGGTACAAAAAGGAGCAGGGTACGTGACTTCGTATCCTGCTCCTTTTGATTAGAACACCCTTATCTTAACTTGGCGTGGTTCTTGGCGTTCTTGGCGTCTTGGCGGTTCCGTCTAATGCGCGCCTATAGGTAGTCCTGCCTAGCCTCAGAGCGCGGCGAACTTAGGCAAATGCACCGAAGGCACGACAGCCGCTTTCCCTTATGCTGGTTTCGACGGGTGTTACATGGACGTATTTAAGGGAGATGCTAGCAATGAGATTAGCGCGTTGGAACAAGCTAGCGGCTGCCTGTTCGCTTGCGGGGCTGTGCCTGGCGCTGGCGGCCTGCGACCGGGTGGGGGAACTCGCGGACGAGGGGCCGAACGCAAAGCTGAGCAACGATGAGCTGGTGGCAGCGGCTGTAGAAAACATGGGGCAGATAGAGAGCTACCAGGTTGTGTTTCGAGGGGGCCTGCCGGACGACTCCATCAAGATGAGTCAGAGCCTCGCTATCACCGCCGAGATACAGCCTGCGCCCGGAGGTAGCCGCGTCAAGATCAGGGACGAGGCAGAGCATGGGCCAGGTGGAGGACCCAACCCGTCGCTGGACCTGAGAGTGGAGCGACAGGTGGATGTGCTCTACACCGAGAACGAGTCCTACCATAGCTACGATGGCGGTAAGACGTGGCGCACCTGGGGAGTGGATACGCCAGAGGGATACCTGATCGCCATGTTTGTCCCCGTGTGGAAGGTCTATGAAGGCCCTACAGGTCTGAGCAGCATGGGCAAGCAGCTAGTCGAGGGCTTGACCTTCAAGGACGCCACTCCGCGCCTGGAGGTCGTGGACGGCGTGATTACCAGGCACATGGTAGCCGAGCGCGAAAATCCCATCAGCCAGGCCATGGTGGGCCTTTTACCCCTCCCCGCGGGCACCATCCATCTGTGGGTATCCACCGACTCGCCCCCGACCATAAGGCAGATGCGGATGGAGGGCACCGCCACCCGGCAGGACCAGGACGAGCAACCCACCGGCACGCCCTTTACGCTGCTCTGGAAGTGGAACAGGTTCAACGAGGACTTTGGCAAGGTGGAACCTCCTCCACCCGGCACAATCGAGGAACAGTAGTTAGCTCCTCCTGGGTACCTGCGAAGACCCGATTGCTGTATCATGTCGGAAAAGACGCAGGAGGCATAATCTTTGGCGCAGACGCAAGAGGCCCCATACGGGTCGTGGAAGTCACCTATCAGCACCGAGGCCATCGTGGCGGGGTCGCTGTCGTTGGGGCAGGTCGCGGCGGACGGCGGCGACGTGTATTGGAGCGAGGGGCGGCCCACGGAGAAGGGCAGGGCCGCCATCATGCGCCGCACGCCGGACGGAGAGGTCACGGAGGTTACACCGCCGGAGTTCTACGTGCGCAGCAAGGTGCACGAGTACGGCGGTGGCGCTTACATGGTACACCAGGGCGCCGTCTACTTCTCCAACTACCACGACGGCCGCCTCTACCGGCAGGAGCCCGGGGGCAAGCCTCAACCCATCTCGCCCGCAGACGTGGACTTCCGCTATGCCGACTTCGTGGTAGACGAGGCGCGCGGCCGCCTCATCAGCGTGCGGGAGGACCACACCGTGGACGGGCCAGAGGCGATCAACAGCCTCGTGAGCCTGCCGCTGAGCGGCGAGTGGCACGGAGGCGAGAGCCAGCAGACCGTGCTCATGTCCGGCAACGACTTCTACTCCAACCCGCGCCTCAGCCCCGACGGCGCGCGCCTGGCGTGGCTCGCCTGGGACCACCCTAACATGCCGTGGGATGGCACCGAGCTATGGGTGGGCGACTTCGATGAGGGCGGCCTGGTGGTCAACAAGCGGCAGGTGGCGGGCGGGCTGGACGAGTCGGTGTTCCAGCCTGAGTGGTCGCCCGATGGCACGCTCTACTTCGTGTCGGACCGTACCGGCTGGTGGAACCTCTACCGCCTGCGCGATGGGGAGACGGAACCGCTGCACCCTATGGAGGCCGAGTTCGGCAGGCCGCAGTGGGTGTTCGGCACCGCCACATACGGCTTCGAGCACGCCGGGCGCATCGTCTGCGCTTACGCCGAGAAGGGCGTGTGGAAGCTGGCTAGCCTCGACACCGAGACGCTGGAGCTCGCGCCCATAGACACGCCTTATACGGAGCTTGGTACTTCGCTGAAGGTGCTGCCCGGCATCGTCGTCACCGACGCGAAGTCCCCCACCGAACCGCCCTCCATCGTGCAGGTGGACCTGGCATCCGGGGACGTTACGGTGTTGCGGCGCTCCAGCAGCCTGGAGATTGACCCTGACTACCTCTCCATCCCCGAATCGATTGAGTTCCCCACGGAGGGCGGGCTTACCGCCTATGCTTTCTTCTACCCGCCCACGAACAGGGACTACCGCGCGCCGGAGGCAGAAAAACCGCCGCTGATCGTCATCAGCCACGGCGGGCCAACCTCACAGACGGCAGCCACCCGCGACCTGCGCATACAGTTCTGGACGAGCCGGGGCTTCGGAGTGCTCGACGTGAATTACGGGGGCAGCACGGGCTTCGGCACCGAGTACCGCCGCAGGCTCAACGGCCAATGGGGCGTGGTGGACGTGGACGACTGCGCGAACGGGGCGCGCTACCTCGTGGAGCGGGGCGATGCGGACCCCGACCGCCTCATCATCCGCGGCGGCAGCGCGGGCGGCTACACTACCCTCTGCGCCCTCACCTTCCGCGACCTCTTCAAGGCGGGCGCGAGCTACTACGGCATTTGCGACCTGGAGGCCCTGGACGAAGAATCGCATAAGTTCGAGGCGCGCTACAACCACAGTCTGATAGGGCCTTATCCAGAGCAGAAAGAGCTTTACAGGCAACGCTCGCCCATACACCACACCGGCAGGCTGAACTGCCCTATCATCTTCTTCCAGGGCCTCGAAGACAAAGCGGTGCCTCCACGCCAATCGGAGATGATGGTGGAGGCGTTGCGGCGCAAGGGCCTACCCGTCGCTTACCTCGCATTCGAAGGCGAGCAGCACGGCTTCCGCAAGGCCGAGACGATCAAGCGCACGCTGGAAGCCGAGCTATACTTCTACTCACGCATCTTCGGCTTCGACCTGGGGGAGACGGTCGAGCCGGTGGAGATAGAGAACCTGGGGTGAGAAGTAATGAGTTGGTCAGAGGGGGATTTGTGAGTGTGACCCACATGGTGGGCTGGGGAGTGGGGAGG
>DASVQO010000089.1:0-13819 GCA_036389075.1 Chloroflexia bacterium | reverse complement strand
CGTCACGCCTGGACCAAACTGCTATAATTACGGTGAGCGGCCAAAGCGGGCAGCTCGCCCTTTTGCATATATGACAGTATCCCTCCAACCAACCCCCACCCAGGACCTACCGCGCGTAGAGACGTGGCGGCTGCTTGCCGGGTTCGACCTGCCTGGGTCGCTCAACATGGCGATTGATGAGGCGCTGCTCGACTCGGTTATTGCGGGTGGGGTGCCCGTGCTGCGGTTCTATACGTGGCAGCCCGCGACCCTCTCGCTGGGCACGAACCAGGCATTGGGCGAGATCGACCGGGCCGCCTGCGAGGGGCGCGGCTTCGGCCTGGTGCGGCGGCTGACGGGCGGGCGGGCGGTGCTCCACCAGCACGAGCTTACCTACTCGGTGATAGCCCGCGAAAACGACCCGCGAGTGTCGGGCGGCGTGGTCGAGTCGTACCGCAAGATCAGCGCGGCATTGGTGGAAGGGCTGCGGACGCTGGGGGCGACCGTGTCGCTGGCGGCACCCGACAAGGCCCTCTTGCGCGCAATGTCCGTGCGCCGGGCGGCGGTGCTGGAAGGGGGAGAAGGGCAGGCGGCGGAGGGTAGCAGCGCGGTCTGCTTTGATGCGGCCTCGGCCTACGAGCTAACGGCGGGCGGCAAGAAGCTGGTGGGGAGCGCGCAGGCCAGGCGGGGGGGTGCCCTGTTGCAGCATGGCTCGGTCCTGCTGGACATCGACTGGGACGCCTGGGTGTCTGTATTTGCTTACGCATCGGAGGCGGGCAAGCGGCGGGCCTACACCAAGCTGCCGGAGCGCATGACCTCCCTCCGGCACGAAGTTGGACGCACCATCTCGCCTGAAGAAGCCCTGGCCGCGCTGGCCCCGGCCTTTGAGCGTACGCTGTCCATCAGCCTTGAAGGGGCGACGTTGGACCCCGCGGAGGAAGCGGTCGCGTTCAGGTTGGCGGCTGACAAGTATGGAGCCGAGGAGTGGACCACGCGCCGCTAGGGCAGGGCGAGGTGTGGGTCTGGCCGGTAGTTGATATACTGGCATTATGGGAGATGAGGAGGCGGCCACACCTGTATTGGTCCTGACCGGCCCGGTGGGCGTGGGCAAGACCGCCGTCGCCGGAGAACTTTCCAGCTTGCTGGAGGAGAGGGGCACGGCCCACGCGGTTATCGACATGGACTGGCTCCGCTGGTGCTATCCCAGCCCGAAGCAGGACCCTTTCCACACCGCGCTCGGTCTGCGGAACCTGGCGGCGGTCTGGGCGAGCTATAGTGAGGCAGGGGCGGGCCGCCTCGTCCTGGTAGATGTTGTGGAGACGCGGGATATGCTCGCCGCCTACCACGCGGCGATACCCTCCGCCGATATCTATGTGGTAAGGCTGAACGCCACGCTACCGTCCATTCTTCGGCGGCTGGCGGGGCGCGAAACCGGGGCAAGCCTTGCCTGGCACCAGGCGCGGGCGGGCGAGCTGCTGGGGCTGATGGCCGAGAGGGCGGTGGAAGACTTGCTCGTGGACACGGATGGGAAGACGGTTGCCGAGGTTGCGCGGGAAGTGCTATATGCGATTGGGTGGGGCAGCGCGGCGGGTGTTTGACGCTCTGTCGCCAGCCCTGGAACAATGTACGTGAGCGACAGGACGGGGTGCGGGCGGGGGTCCGCGCCGAACAATATTTTTCAGAGAGGTACAAAAATGGCTGACCAGCAGAGTAATACAGAGTACGACATGACGATAATCGGCGCGGGGCCAGGGGGCTACGTGGCGGCGCTGTACGGGGGCCTCAAGGGGTTGAAGATCGCCATCATCGAGAAGGACCGCCGCCTGGGGGGCACGTGCTTGCTGCGCGGCTGCATACCTTCCAAGGCGATGGTCAAGACGGGCGAGCTGATGTTGCAGATGAGCCACGCCGAAAAGTACGGCCTCGGCCTGCGCGGGGAGGTCACCGTGGACTGGGAAAAGACGGTGGCCCGCAAAGACAAGGTGGTGGACGGCCTGACGAGCGGGCTGACGGGGCTGATGAAGTCGCGCAAGGTGGAAGTAATCACCGGGCACGGCACCATTACCTCGCCGCACACCGTGTCCGTGGATGGCCGCGAGATACGCACCCGCAACATCGTGATTGCCACGGGTTCCGGCACCGTGCTGCCCACCGACGTGCCGGGTGGCGACCTGCCGGGTGTCATCACTTCCGACGACATCCTCGATGCCGACCTGACCCTTAAGCGGCTGCCCACCATGCCGGAAAGCATCATCATCGTGGGTGGCGGTGTCGTGGGCATGGAATTCGCCTCGATATTCAACGCTTACGGCTGCAAAGTGACGGTGGTAATTAGCTCGGCCAGGGTGCTGCGGCTCGTGGACGAGGAGATCGCGCGCCGGTTCACGCAGGTCGCCAAGGGCCAGGGCATAGAGATTATCACCCGCTCGGACATCGTGAAGATGGAGGAGGCGGCGGGCGGCAAGATACGGGCGACGATCAAAAACGGCGACTCGGGCGCGGAGGAAGTGCGCGAGGTCAGTAACGTGCTCTGGGCGAAGGGGCGCTACCCCTACACGCAGAACCTGGGCCTCGACAGTATCGGCCTTCGCACCGAGCGTGGCTACATCCCGGTGGACGAGCGCATGATGACCTCGGTGGAGGGTGTGTATGCGATAGGCGACGTGGTGCCGGGGGCGATGCTGGCGCACGTGGCCTCGTACGAGGGCGAAATCGCGGTGGACAACATCACCGGGCACTACCGCGCCGCCGATTACGGTGCAATACCCGACGTGATCTTTACCATCCCTGAGATCGCATCGGTCGGCATGATGGAGCAGCAGGCGAAGGACCGGGGCATTCCCGTCAAAGTAACCAAGTTCCCGTTTGCCGCGCTAGGCCGCGCCCAGGCTATAGGCGAGCCGGACGGCCTGGTGAAGATGGTGTGCGACCCTGGTTCGGGCGTGATACTCGGCATGCAGGTGATGGGTGCGCACGCGTCAGACGTGATAGCTGAATGCACACTAGCGGTGCAACAGGGCATCACTGCGGAAGAATTGGCACACACCATCCACGCCCACCCGACGATGCCGGAAGCCGTGGCCGAAACCGCCTTCGCGCAGATCCTTGGTACGCCCCTGCACGCGAACAGGTAGGAGTGGTGAGTGGTGGGTGGTGAGACGAAAACGCAAAGGCGCAAAGGACGCAAAGAACGCGCAAAGATTGGGATGATTTGGGGCGGTGCCCTGTGGTAGCCCTGCCAATGAATTGGCGGGCTGGCAAGTAGCGAAGTCCCCTGCGGGGACTGAAGAACGTGAGGGTAGTCTCCGAAGGAGACTTCGCTACTTGTAAGCCCGTGGCTTCAGCCACAGGGCGTCCCCACGCCCACGCGCTATCCTTAGCAAGCCTCGTTACGCATGAGATAGGAGCTTGAAGTGCGGTATGAAGTTGCTGTGGCCGGGGGCGGCGTCATGGGCTTGTCGGCGGCTTATGGGCTGCTGAAGCGTGGGGTCCGGGACGTGGTCGTGCTTGAGAAGCATAGTGTGGGGCACGACAGGGCCGCCTCGACCGACAGCACCAAAGCGATTCGCTACGAGTACGGCGACAACGAGCTTTACGCCCGTATGGTGGGGCGCTCCATAGACATGTGGCGCGGGCTGGAGGGGGAGACCGGCGCGGACCTGTATGTGAACTGCGGTGTGGTCTGCTGGGGCCGGGGCGATGCTCCCTATACGCGCGCTTCGTACAAAACCCTTTCCCGCCTCGGCATGCCCATTCGAGAGGTCGGTGTCGAGGAACTGTGCAGAGAGTACCCGCAGTTCGCCCCGGCCGACATCAGCTATGCTACTATCGACCCTGAAGGGGGCTTTCTGAGGGCGTCCAATTGTGTGGCGGCGCTGGCCCGGCGCGTGCGCGAGCTTGGCGGCGAGATCCGCGAGGGTGCCGGCGTCAAGGGTCTAACGTCGAGTGGTGGAGGTGTGGTGCTGGACGTTGGAGATGGCGAGCAGGTGCGGGCGGGGCGGGTGGTGCTGGCGGCGGGTGCCTGGTCCGCAACGCTGCTGCCGAGGCTGGGGCTGGCGCTGCCGCTCACCGCGAACAAGCAGCAGGTGGTGTATTTCAGCGGTCTCGGCCCGGAGTTCGCCCCGGGCAGGTTCCCCGTCTTTCTCAACCTGGACCACGACTTCTACGGCTTCCCGCTGGACCACAATGGCCTGCTGAAAGCCTCGTTGCACGAGCCTGGCCCCCTGATGGACCCGGACACCCCTCGGCCGCCCGACGCCGAGTTCGAGGCCGCTATCTTAAGCCTTCTAGAACGCTACATACCCGGTGCCGCCAGGGGCAAGCTGGTACTGTCCCGCGTGTGCATGTACGCCATGACGCCGGACGAGGACTTCTACATCGACCACATGCCGGGGCACCCGAACGTGGTGCTTGGCGCGGGCTTCTCCGGGCACGGCTTCAAGTTCGGCATCCTGGTTGGCGACTTGCTCGCTGCTCTGGCGCTCGGAGAAGAGCCGCAGTTTCCGCTGTCTGCCTTCTCGCTGCGGCGCGTCATTCCCGCCGCCTGAATGCAACAAATGGTCCCGATATTGCGTATAATCAGTTAGGAAGCATGGCGGGTGCGTCTATGCCCAAAGATGTTACCCGCGACAACAAGGGTTGTCTCAGAACTAGAAAGTAAGCAAGAGGAGTTTGGTAGATGTTCTTCTTCGATCCCAGGTACATATTTTTCGTGATGATTCCGGGCATCGTCCTGATGCTCCTGGCCTCGTGGTGGGTCAAGAACGCCTTCGAGAAAGGCTCCAAGATCCCCAACCTCCAGCGACTCACGGGTGCCCAGGTGGCGCGCATGATCCTGGATAGTAGCGGTCTTGGCTACGTGCCGGTACAGCCTACCCAGCCCGGCGGCTTGAACCTGTCATCCGGGGCGTCGCCCGACCTGGACGACCACTACGACCCGAGGGAGAAGGTGCTGCGGCTCTCGCCCAGGGTGTACGGCAGCGCCTCGGTGGCCGCTATCGCGGTGGCGGCTCACGAAGCGGGGCACGCGATACAGGACGCGCAGGGCTACGCGCTGATGCGGGCCCGCACGGCCATCGTGCCGGTTGCCAATATCGGCTCGCAACTTGGCGGTTTCCTGGTCATCCTCGGCGTGATCATGCAGATGACCACGCTGGCCTGGTTCGGTGTGGCCGCCTTCGCGATGGCGGTGCTCTTCTCGCTGCTGACCCTGCCCGTGGAGCTTAACGCCAGCTCGCGCGCCATGACGCTGCTCACCACAATGGGCATCGTGGACCGCACCGAGCACGGGCAGGCCAGGTCGGTGCTCACCGCCGCCGCCTTCACCTACGTGGCGGGCCTCGCGGCAGCCGTCCTCAACCTTCTCTACTACCTGATGCTCGTCACCGGCATGGGCAGGTCCAGGGACTAACTCGACAGAAGCAACAGGGTCGCCAGGCGGAATAAAGAATTCACCGCAGGGACGCAGAGGACGCAAAGGTACGCAGAGAAAAATTGAGGGTGTTCTTACCGGGCAGCATCGTACTGTACGATGCTGCCCTTTGCCACTTATTGAACCTTATCACAATCTCTGCGTAACCTCTGCGTAACCTCTGCGTCCTCTGCGCCTCTGCGGTGAATAATCAATAACTGTATTGTGTCCTGCTGGTTTCGCGGTTCGGTCTCTGGACGGAGTGAATGGGCATGGATTTTGGTTATAATAGAGGCATGGAGCAAACCAGCACAGTGTCGCAGCCAGTCCTCTTTCAGGCGCGCGATCCGAGGCCGAACATTTACGATCTCAGCCCGGACCGCCTGAGCGCGGTTATGGCCGAGTGGGGCGAGCCTGCTTTTCGGGCCACGCAGGTGCTGCACTGGCTCTACAAGGAGCTTGTGACCGGCTTCGACGCCATGACCAATCTGCCCCAGGCGTTGCGCCGCCGTTTGGAGGAGACATATCGCCTGGGCTCGGCTGAGCTTGTGGCCCAGAAGATCTCCACCGACGGCTGGACGCGCAAGGTGCTGCTCAAGATGAAGGACGGCAGCACGGTCGAGTCGGTGCTGATGCTCTATTACGACCGGGCTACCGTGTGCGTGTCGTCGCAGGTGGGGTGCGCGATGGGCTGCTCCTTCTGCGCGACGGGGCAGATGGGCTTCACCCGCAATCTGACGAGCGGGGAGATACTGGAGCAGGTGCTGTGGTTCAACCGCTGGCTGCGCGAGCACCCGCACCGCGCCGTGCTCTCCAACGACGCTCGCCCGCGCTACACCGGCGACAACCAGCCCCAGGGGGTGAACGCCCGCTCGACCGGCGAGGGCGTGAACGAAGAGCTCAACCTGTGGCATATTAACTCGGACGAGCACTTCCAGAAGGCCCCCAACGAAATTTCGGCGGTTACCAATATCGTCTTCATGGGCATGGGGGAGCCGCTGGTTAACTATGCCAACCTGTGGGGGGCTATCCGCATGCTCAACTCCCCGCGGGGGCTGGGACTGGGGGCGCGGCGGATGACGGTCAGCACGGTGGGGGTGGTGCCGCAGATACGGCGCATGGCCCACGAGGAGATCGCCGTCAACCTGGCGGTGTCCCTCCACGCGCCCAACGACGAGCTACGCAGCCGGATGGTGCCGATGAACGCCCGCTTCAACATCGAAGACCTGGTGTCGGCGTGCCGGGAGTACATCGAAGCCACCAAGCGGCGGATTACGTTCGAATATGTGCTCATCAAAGACGTAAACGATGGCCTGCATCTTGCGCGAGAGTTGGCGGGGCTGTTGAAGGGTATGCTGTGCCACGTGAACCTGATACCCCTCAACCCGGTGCCGGGCACGGACATGCTGGCTACCCCGCGCGAGCAAGTGTTCGCGTTCCAGAAGATAGTGCAGGACGCTGGTATCTGGACCACGGTACGCATCGAGCGCGGGCAGGACATCGCGGCGGCCTGCGGGCAGCTCAAGGTGCAGGAGGAACCCAACTCGCACCGGCGTTCCTTGAACCCTGACCTTGTGCAGGCGCACGTCCAGGCCGATCTCGCGGCTGCGATGTAAGAGTCGTAGGCGCAGGTTAAACCATAAGGGGCGCGCGAGAGTAGATATAGTGGGGCGGGAGGAGGGCCTTGTCCTCCGCGTTCCGACCATGCTTTAGAGTCGTACAGGGGCATAGTATGTCTGACAGCGTTTCCGACGGCAGCCTCCACCCAGGCGATTTCTCCTCCAGGCCCGCCAGACCGGCTCGCCCGCGCGTCGAGCCTATACCCGTGCTGGACGCCGCTGAGCAGGTGACGGTGCAGATAGACCTGCTGCGGGAGCAGTACGAGGCCATCCGCAGGCTCTCGCAAGCGAACGGCTGGAAGGAGCAGGAAGGTCTGCTTACCGTGCTGATGTCGGGGGTGGGCTACCTCGACGCCACTTTGCAGGTGGAGGGCATCAACCGCAGCGAGGACGAGGCAGAGCTTACCCGCCGCGTGGAAAACCTGGTCCAGGACCTTGCCAGCTACCACTCGATGTACGCCGTGATGAAGTTCAAGGCGTTCAAGATGTACAAGCTGAACCAGACGCTCGAGTTCAACGTAGCCGGGCTGCGGGCCACCGAGCGGATGTGGGAGGAGTGGGCCGAGCGGATGCGCCGGGAGCAGGCGGAGCTACGGACCGAGGTCCTGCGGCTGCGGTCGGTCATGTCGGAGTTCGACGTGCGCACCCGCACGGACGACGGAGGCAGCGAAGTGCGCAAGTTTGACGAGGTGCTGCCGTTCATCGTGCCCGCCCTACAGCACCCCGCCGCCCCCGCCGACGACTACTCGGCCTGGGAGCAAGGCGGCCATCCCACCCCCGCCGATGAGGGCAGCCACAGCGCCGACACGATCAGGCTCCTACCTTCGCCGCAGGAGGTGAGGCCCGGTTTGTGGGCCAGGGTGGTGCAGCGGTGCAAGGGGTGGTTCCGCTAGAGACGCAACCGCCAGGACGACAGGAGACGGAACCGCCAAGACGCCAAGGACGCCAAGGGCGCGCCAAGAATAGAACGGTTCACCGCAGAGACGCAGAGGACGCAGAGGGTGCGCAGAGATTAGGAAGGCTTGGCTGGTACAAAAAGGAGCAGGGTACGATGTCACGTACCCTGCTCCTTTCTTTGCTTGGAACACCATCTTAAACCTTGGCGCGCTCTTGGCGTCCTTGGCGTCTTGGCGGTTCCGTCTCTATCCTTCGTGTTTGGACCCTAGCCTTGTTTCTTGCCGCTTGTGACTCGCCAGACGTGAACGATGCGCTGCACGGCGGTTATCTGCGTGCCGATTGCCAGCACCCACAGCACCGGCTCCAGCAGCACCGTCTGGAAGAGCAGGCCCACCGCCAGCAGCACGAGCCGCTCGGGGCGGGCGAGTATGCCCACCTCGTTCCTGATTTTGAGCGCCCCGGCCCGCGCTCTCGCGTAGCTGATCATCAGCGAGCCGAACAGGATAGCGTAGATCAGCACAATGTTGATGACTTTCGGGTCGAGGGGCTCAAGATAGCGATTGACGACGCCCGCAACGGAGGGGGGCAGGCTGTAGTAGTAGAGCAGGAGGCCGAGCAGCACCACAGCCTCCGAATAGCGGTCCACCACCGAATCGAGGAAGGCCCCGAAGTCGCTCACCCTCTCCGTGATTTTGGCCAGAGCGCCGTCGAGCATGTCGAACAGCCCCGCGAAAATCATCATCACCCCGCCCGCCACCAGGTGCCCCGTCGCCAGCAGGTAGGCCACGATCCCGTTCAGCACAAGGCCGAACAGGGTGAGCATATTGGGTGTAATCGGCGTCTTTACGAAAACTCGCGCTGCGCCACGGGCCACTCGTCGCGCCCAATCTTGCAGCAACTGCGTCAGCAATGCCTTCCTCCGGTGGTTTCTTGCGAGCGTGGAGTCTCACGCGAAGGGAAATTATACCATATGGGAATTAGAATTTAGAATTTAGAATTTTCTCGGAGTTCTCCCAAATTCTAAATCTAAATTCTAAATTCTAATTCCCGATTATCTCTTGCAGGGTGCGCCGTCTGCGCCTGCGGGGGATGGTGGGGGTGCTTGCGGCGGCCTGTTGGTGGGCCAGGATGGTGCGTTCGTAGTGGGAGACGATGCGGGAGGCTATGACGGGCCAGTCGTATTGGCGGGCTGTGCGTTGACCCGCTTCCTTGATTCGGCCGCGCAGCTCGCTGTCGCTCAGGAGGCGTACGAGGCCCGCGGCTATGGAGGCGGGGTTCCTGGGTTCGGCCAGGAACCCCTCGCGGCCGTGGGTGAGCACGTTGGCGTAGCCGGGGATGCGGCTGGCGAGCACGGGGGTGCCTGTGGCCATCGCTTCCAGCAGCACGATGCCGAAGCTCTCCCCGCCCGTGGACGGCGCGCAGTACACGTCGCACGACTGGTAGTAGCGGGGCAGGTCGTCGCCGGAGACAAAGCCTGTGAACTCGACCTGTAGGGCGGAGCCGGGCGAGCGATATACCACGCGGTCAGTGCGGGTGTGGTCGCGCAGGGGGAGCCACTCCGCCATGTCCTCCGGGTCGCCGCTACCCGCCACGATGAGGCGCAGGTCGGGGAAATACGGCTCCACGATGGGCAGGGCCTGCAAGAGCCACCGGAGGCCCTTACGCGGCTCCTCGAAGCGGCCCACGAACAGCACGGTGGGCCTGCCGTCCCGCATCCAGGGCAGCGGCTCGCGCGGACTGCTGAATCGCCGCACGTCCACCCCGTTGGGGATGATCTCGAAGTCGCCCCCGAAGTACTGTGACACGAACTCGAACGCGGATTGGGAGACGGCTATCCGGCCGTGCAGCCTGTCATAGAAGCGGCGCAGGATGGGTCTGCCCATCGCGTACACGGGGGAGTACTCGCCGTAAGCGTGGAACGTGCCCACGCTAGGGCTGGTGGAATAGCGCAGCACCAGCCAGGGCACAGTGGGCATGAGCGGCTCGTGCAGGTGGATCACGTCGAAGTGCTCGGTGCGCAGGATAGCTTTTATCGTGCGGCCCAGGTCGGTGGAGAGGGAGATGCGGGCCACCGAGCCGTTGGCGGGCACGGGGGTCACCGCGCCCAGGGCGTACACTTCCTCCGGCTGGTCGGCCAGCTCGGTCGAGAACGGGGCCAGTATCTTGGTGCGGTGCCCAAGCTCGCGCAGTTCGTGCGACAGGTGCCTGATGTGCTCGTTGACCCCGCCCTGGCTGGCGTAGTCGTAAGGTGATACAAGGGCGATGTTCAAGCCCGGTTCCGGCATGTCGGCTTACCTCCGCTCCTTCAGGCGGCGGGTAAGGGCGCGCTTGACCTTGAAGGTGGGGTGCACGATCATGCTCTTCCACATGTTGGGCGCGGCGATCTTGCCGTGGTCGCCCAGCGTCATGAACTCACCGCCCGCCACGGTCGTCTTGTCCTTGATAGCCTGTAACAGGTCGTCAACCGTGGTGCCTGGGAAGGAGGTGTAACCCATGCCAATCATGGAGTTGGCGTGGGCGTCGGAGCCGCCGAACTCGGGCAGGTGCAGCACGGTGCGGTTGAGCTCCTTGACGCGGGTGTGGGCCACGCGCCCGGCGTAGGATGGGTTGAAGGTCTCGATGCCGTGCCAGGGGTAGTCGCCCCGGTGCTGGGCCAGCAGTTGCTTCTCGCGTATCGAGGTGGTGAGCCAGGAGAGGGGGTGGGGGGCTATCACCATGCCGCCCGCCTCGTAGACCGCCCGCACGCTCCATTCGAGCGTCTTGAGCATGGGGAAATCGCGGGTCACAAAGAGGGCGAGCAAGTGCCCGTTGCGGGTAGTAATCTCGGTGCCTGGGATGACCTGGAAGCGCCACTTACGCTGCTCGATAAGCTCCAGCGCCTCCATCGCGCCCCGGATGTCGTCGTGGTCGGTGATGGCGATGATGTCGAGGTCGGTGCGGTGCTCGACGTACTCGAATATCTGCCTGACGCTCGCCAGCCCGTCGCCAAGCGCGGTATGCATGTGAAGGTCAGCCTTGCCCATACGCGGAGCCGTTCGTTCTCCGCCCTTTTGCTCGCTCGCGTGCCCGTTTCGGTTGTCGGTCATTAGTAGTCCTGTCGTGCGCCGGGGCGCAGAGATACACAGAGCCTAAGATTGTCTCTGCCGCGTCACACCCTGGTTGCGGAACAGGGACGCCAGGCAATTATAAGTCACTGGGGGGAGAAATACGAATTTAGAATTTAGGATTTAGAATTTACAACGGATCCAGCAAATTCTAAATTCTAAATTCTAAATCACACCGGCAGCGGTTCGGGTTCGGCCTGGCTGATGGAGATCCACTCGACGATGTGGTTGCGGCCGAGGTCTTTGGCGCGGTAGAGGGCGGTGTCGGCCTTGCCTATCATCTCTTCGATCTCGATGGCGTCGTCGGGGTACATAGCGATGCCCTGGCTCACCGTGGGGGAGGGTATCGGGCGGTTCTGCATGTCGCGCATGATGTTGTGGGCCACGGTCTGGCGGATGCGCTCGGTCACGAGGCGGGCCTGGGCGCGGCTCACGGTGGGCAGCAAGATAGCGAACTCCTCGCCGCCCCAGCGGCCCACCACGTCGGTGCTCTTGACGTGGCCCTGGATGGAGGAGACGACCGAGCGCAACACGTCGTTGCCCACGAGGTGGCCGTAGGTGTCGTTGTAGGTCTTGAACTTGTCGATGTCGAGCATCACGAGGGCCACGGTGCTGCCATCCTCACGGGCGGCCTCCAGGGCGCGGGTGAGCTTGTCGATGAATGTGCCGTGGTTGAACGCCCCGGTGAGGGAGTCGCGCTGGGCCTGCTCGTGCACCGTGGCGTGGAGGCGGGCGTTCTCAAGCGCGAGGGCGGCCTGGCTGGCGATAGAGCTGAGCAAGCGCAGGTGGTGCGTCTCGAAGGCATCGGGCTGCTGGGCCTGCACGGAGAGTACGCCGACGATCTTGTCCTTGGCGATGAGGGGCACGCTGATTAGCGACTGCGCGGTGGTGCCCACCATGTTGGCTTCGAAGGGCAACTGCTCCTTCTCGGTGGTCCAGTTGCGCACGAAAATGGGCCTGCGATTGCGGATCACCCAGCTTGCGATGCCCACGCTGTCGAGGCGCGCCTTGAAGGGCAGCAGCATCTCGCCGCCCTCCACGAAGATGTCGTAGCGCAGCTCGCCAAGGTCCTCGTCGTAGAGGGCGATGTAGAAGGTATCGGGGTTGAGGGCGCGGTCTACCTGCTCGTAGATCAGGCGCATTACCTCGTCAATCTGCAACGAGGAAGTGGTCACGAGGCCGATCTGGTAGAGGGAGGCGCTTTCGCGGGCCGCGCGCTGGGCCTCGGTGAACAGGCCGATGCGCTCGATAGCCATCGCGGCCTGCTGGGTCATTGTGCCGAGCACGTTCCAGCGGCTGAGGGGCATCGTGTAGCGGCGGTCGAAGCTCATATTGAGGGTGCCGAGCAGGTAGTCGCCACGCCACATTGGCACACCGTAGAAGGAGCGCGTGTTGGGGCGCACGATCAGGTCACGCAGGCCGGGCACCTCGTCCACGTCGGGTGCGAACACGCCCTTGCCGTCGGCCAGCAGCACCTTGAGGATAGGGTCGTCCTTATTCAACTGCAACTGGTTGAGCCTGGCCGTCTGTTCGGCGGTAAAGCCCTTGTTGTAGACAAAGTTGCTCTCGCCCCGGTCGTTGAACAGGAGCAGCGAGCACGACGTGGCCCGCTCCAACTCCATCGCGGTGTTCACGAGGTTATGCACTATCTCTTCGCTGATGTGGGTGGTAGACGCGGTGCGGGTGAAGGCGTAGAGGGCGTTCAACTCGCTCAACTGCTCTCGGATAGTGCCCTCGTTGCGGGTGAGCAGCCCTGAGAAGTAGTTGGCGATGTAGGCGATTATCATCAGTGTGGCCGAGACGGTGAGCACGTAACCGAGGTAGGTGCCGAACGAAGCGTGGGCCTGCGGCGCGTCCCCGACGTTCTGCGGCGGCTGCATCCAGAGGGCTTCGAGCACCCCCAGCAACGCGTACAGCCCGGCGGCCACCCCGGCCACGAAATAGGCCCCCGAAGGCGGGAGAATGGCGAGGCCGACGAAGAGGTAGAGGAAGTAGAGCACGAACACGGGACCGGTCACGCCGCCGGAGAAGTGCACGATGATAGTGAAGACGAGCAGGTCAACCGGGATCTGGGCGAAGCGGAGAGCCTGGCCCAGGTTGGTGTTTGTGAAACTGGGCTGCCAGGTAGCGACGAGGTAGCAGACGTTGAGGAGGGCCACGGTGGCGGCGAGGCCGATGTGCCAGAGGGCGGTCTCAGAGGGGAGCTGACCGAGGATCGTAATGAGGCCAACGAGTAGGAGGGAGACCACAACAGTCCAGCGGATACCGATAACCCATCGCATCCGCTCGACCAATTCGTTAGAGCCTATATCTCCGGCAACGCCAATCCGGGGTCTGGTAAATACAGAGATCAAACGACATCATCCAGTGAGGTAAACACACGGCCTATGGGGACTATATTACCCAACCAGGACCCATGAGTCAACCGCCCGATGTAGGTACTAAAGTACTACTCAGGGGGGGTTACCTGGCGAGGGGGCGGGCGGTTTCTGGAGAAAGGAGCTAGTGCCCTGGGGGACGTCCTGTGGGGATGCCCTGTGGCTGAAGCCACGGGCTGGCAAGTAGCGAAGTCTCCTTCGGAGACTGGATCCTATCTGTAGGATGTAGGATGTAGGACGCAGGCGACGTTCGGCGGCCCTTGTCATTCTGAGCGTAGCGAAGAATCTCGTCCTACAGCACCCAAATACCACTTTTCTTCACGCCTGAACGGAGCCCTGCGCTGCCTTGTGCTACAGAAAAGGGAAACACCCGCATGGAGGACGAGATTCTTCGCTACGCTCAGAATGACAGAGGGAGCTTTGGGTACTAAG
>DASVQO010000088.1:0-2572 GCA_036389075.1 Chloroflexia bacterium | reverse complement strand
TGGTGCTGGAGTACTGCCTCGGTGAGCCGCCGGACGAGGACTTTGTTGGCACCCTGCACGACCCGTTAGCCGCGCTCGCCTACTCGCTGCGTGGGGCATTGCGGGGCGCGTTCAAGTCGCAGATCCTACGCTCCTACGTTCATACGTTGCTGGCGCAGTCCTCGGAGCTACTTTTTGGCATTTTCAGCCGCCTCACTTCCATCGAGCGCGATACCCCCTCCGAGGTAGCCCGGCTGCTGGCCCTGCACCCCGATCTGGAGCTCTCCATGTCGGTGGTGGAGGCGCTGGCGGCGCAAGGCAGCCGAAACTCCGTGCAGACGCTGGCCCTGCTTGAGCCTAGCCTGGCCCCCGAGGTGTCGCATGCCGCCAACCGCGCCATGCAAAAGCTGCGGCTCTCGGGTTACAGCCCTCGCGTGTTGCGGCCCCCGGTGGAGGGCTGCCGCGCCCTCATCAGCCCCATCGACGGCAGCGGGAATCGCCTGCTCATGCTGATAGCGCCCGAGTCGGAGAGCGGCGACGGCTCCACGGTGCTCGAATTGTTCGTGAACGAGGCGGTGGGCGTGGTGGAGGCGAGCGGTACGCCCGATGCCAGGCAGGCCGATCTGCCGCTGGCCGCCCGGCCCGGTTTCGTACACCGGCACAGCCTGCGCACCTGGATGGGTATGCCGCTGGGCGAAGACACACAGGGAGGCTCGTTTGATGGGTCGCGGACTGCGGGCCACGTGCCGCTGTTGGAAGCCGACTTCCTGTACGGCCTGGAGGTGCTCGGCGAGGCGGTGCAAAACAACTGGGCCACCTCTGGTCCGCTGCCGCTCGATTACTGCTTGTTGGGCCATATTTGCTGGTCGTACAGCGGAGGCCTCGACTCGGCCGACCTGAGGGCGGCCTGGGACCTGGATGGCGACAGCCCCCTGACCGCCAGAGAGGCCGACCTGCTGACCAACTCGGTGTTCGATAGCTGGTACCTGGCGGGAGAGCCGGCCATGCAGGTGGCGCACGATATCAGCACGCTCAGCGGCGGCCCGCCCAGGGAGCTGACCGACGATAGCTGGCGTTTCCTGCTGCCCGCCCTCATCCGGTTGGCCCACGACGAGTTCGGCCCCGAGGTACGGCAGCGCTACTCCGACCGGCTGCGGCGCATGGCCGAGTGGCTGCACATGTCGGGTGAGGACCACGACGCGGAGTGCGCGCGGTCGGCGGCGCAGACCATCCTGAAGGCCCCACCGGAGACCAATCTGCTCGTGCTGAGGCTCGTGCAACGTGGCATACTGGTTGCGCTTAACAGGTTGGCAGCCGACAGCAGGCATCACAACCAGACGCACTAGACGCACCAGACGCACCGGCCAGTTGCCGCGTGCGGCTGCATTTACTTATATGTGCGGGGAAATAACAGACAATTGAGAGGGTAGAAAAGAGACAACATGCCAGTATACGAATACCAGTGCAAGAACTGCGGCCAGCGGTTCGAGAAGATACAGCCCGTGACCTCGGACCCGCTCACCGAGTGCCTGCTTTGCGGGCAGGGTCCAATACGACGTGTGTTGCACCCGGTGGGGGTGATTTTCAAGGGCAGCGGCTGGTACGTCACCGACAACCGTAGCTCGGGCCGGTCGGGTAGTTCAAGCGGCCCTAAGAGCGACGATGATAGCAAGTCCTCGTCCTCGTCCACGGAGGCAACTACCGACAAGCCCAAGACCGACACATCGAGCGGCAGCACGACAGGCACCACAACGTCGAAATCGTCTGACGAGTAGAGTCTCACCGTGGCCGGGGCACGCAGGCGACCGGGGGGTCGCCTGTTATTTTGTAGGAAGGGGGGTTTACATGCCCGAGTGGCTGTATGGGAGGCACGCCGTAGAGGAGACGCTGAAGGCGGGCCGCCGCAAGGTCTTCCGGGTGTTGCTAAGCGAGGGTGGCAAGGCTGGCAGAAGCCCGGCTGATGACCCCCTGGCCCGCATCCAGGCAGAGGCGAGGCGACAGGGCGCATCCCTCGAACGGGTGCCCCCCGCGAGGCTCGACGCCCTCACGCGCGTGGGCCAGCACCACCAGGGAGTAGCCGCCGAGGTGTCAGGCTACCCATACCGGACGCTCGCGGAGGTGGTAGCGTTGTGCCGGGAAGCCGGGCCGGACGCGCTGGTGTTGCTGCTCGACTCGATCCAGGACCCGCAGAACTTCGGCACCCTGTTGAGGTCAGCGGAGGCGGTGAGTGCGACCGCCGTAGTGATGCTCGAGAGGCGGCAGGTGGAGGTGACGGCAGCCGTCGTGAACGCGTCGGCCGGTGCTGTGGAGCACCTGACGGTGTGCCAGACCAACAACCTGCCGCGTGGCATCGAGGCCCTCCAGGAAGCGGGGCTGTGGGTGTACGCCCTGCAAGCGGAGAGTGGCGCCGTGCCGTACACACTGGCCGACCTGAAGGGGCCGCTCGGGCTGGTGGTCGGCTCGGAGGGGAGCGGCGTCGGCAGACTGGTGCGCGAGAGGTGCGATGGCGCGCTGGAGATACCGATGCGCGGCAAGATAGAGTCGCTCAACGCCGCCGTGGCAGGTTCGGTAGTGCTTTACGAGGCGCTTCGGC
>DASVQO010000087.1:0-2106 GCA_036389075.1 Chloroflexia bacterium | reverse complement strand
AGCTTGGGGGCCTGTTCCTCTTGCCAGCGGCCCACCTCCGGTAGCAGCGCATTGCAGGGGCCGCAACCGGGGTCTGTGAAGAGCATCATCAGCGGCTTGCCCGAAGAGCGCAGGGCATCGAGGGTAAGGGTCTCGCCGTAGAGCCCGGAGAGGCTGAACTGTGGGGCCTCTGAGCCTACAGGAAGGCCCTCTGCTTCCTGGTGGACGTGGCTGCCGTTCTGGGATGGCGCTACGACGCCACCACCAGCACCGATGCTTTCCTCAACGGCCCCCAGGCGCACCAGAAGCCGACCGTTCTGCCTGAGGAGGTGCACCAGGAACCACCACTGTCCGGCCAGGAGAGCTAATATGACTACTCCGCCCAGGAGACCAAGCAACTGGGCAGCAGAAAGCGCTCCGAGCCAGGAGAGAGCGCCGGGTCCGGCATCGCCGCCAAAGTAGCCAGCCCAGAGGACGAACCCCGCGACGGCTGCGAGGACTCCATTGCGCGCCAGGGTCTTCCATCCAGCCGGGGCTGAGTGCAGCTGTCCAAAGCAGTGGCAATCCGGCTTGCGGCCGCGGGCCAGGTTGACGGAGATGCCAACCACGAACAACAGCAGCAGTCCCAGGGCCCCCAGGGCACCCAACCAGGCACTAGAGGCCGGGATTAGGGCAACGGCTACCCCCAACTCGGCCAGTGGTAGCAACAGTGCCAGGGGGCTGGCCAGCCCTGCCGGCAAGCCGAAGTCGATTACGGCCTTGCGGGAGCCTTCGAGGTCCAAGAACTTTCCAACACCAGCCAGGGCGAACACTCCGGCAAGCACAAGGCGGGCTATTAAGAGGGCTGCGTCCATAAGAATCTCCTTCCTACTGCTTCTCTAAAGGCGGGTTCTCTAACCAGTTCCACCCCGATAATGATGCCACGGAACCCAGGCTCGGTGCGAATTTTCGAGAAACTCCTGTTCTCCACGTACTTCACTGTATGAGGGCATGAAGGGTCGGGGGCCGCTACAGAAGCACTGTGACCGCTGCGGGTGCGGGGAAAGCCGTTTGGCAAGCGATCAAAATACGCATAAGCCCCTGACGCAGGTTGCACCGTCACAGCAGACATCGCTCGCGTCGCAGGAGCCACCATCTCTGCAACAGGTTCCGCTCTCGCACCTTCCGCCACAGCACGGTTCGCCGGCGACGCAGGAGCCGCCATTGCCGGACATGCAGGTAGCGAGCGGTGACCCTGGCGATCCAGGCGTTCCTGTTGCCGCGACCTGCGCAGGTTCGTCACCGAGGTCATCCCCAACGTCGGGTAAACCGCACCCGTTGTCGGGCGGTACGTATTTGGGCGGTTCGCGAACCGCCCCTACAGGGGTTGTGGGTTTGTCAGGCGGGTTTGTCCACCCATTCGGGCTCAGGGGTGATGTTGGGCTCGGGGTGCGGTCCCGGGCCGTCGAGGCCGGTTGATTCGATGGTCATCAGGACCCGCACCTTCATGTCGTGGTCGCGTGTTGCTTGCAGTTGCTTGCGGGGAACGAACTTCTGAGAATGCCCCTTCCACGCACTTCGGTGAATAGGGGCAGAAAGAGAACTGGGGCTGCTAGAGGCCCCGATCCCCTCACCGTGGCCTATCAACGATATTGCTGCTCAGGAGGCGGGGACGAGGCAGAGGCAGGAGGCGCAGAGCTTGGAGGAACGGAGCTTTGAGATGGCGCAGAAGCGGCGGGTGGCGCTGAAGAGGTGGGCGGCGCTGAAGAGGTGGGCGGCGCAGAAGCGGGCACAGCAGCGGACGGCGCTGAAGCGGATGGCTCGCTGGGCGGCGCAGAAGAGGCAGGCGCGGAAGCGGGCAGCGCGGAAGCGGGCAGCGCGGAAGCGGGCGGCTCGTGTACACCACGACCGGGCGCGCTTTTTTCCGGCGCTGCCCCGGATCTCTCGACGCCGGGGTATGACCCTTTGACGCCGCGCTCGGGGGGTATCCTGCCCCCAGGACCGACGGCCTGTGGTAGCTCCTGCAGGAGATCTGGAGCCCGGTCTACGGCGCTCGGTCCCAAGTGTACGGAGGGACCGCTCGATCCCATGGGCTCGTCCTGGACCAGATACGAGGTCAACCCGGCGAGGCCTACGACGGAGGCGAAG
>DASVQO010000086.1:0-6444 GCA_036389075.1 Chloroflexia bacterium | reverse complement strand
GTGGCTGATTACGTGCCGTTCCGAGGGAAGTACGTGGGGCCGCCGGAAGGGGTGGACCCGGAGCAGAACGTGGCGGTGCAGGCGTTGCGGCAGCATATGCCGGAGGCTATCGAGTCGGTAGGCTCGTTTCGCGACCAGGTGACGGTGCGGCTGCACAAGGAGCACTATGTGGAGGCATGCCGCTTCCTGCGCGATACCCCCGGCCTTGAGTTCGACTTCCTCACCGACCTGACGGCAGTGGACTACCCGGCCCGCCCCAAGCGGTTCGACGTGGTGTCGCACCTGTACAGCATGAGCCAGAACCACATGCTGCGGGTGAAGGTGGGAGTGGCCGACGGCGAGCCGTGCCCGACGCTCACGGGCGTGTGGAAGGCCGCCAACTGGGAGGAGCGCGAGGCGTACGACATGTTCGGGGTCGTGTTTGAGGGCCACCCCGACCTGCGCCGCATCCTCCTCCCCGAAGACTGGGAAGGCTTCCCACTCCGCAAAGACTACCCGCTGGCCGGCTACGGAACCTACACATCGTGAATTCTTAATTCTTAATTCTTAATTCTTAATTGAAGAGCGGTTAGAGCGGCAATTAAGAATTAAGAATTAAGAATTAAGAATTCCCCGCAGGGGGAAGATTATGGCTATTGAAGAGCGAGACCTGGACCGTGAGTTGGACCCGGTGACGGGACAGAAGACTGACGGGACCGATGTGAACCAGGCGATTGTTACTACGGGGATAGGGCCGCTTGCTACCGACGAGGAGTCGGCTTATGGGCTGACCGACAGGATGTCGCTCAACCTGGGGCCTCAGCACCCTTCGACGCATGGGGTGTTGCGCGTGCTGCTGGAGCTTGACGGCGAGGTGGTGAAGAAGTGCATCCCCGACCTGGGGTACCTGCACCGGGGCATTGAGAAGCTGGGCGAGTACCGCATGTACAACCAGTTCGTGCCCTGGACCGACCGCATGGACTACGTGGCCGCCTTCACCAGCAACCTGGCCTTCGTGCAGACGGTCGAGGAGATGATGGGCATAGAGGTGCCGGAGCGGGCGCTGTACCTGCGGGTGATCTTCTCGGAGTTGCAGCGCATCGCCTCTCACCTGTTGTGGCTGGGCACGCACGTCATGGACCTGGGGGCTATCACGGTCTTCCTGTACGCCATGCGCGAGCGGGAGCTTATCCTGGACATACTGGAGGCGCAGACAGGCGCTCGGCTGACGTTGAACTCGCAGCGTGTGGGCGGCTTCCCCAAGGACATCCCACCCGGCCTGCTGGACAAGGTGGCCGAGTTCGTCAAGATCATGCCTCAGCGTCTCAAGGAGTACGACACCCTGCTGGCCGAGAACCCCATCTTCCTGCGGCGTGTCAAGGGCGTGGGCGTGATGTCGGCGGAGGACGCGATACAGTGGGGTGCGACCGGCCCGACGTTGCGGGGGTCCGGCGTGGCCTACGACGTGCGCAAGGCCCGGCCCTACGCCGCTTACGACCGCCTCGACTTCGAAGTGCCGATTGGCACGCACGGCGACGTGTACGACCGCTTCCTGGTGCGCATGGAAGAGATGCGCCAGAGCGTCAAGCTGATACAGCAGGCGATGGACCAGCTACCCGACGGCCCGGTGATGACCCAGGACATCCGGGTGGCCTTGCCGAGTAAAGAAGAGACGATGACCTCCATAGAGGCGATGCAGCGTCACTTCGTGCTGGTGATACACGGCTTCCGTCCACCCGTGGGCGAGTACTATTCGGCTGTCGAGTCGCCCAAGGGCGAGCTAGGCTGGTACATCGTCTCCAACGCCGAGAACCACCCCTACCGCGCACGCTCCCGAGCAGCATCCTTCGTGAACTTGCAGGTGCTGCCGATCATGTCCGAGGGCGCGATGGTGGCCGACGTGGTAGCCAATATCGGCTCAATCGACATCGTGGTAGGCGAGGTAGACCGCTAGACCGAATTACGAATTACGAGTTACGAATTACAAAAGAGCTACCGTAATTCGTAATTCGTAATTCGTAATTCCCCGAAGGGGAGGGGTAGTTGATGAACGACGACCAGGGCGGCGGACCCAGAGACGCATACGAACTGACGGGTGCGAAGCGGCCGGGCGAGGACCGGGACGTTACCGGCTACAACGACCCCAGCCAGCAGGACAAGCCGGGGCACCTCGGGCAGGACCTCAGCAGCGTGCGCAGCGGCGACCTCGCGCCATACGAGGAGCGCGCCCCTATCCAGCCGCTCGCCGACAGCAGCGCGATCAGCCCCAGCCGCGCCATACCGCCGGACCAGATTAGCGCCATTGTCGAGCGATACAAGCACGTGGACCCGGTCGAGGCGATGATCCCGGTGTTGCAGGAGATGCAGGTCAAGTTCGGCTACATCACGCAGGACGCCGCCGAGCAGATGGCGGTGGAGTTGGGGCTGACGGCCGCTGAAGTGTACGGGGTGATTACCTTCTACTCGTTCTTCCGGTACACGCCGCGGGGCGGGCACGTCATCATGTCGTGCGAGGGCACAAGCTGCTACGTGCGCGGGGCGGGGCAGATACGCGAGGCCATAGAGAACCGCCTAGACGTTGGCCCCGGCGACACGAGCGCGGATGGCTTCTTCACCTTCGAACCGCAGTCGATCTGCCTGGGCGCGTGCGACCTCGGACCCCTCGTGGACATCGAGGGCACCTTCTATACCTTTGTGACACCGGAGAAGATGGACGCCATCATAACCCAGTGGTACGAGGCGGGCGACGAGACGCCGGTGGGGGACAACCTCACGGGCCGCCACCTGCCGCATTACGATGACAATCACGGCTTCGGGCCCACTGCCGACGAGTTGTACGCGGGCTACGAGGTGGCACAGTTCATGCCCGCAGGCGTAGGAAGCGCCGCCTCCAACACCTCGCCCCTGCCGGGCGTAGAGGAAGCCATACAGAACATGCCACCCACGCCGGGCACGGGTGGGCCAAGCGGCAGCGGTTCGGCAAGTCAGAGCTAGACGATAGACGCTAGACACCAGATCCTCAGCACTAACAACTAACAACTCTCCCACCGTCCCACACGGAGCAGATATGAGCGAAGTAGCACACTACTACCCTATAGACGTCAGGCAGCGCACGCAGGTCACTAAGGAGCAGTTCGAGGCCCGGCAGCAGGCGGCGAGGCGACGGTGGCAGGCCACGATGACGCAGGCCGAGGTGCCGGTGATAATCGTGCCGTGGGGGTCGTCCTCGGTCGCTCACGGGGTGATCGCCACGTTCGAGGAGATACGCCAGTGGCTATCCGAGAACGAGGTGAGGGCCATCGTGCGCCGGGCGGGACCTATGGGCACGCACTACCTGGAGCCGCAGGTGGACATCATACTGCCCGGTATGCCCCGCATCTCCTACGCCCACATCACAGCCGACAAAGTGGCCGATCTGCTCCACAGCGTGCTCGAATTGAACGACCTGCGCCCCGATTTGGCGGTGTGCATCTACGGCACCGAGGAGTGGGACGGGGCGGAGCTAGGCGTGCGCGGCATCCCGGTCGCCAAGGAGCTTGATTTCTGGAAGCTCCAGCAGCGCATGGTGGGCCGCAACCTGGGCTACATCGACCCGGAGTCTATTGACGACTACATTGCTCGTGGCGGCTACGAGGCGCTCAAGCGGGCGCTATCGGGCATCAGCCCCGACGATTTGATCCAGATGATCTCGGACTCGGGCCTGCGGGGGCGGGGAGGGGCGGGCTTCCCCACGGGCACCAAGTGGTCGGGCGGGCGCAAGGCGCGCAAGACGCCCAAGTACGTCATCTGCAACTCGCACGAGGGTGAGCCTAACGTGTTCAAGGACCGCACCCTGCACGAAGGCGACCCGCACCAGATAGTCGAGGGGCTTATCCTCCAGGCTTATGCGGTGGGCACCCCCTGGGCCTACATCTACGTGGGCGACGAGTACCCGCTGGCGATCCACCGCACCAAGATAGCCGTGCAGCAGGCTTATGCCGCCGGGCTGCTGGGCGACAACATCATGGGGTCGGGCTTCTCGTGCCACATGGACGTGCAGATGGGCGGCGGCGCGTACATCTCTGGCGAAGCTTCGGCCCTCATGTTCGGCATCGAGGGCAAGCGCGCCATGCCCCGCACCAAGCCGCCCCGCTCGGTGGAGGCGGGCCTGTTCAACCTGCCCACGGTCGTGAACAACACCGAAACGATCAGCTGCGTGCCCCATATCGTGGTGAACGGGCCGCAGTGGTTCTCCGGCATCGGCACCGAGAAGAGCAAGGGCACCAAGCTGTTCACGCTGATGGGTTCTATCAAGACGATTGGCGTGTACGAGCTGCCGCTGGGCCGCACCATGCGCGAGCTTGTGGAGGTGTGCGGCGGGGGCACGCTCGACGGCCACCCCTTCAAGGCGATACAGACCGGCGGGCCTTCCGGCGGCTGCATGCCCGAGCAGTACCTCGACGTGATCATGGACTTCGACTCGCTCGACCAGTACGGCGGCACGATGGGGTCGGGTGGCTACGTGGTGTACGACGACCGCACCTGCATCGTGGACATGAGCCGCTACTTCGGCCGGTTCAACCGCTACCAGTCGTGCGGCAAGTGCGTGCCGTGCCGGATCGGCACCAAGAACCTGCTGCACATGGTGGACCGCATCGCCTTGGGCGGCGGCAAGCCCGAGGACATCCCGATCATGATGAAGTGGAGCGACCACGTGGTGGAGATGTCGCTGTGCGGCCTCGGCCAGACGGCACCGCTCCCGCTGTTGGGGGGCCTGCGCTACTTCCTGGAGGAGTTCGAGGAGCACATCAACCAGAAGTACTGCCGCACGGGGACCTGCCCCATCCACGCCATCACGGTGGAGGAACGGTTCTTGCCTGCCCGCATCGGAGAGCGCTACCGCCAACAGCTAAGCGCCATCCCCTACGGCAACCAGTACACCAAGGGCAACGGCGCGGGGTCGGCCCCGGCCAGCACGCAGGGGGCGGCGGTGAGGCGGTAAGGTTGAGTTAGGTTTCCTCTGACAAACTGCATGGGGTAAGATGGTGGGCCGGAATGCTGAGGTGGAAAGTGGTTACAAAGCATGCCGTGGATGCAATTTATGAAGATGGGGTCTTCCGGCCACTAACGCCAATTGAGGGTCCGTTGGCTGAAGGTCAACGCGTGCGCATGTTGTTTGAAGTCTCTGCCGACCAGGAAGACGACCCGCTGGAAATGCTGGATAACTTCTATGAGGGCATGTCCGAGGAAGATATAGCTGAGATCGAGAAGATAATGCTCGACCGGTCCAACTGGCGGAGTCCGCGAGAGTCACCATGATCAACTCACAGGTCTTGCTGGACACAGATACGGTTTCCTTGCTTTTGCGAAACCAGGCCAACGTGTCGAAGCAAGCACGCGAGTACAGGACATCGCAAGGCAAGTTATTCATCTCTATCATCACACGCTTTGAAATCGTACGTGGGTTAAAGGTAAAGGACGGCACCGCACAGTTAGCCAGGTTTGAACGGTTTTGTGCCAGGAATGAAGTGCTACCTTTGACTGAGGCCATAGTGATGCGGGCGGCGGATATTTATGCTGACTTGTACAGGCGCGGGACCTTGATAGGTGATGCCGATATACTTATCGCGGCTACTGCTCTCGTGCACGATCTGGTGATAATAACCAATAACGAAGCACATTTCAGACGTATTACAGGCTTGCATGTAGATAACTGGCTGACCTAAATCACGCTAGATTCGAGGAGCGGCTAATGGCAGACGCCAAGGAAGTAACGGTCATCATAGACGGGGTGCCGGTGAAGGTGCCCGCCAACACATACGTGTGGGACGCCTGCCGCACCGTCGGCCAGGAGATCCCCAACTTCTGCTACATACCCGGCCTGCGGGCGTATGGCGCTTGCCGCATGTGCGTGGTGGAGGTGTCGGGGCGCAGGGGCTTCGACCTCGTGACCTCCTGCTCCACCCCCGTCACCGACGGCATGGAGGTGCGCACGATCAACGAGCGCATCTGGCAGCAGCGCAACATGATCATGGAGGCCCTCGACACCGACCACCCGGTGGACTGCCCCATCTGCGAGGCGAACGGCGACTGCCGCTTGCAGGACTACGGCTACGAGTACGGCGTGACCGGTAACGACACCCGCCGCCCCAAGGTGGTGCGCCCCGCCGAACGTCTCTCCCCCGCGATCGACATAGACCGCGACCGCTGCGTGATGTGCGGGCGGTGCGTGCGCGAGTGCGACGAGGTCATAGGTGCTACCGCCCTGGCAATCGTGGAGCGCGGCCTCGAGTCGCTGATAGACGCCCCGTTCGGCAAGTCGCTCCTTGAGACGCCGTGCGTGTCGTGCGGGCAGTGCGTGGAGCTTTGCCCGGTGGGTGCCCTCTCCAGCCGCCTCTACAACGGCAGGATGACAGTTGAGCACCACTGGTGGCAGCGCAAGACCGAGACGACCTGCAACTCCTGCTCGGTGGGGTGCACGATTAA
>DASVQO010000085.1:0-25345 GCA_036389075.1 Chloroflexia bacterium | reverse complement strand
CCTGGAGGAGCGCGACTCCACGAACCACGGGTGCTGGTCGGAGCTGTGGTTGGGCACGAAATCGAGTATGATCCGCATGTCCCGGCTGTGGGCCTCGGCAATCAGGCGGTCGGCGTCCGCGAGCGTGCCGAACATCGGGTGCACGTCCGTGTAGTCGCTGATGTCGTACCCGAAATCGGCCATAGGCGACGGGTAGAAGGGGGAAATCCAGATGGCGTCGATATTGAGCGAGCGCAGGTAGTCCAGCTTCTCCGTAATACCCGGCAGGTCGCCTATCCCGTCACCGTTCGAGTCCATGAAGCTGCGCGGGTATATCTGGTAGACGATACCGGACTGCCACCAGGATGAATTTTGGATTTTAGGTTTTGGATTTTGGATTGCTTGCGGTAAGGAAGCGTCAGGCTGAGCGTAGAGCCTCGGTCCAGGTGTGAGGTGTCTCATAATAACAAGGCTCAGCTCCTGTAAGCATCAATCCAAAATCCAAAACCTAAAATCTAAAATCAACCCTTGACGGAGCCTGCCAGGAGGCCGCGCACGAAGTAGCGCTGTAGGCTGAAGAAGACCAGCAGTGGGATTGCCATCGTGATAAAGGCCCCGGCGGTGAGCAGGTGCCAGTCCTGGCCTCGCGAGCCGCTCATCTCGGTGAGCCTTTGCGTGAGCACCGCCACGTCGGCGTTGCCCCCCAGGAACACGAGGGCCACAAGCAGGTCGTTCCACACCCACAGGAACTGGAAGATGGCGAACGAGGCCAGCGCGGGCGTCGAGAGGGGCAAGATCAGCCGGAAGAAGATGCTGAAGTGCGAAGCGCCGTCGATGAAGGCCGATTCGAGGATGTCGCGGGGCAACTGGCTGATGTAGTTGAACAGCAGGTAGATAGCCAGCGGCAGCCCGAAGCCGGTGTGCGCCAGCCAGACTGATAGAAACGTGCCGTTCAAGCCTAGCCCCGTGTAGTCCCTCAAGAGGGGTATCAGGGCAATTTGTAGCGGCACCACCAGCAGCGCCACTACCAGCGTGAATAGCAGCTTGCGCCCCGGAAAGTTCATCCAGGCGAAGCCGTACGCGGCGAAGGCGGCGATGAGGATGGGGATCAACGTGGCGGGCACGGTGACGATCATGCTGTTCAGGAACGAGCCGCCCATATCGTTGCCGCGCGCCACGCCGCCGGGCAGGCTGGGGTCGGCAAACTCCTTGCCGGCCAGCACCTGCTCGTAATTGCGCGTGGTAAACGAGGCCGGGTTGGTCTGCCACCAGCCGGTCGAAAGCACCTCGTCGCGAGGGCGGAAGGAGGACACCAGCAGGCCCAGCGTGGGCAGCGACCAGAGAATACACAGGAGAGCCAGTATCGTGTTGACGGTGGCCTTGGCAAAGCCTCTTCGCTGTTTCTCACCCATTAGAAGGCCCTCCTTTCGCGGAACTGGCGCAGGTTGTAGATCATCACGGGGACAACCGCGATGAGCAGGATGATAGCCACGGCGGAGCCACGCCCGAAGTCCTGGAACCTGAACATCTGTTTATATTGCTGGCTCGCCATGACTTCGGTGCCGAAGTTGCCGTTGGTCATCACGAACACGATGTCGAATATCTTGAGCGTGGCGATAAGGATGGTGGTGGCAACGGTCACGATTGTGCCCTGGATGGTCGGTATGATCACTCTGAAGAAAATCTGGAACTCGTTAGCGCCGTCGATGCGCGCGGCTTCCAGCAGCTCGCCCGGCACGCCTTTGAGGGCCGCCGAGAGGAGCACCATCGCGAAGCCGGTTTGCAGCCACACCATGATGATGATCAGGAAGAAGTTGTTCCAGGGGCCTTTGACGAGCCAGCCCTGGGGTTCGCCGCCCAGTCCCGTCACGATAGCATTGAGCAGGCCGATTTGCTCCTTGCCGGGGCTGAGGGCGTACACGAACTTCCAGATGATGCCCGCGCCCACGAAAGAGATCGCCATCGGCAGGAAGATGAGCGCCTTGGCTATCGACTCGAAGCTGGAGCGGTCGGCAAGCACGGCGATGAGCAGGCCAAACATCACGCTGAGGCCCGTGCCCACTATCATCCAGAGCACGTTATTGCGAAACGACTCCAGCATGCTGGGCGAGGTGAAGGCATACGCGTAGTTGGCGAAGCCGACGAAGTTGGTGGAGGTGCGGTCGAAGAAGCTCTGGTAGAGGGTCCGCACCACGGGCACGGCGAGGAACCAGCTCAGCATGATTATGCCGGGGCCGATGAAGACGTAAGGCTGGATGCGCAGCCTCCACACGTCGGGCAGGCGTTCCACCAGCCAGTTGGAGAGCACAAACAGGAGAGCCACCCCGCCCACGCCCCAGATTATGGCTACGAGGGCGATAACCAGCTTGGGGGCATTGCTATCCCGCAGAAATATGAAGCCCTGGTACAGGACGAAAAAGGCCACGAGAGGCACAATCAGGGAGATGAGCAGGCGAAAGACCCAGGCCAGAAGCTCCGTGGGCGTCCGTCCCACCGGGGGCGGCGAGCCAGGCAGTTCGGCAACCGTTTCAGTACGTGCCATAAAGACGCTCCTTCTATATACCCGGAGGTTGTTGCGGATAGAAGCAGCCGTCACGGTCCAGTGTGGCCGCTCTTAGAAGTGCGAGAATGATGTGCACAGGGGAGGGGCTAAAAACCCCTCCCCTGCGCCGTATGTGTGGCCCCTGAGGGCTGAGTAGCTTACTGGGCGGGCCAGCTTGCGTCGATTTCCTGCAAGACCTCGTCCGTGTTAGCGCCTTCAGCGCCAACCCAGTCCACGATGCCGGTCCAGAAGGAGCCTGCACCCACCGCGCTCGGCATGAGGTCGGAGCCGTCGAAGCGGAAGGTGGTCGCGCCCTGGAGGATCTCCGCGAAGCCGCGGGCGGTGTCAGTCGGGTACCAGGCGGGATCGGCGTCCTTGTGAGGAGCCACGGCCACGCCTGCCTCGACTTCGGCCTTGATCGACTCGCCGGTCGAGAGGAACTTCATCACTTCGCGCACCTCGGGCCTGTCGTTGAACATGGCCGAGATGGAGCCGGAGCCGAGCACGGGCTTGCCCTGCGCCGGGTCGATGGGCGGCAGGTAGAAGTAAGCGATGTCCTCGCCTACCTTGGCCGTCTCCGGGAAGAAGTTGGTGATGAAGCTAGCCTGGCGGTGCAGCCAGCACTGGGGCTCGGCTTCGAACAGGGGCTTGACCGAGTCGCCGAAAGCGGTCGTGAGGATGGTGGAGGTGCCACCGTACACGTAGCCTTCCTTGAACCAGATGTCGCCCACGCGCTGGAAGGCGGCCTTGACCTCGGGCGAGTTGAACTTAAGCTCGCCGCGCACCCACTTGTCGTAGTTCTCGGGGGTGGTGGTGCGGAGCATCACGTCCTCTACCCAGTCGGTGCCTACCCAACCCGTAGCGCCTGCCGACTCGATGCCTACGCACCAGGGGGCGCTGCCGTCCTTCACGATCTGGTCGGACAGGGCGATCATTTCATCCCAGGTGGTGGGGACCTTGTAACCCTTGGCGTCAAATGCCTTCTTGGGGTACCAGACTAGGCTCTTGACGTCGTTGTTGTGCCACAGACCCGCCATCTTGCCATCGACCGTAGCCAGGTCGAGGAAGGTCGGGTTGTACTGCTTCTCCAGGTCCGCGCGGGTCATGAAGGTGTTCAGGTCGACCACGTTGCCCTTGCGCACGAAGTCGGCAAGCAGGCCGGGCTGTGCGAACTGGGCGATGTCGGGGGCGTTATTGCCTTCCACGCGCACGAGGATGAGGGTCTCGAAGTCCTTGTTGCCCTCGTAGACGACCTTGATGCCGGTGCGCTCCTGGAAGGCGTCGAACTCCTTCTGGAAGAGGCGGGCCTGCTCGTCGGCGGCCACACCGAAGATGGTGACGGTAGTGCCCGCGTAGGGCTGGTCGCCGCCGCCCGTACCTGTGGTCTCAGTGGCGTCGGCTGTTGTGCCTGTGGTCTCAGTGGCGTCGGCTGTTGTGCCGGTAGTGTTGGTGGCTTCGGCAGTAGTGCCCGTCGTGTTAGTGGCCTCAGCTTGGGTGCCCGTCGTGTTGGTGGCGGGGACCGGGGTGGCGGCGGTGCCGCCGCAGGACGCCAGCACCATTGACATTATGACAAGTATCGCCAGGGTGGCGAAGCGTTTGCGCAACATGCGTATCTTTCCTCCTGTGTTAAATAATCGATGCGCTCAAATCAACCTGGGTGCAATTTTCTGCGCCAACCACCTCCTCTCCTACGTGCCTGCCCGGGCACTGTCAGTGGTCGCCCCCCGTGAAAGGGGCCTGGTATCTAGATCGGGCATATTCACGTGCTTACAGCACCAAGCATGCCGCCACTCCATATCGTGCATGGAGGCTGAGCCGTCACACCCGGTGGGAGGACGATGGGGCATGCGGGACCGTTGGCGTAAAACAGCCTCCCAGGGCTTGAGCGGCCCATGCTATTGTAGTCTAATCGGCATTACATGGCAAGAGGCAAGCCACAACTCCACATTGGACGTAAACGCCAAGACGCCAAGGACCACGCCAAGAGGAATAAGAACGGTTCACCGCAGAGACGCAGAGAGCGCAGAGGTTACGCAGAGATTAGGGTGGTGTTCCAAGCAGGAGGACCAGGGCGCAGATGGCGTACCCTGGTCCTTTCGCACTGTCCAAACCCTAATCTAACTTGGCGTGGTCCTTGGCGTCTTGGCGTCTTGGCGTTTGCGTTGAGATGCTGGCTCTCGGGTGCTACGCCTGCGCACGAAGCGGAACCCACCGCCTCGCTCCACCTGCATTTCATGCCCTCGCCAGGTGATGCGCTGCGGAGAAAGCAGAGCCGCCAGCAATTGCAGCGGAAAGACGGCCTGTATCACGGGCACCAGCCACGACTTGCCCCAGGCCGCCGCCCCTCCCAGGTAGCTCCTGTTGATGTGGGCGAACACCGCGTAGCTGTAGCCGAAGTAGAGCAACGAGTAGCATGCCTTCCCCTTCGAGGGCCGCGCCAGCAGGTAGGCCAGCAGCGACAGCGGGAACAACGACGGCACCAACCCCAGCCCGTAAAGCACCGCCTGCTCTCGCGGCTTGAGGTGCCTCATGAGCGACTCGCGGGGGAAGATGAACCACCGCTGGATGAGGTTGAGGTAATGTCGAGGTCCGGTGACGCGCGTGTTGATGCCGTGCAGGAGGGGGGTCTGGGCCAGGCGGTAGCCGTTGCGCCTGAAGCGTTGGGCCACCGCGAAATCGTCGGCCAGCATGTTCTCAAGCCCCTCGAATCCCCCCACCGACTCCAGCACGTCGCGCCGCGCGGCGTAGAACATGCCGTTGATGGTGAACGGCTCGGCCAGGGCGGTGTAGGGGATGTAGGTAAGCAGGCTGTGGCTGTCCACAAAGTAGGAGACGAGGGAGGACCAGAGGTTGGAAAAATCGAGGTAGTAGGGCAGGCCGAACGCCAGCCCCACCCCCGGCGCGTCGAGGTAAGGCAGGCACTGTTCGAGGCCGCCGTCCGGTAGCTGCGTGTCGTCGTCCAGCACGCAGAGCACGTCGCCGTTCGCCAGCCGCGCGCCCGCGATGAGCTTGACAGTCTTGGGGTTCTGCCGCTCGGCGGGCGGGGGCATGACCACCACGTTCACCTCGCGGTCGGGGTACTTACGACAAAGGTCCATGCAGATGCGTTGGGCGCGGGGGTCGTCCACGTCCACCAGCCAGACGAACTCCAGCGGGTAGCGGCTGCGCAGGCGAAGGCTGCGTTCGAGGCAGGCGGGCATAGTGGGGTCGCCGCTCAGGATGGGCTGGAGGATGCTCACCAGTCCTACCTCGCGGGTCGCCTGGGGCACCGGCCTGCGGAAGAAGCGCACCACCAGCAGGTGCCTCCAGGCTTTCTCCAACAGCATCAACAGCCCCACAATCCCCAGCAGCTTGCTCAAGCCTCCACCTCCTCGTACTGCCCGCCCTTCAACACGCGCACCCGCCTGCCGCGCCACTCGATCACGTCGTCCGATAGCAGCGCCCACACCACCTGGAACGGGGCGAACAAAGTGGCGGCCATGAGCATAGGCCACCCCTTCAGCGGCGTGCGCCTCTTGAGGTACAGAGCCTCGCACCACGCATAGATCGCGGCGGACAGCCCCAGGCTCCAGCCAAGCGCGCGCCCGGCGGCCGGCCTGCGAGTCGCCAGCGCCAGCAACATGAGCAGGCCCGGCACAAGGTTGCCCATGCTGCCCAGGAAGCTCACCGCCTGCTCGCGGCGCGTCATGGCGGGCAGGAGCATCTGGCGCGGGAAAACGAACCAGCGCTTCATCTGCGCGGCGTACTGGCCCAGCGTGTCGAAGTGGTTCACCACGTCGTAGACAAGGGGGGTCTGCACCGAGCGCAGGCCCTTCGCCCGCAAGCGCCAGGCAAGCTCGTGGTCGTCGCCAAAATGGTGCTCCATACCCCGAAACTCGTCCACCGATTCGAGCACTTCGCGGCGCAGGGCGTAGCAATGCCCGGTGATGGTGAAAGGCTCGGCCAGGTAGGTTAGCGGCACGTAGCTGAGCAGGGCGTTGGCGTTGACAAAGGCGCTCATCAGGCTCGTGGGCAGGTTGCGCCAGCTTGTGTAGCAGGCCAGACCGAACACGGCCCCCGCGTCCGGCTCGTACAAGTAGGGCACCAAGGTGGTCAGCGCGTCGGGCCGCAAAATTATGTCATCGTCCACACAGCACACGACATCGCCCGTTGCATGCTCCATACCCACCTGCAACTTGACCGTCTTGAACGACATAGGAGACGCCCCCGCAGGCACAACCACCACCTGCCCGCACATGCCGCAGAATCCCTCCAACAACGCGCCGCACGCAGCCTGCGACTCCGTGTCGGCCTCGTCGCACACGAACAGGTGTTGCACCTCCGCGGGGTATTCCAGGTTGGCACGCGACAGAAGGGCGGCCCGCAGGTCGCTGGCACCACGCGATACAGGCTGTATCAGCGTCACGGTGGGCCAGGGTGACGGGGGGAGAGGAGGCTTGCGCCGGAAGAAATGGACCACGGCAGCAAGCTTGAGGGCGCGGTCGATGGCGAAAGCAACGAGTAGCCCTGGTGCGAGCTTGTCGGCGGCACGGCTCACGACGCGACCTCACGCTGAACAGGGCGGGAGGCGAGGAAGGCGCGGATGGCCGCTATGTACTCGTCCCGCCTGTCGAGGGAGGCCGCGTGCCCGCCACCCATGAAGACGCGCACCCGGGCGGTGGGATAGAGCCTCCGCAGGGCCTGCCGCTCCCAGGCGGGGAAGGTGGTGTCGCGCTCGGCCTCCAGGATGAGCACCTCGCCGGGCCAGTTCGCAAGGTCGGCGGGGGAGAAGCGGCTGGTGCTGTCGAAATCGACCCACACTTGCAGGCGGCTGATGCACTCGTGGCGGGTAATCGACCTCCTCAGTTGAGCGAAGTACGCCCGCCAGAATGGGCGGCTCGCCGGGGCCATGTCACGCAGGTAGAGGTACGCGCCCACGCGCCAGAACGCCCTCACCACGGGCATGGGCAGTACGCGTAGCAGCCGGACGTAGCGCCGGTACTTACGCGCGCGCTCCGGCCTCGGCACCCCCGTATCGGACAGCACCAGCCGGTCTACTCTGCCGGGATACTGCCGCACGAACCGCTGCGCCAGCAGCCCGCTGTAGGAGCCGCCGACCACGTGCGCCCGCCGCAAACCCTCCGCGTCCATTACGCTCGCCAGGCCGCGCAAGCACTCCTCCACCGTGACGACCTCCGCTGGGTAGCCAACGGAGATCACCGTGTACTCGCGCTCGAACGCCAGCACGTACTCAAATGATGCCTCGGCACGTCCGGGGGCACCGGGCAACAGCACCAGGGCACGCTGGCCGTGTCCGCCAACGATGTAGGGCCAGCGCGTGCCGCCCACGTCTACGTAGCGGAATGGGTGAGCGGCGAGGAAGTGCTTGTATTGTCGCAAGGGGTTCTGGGGCATGGTAGATAGTAAGTAAATGCGGTCTCAGTGCGCTTCCCAGTGTACCTTAAGTGCGCTTGCGGGATGTAGGGCCCACCGCAGCCATAGGTGGCCCTGTCATCCTGAGCGTAGCGAAGGATCTAAGATGTTACACCTGCTCCGGTGCCCGACCTACAGCGCCATTGCCCCTGTGTTCAACAGCATCCCTTTGCCGGCTTCTTGAGATCCTTCGCTACGCTCAGGATGACAGGGGGCCTCTTGGCCGCAAAATATGGACCGGCGATATTGGCACGCCCACAGGGGGTTGTAAGCCGCAGGGAAGTGCCGCCCAATACAAGTCCCTCGCGAGCACACACCCGGTCACTGGCCGCCCATCATGCGCTCGAACCGGGCGCGCTGGCTGCGGTAGAGGGCGCGGACCAACCGGGGCGAGATGCGGTATATCAGCATCAGCAGGCGGTCCTCCACGCCCATGTGTACCTCCTCCCTGCCCCTCGCCATCGACCTGACGATACGTTCGCCCACTCTTTCCGCGCTGGCGAGGGGGTAGCCTCTCACGCCCGCCGCATCTGCCAGGCCGCGCACCATGGCCGTGTCGGTGCCGGGCGGGTAAACGAGCATGAGGCGCACGCCCAGCGGCTGCAACTCGAAGCGCAACGCCTCCCCGAACGCCCATACCCCCGCCTTCGTGGCCGAGTAGAGACTGGCATACGGCAGCGGCACCTGGCTCACCGTACTGGCGACCAGCACCACAACACCCTTGCGGCGGGCCAACTCCGGCAACGCGTGCCTGGTCAGCTCGATAGGCGCGAGCAGGTTGGTCGCCACAGCCGCTCTTACCTCCCCGGCCGACCTTGAAAGCAGCGCGCCCCTCGCCATGACAGCCGCGTTGTTCGCCAGAGTATCGAGCCGCCCAAGCTCGCGCAGTACGCGATCGACAAGTTCCCCCCGCGCTGCCTCATCTGCGAGATCGACCTGGAGAGGCACCGCACGCGCACCCAGCGACGACACTTCGGCGGCTACGGCCTCCAACAGGTCGAGGCGACGGCCCGCGAGCGCCACGTCGACACCCCGCCTGCCCAGCGCCAGCGCTATGCCCCGGCCTATGCCGCTGCCGCCTCCCGTCACCAGGGCTACCTTGCGCCCGCCCCTGCCAGCTACAGCCATCAGAAGGTAAGAGCCACCGCGCCCAGGGTCAGCCCGGCGCCGCTGCCGATGAGCAACACGCGGTCGCCACGAGTGATACGGCCAGCGTGCACCGACTCGGCCAGCGCCAGGGGTATCGAGGCCGCGATGCAGTTGCCCCGCTCGGCCAGGTTCGACACGACCTGCCGCTTCTCGAAGCCCAGGTGCGCGGTGAGCAGTTCTATGGCGTGGCGGCTGGCCTGGTGGGGCACCACGGCGTCTATCTCGCGCCGGTCGAGCTCTATGCCCGCGAAGAACTTATCAACAAAGGGGCCGATCACCCGCAGCCCCAGCTTGAAGACCGCCGGGCCGCGCATGTGGAACATGTTCATCTCAGGGGTGGTGAGGGGGTCGTTGGGGTGGTGGAGGTTGCCGCCGCCCCTGATCTCGGTGAGGTCGGCCCCGCTGCTGTAGGTGGTGAACTGCGAATGCCACACCGCGCTGCTCTCTCCCACGCCGCTCCTAGTGAGCACGGCAGCAGCGGCGGCATCCCCGAACAGCACCGCGCTCTCCCGCTCCTTCGGGTTGAGCGAGCGCGAGCCGATTTCGCTGCTGAAGATGAGCACGTTGCGGTACACGCCCGAGGCGACCAGGTGGGAGGCGGTCTGTAAGGCTACCAGGAACCCGAGACAAGTGGCATTGACATCGAAGCAGGCGCTACCGCCGTCGGGTGCCCCAAGCTCGCGCTGCATGAGCGCCGCCGTGCACGGTATCATCTGCTGCGGCGCGGCCGACGCCCCGATTATGGCGTCAACGTCGTCCACGTCGAGACCCGCACTCGCGAGCGACATGCGGCACGCGGCCGCGCCCATGCTCACTGAAGTCTCGTCAGTGGCATACCGCCTCTCTCTCACCCCAGTTACCTGCTCTATCCAGCCCGCGCGGATTCGCAGCCGCTCCTCAAGCTCAGCATTAGACACCCGCCGCTCCGGCAAGTACCAGCCGAGGCCCGCTATCTTCACTGGAAGCATATCAACCACCCCCTATTGCGAGTGACGAGTAGAGAGACAAAAAGGCAAAGCATGCCCTGAGCGCAGCCGAAGGTACGACAGACGCAAAGTACGTGCAAAGATTAGGATTGTTAAGATGGGTGCTACTCGTCATGCCACATCATATCCACACCTGTCCAACTGGAGTGCCGCAATCGCCCTCGCCACCCCGTGCTCATTGTTTAGACGTTCGCCCAACCAGGCGGCCCGCTGCTTCATGGCCGGGTTGCAGACCGCCGTCCGAATCGCCCTCGCAAGCCGCTCCGCGGTGAGGTGCGGCCTGAGTAGAGGCGCGGGAGCGGCCCCGAGAGCGTGTAGACGCTCGGCCCAGAAGCGTTGGTCGCCGAAGAACGGTACGACCACCGAGGGCACGCCCGCCCGCAAGGCCGCCGCCGTGGTACCCGCGCCCCCGTGGTGCACGACCGCCGACATGCGTGGGAAAAGCCAATTGTGCGGCACCTGCTCTATGCACATCACAGTATCCGGCAGGTCGATGTTGCCCAGGTCGCCCCAGCCGCTCGATAATATGCCGCGCACGCCCGCCTGCTTCAACGCCTCAACCAGCAACCGCGTGACCCGGTCGGGGTCGCGCCCCGCCAGGTTGCTGCCGAAACTGAGGTAAACGGGAGGCGGCCCCGAAGCCAGGAAGTCGGATAGGGGCGCGAGCGGCTGCCAACCAGCCGGGCGGTCGAGGAACCAGTAGCCGGTCACGTGCGCGTGCGCTCCCCAGTCGCGAGGGCGAGGGGCGACGTGCGGGCTGTAGGCTAGCAGCGTCGGGTCGGTGGTCTGACCCACCCTGCGCAGCATCGCGGTCCGGGGCGTGCGAGGTAGGGCCAACACCTCCTGCCGCGCGGCGTCCAGGGCTGCCGATAGGAGGAACCAGAAGCCCGCCTCGGCCAGCCCATGCGTGAGACGGTTGTAGAGGCCACGCAGTGGCACCCAGCCGGGCAAGCTGGGGAAGAAGACCTGCGGGTAGGCGCGGGTGCTGCCGTAGGGGTGCATGTGCGCGGCATAGAACGGTATGCCCAATTCGCGCGCGACGTCGTACCCCACGTACACGCCCAGCGTCGAGACTATCAGCATGTCGGCCCCCGCGCACACCTTGTGACAATCCGCGACCAGACGGCTGACGATAGGCCGCACCGCGTCGAGCATGCGCTTGCCGAACCGCAATGGGTTGCCGGGCGCATCGAGGATCCCATAGACCAACTCCCGGTCCATCAACTCACGGATACTACCCGCCAGGGGTGCGAACTCCAACCCGTATGCCTCCGCCAGCGGGCCATAGTCGGCAGCGGCGGCAATCCGCACATGGTGCCCAGCGGCCCGCAAGCCAAGCCCCAACGCCACGAAAGGCTGGACATCGCCCCTCGAACCAAGAGCGATGATCGCGATTCGGGATTTGAGATCGCGAATTGCGGTTTTGTGGTTAGTTCCGGGCACTGGGTTGCTCGCTGGGGCGCTGGGTTGTTTGGAGGTTTACGACGCGGCGGCGTTTGGCGCCGGGGCTTGTCAGGGGCAGTCCATGCTGTATTTCCACCTCGGCGGGCAAGCAGTTGTATTGGGCTACCGTGGCGTTGACGCTCTCGCGCACGTCGTTGGCTACTTTGTCGAAGCAGGAGGCGGGGGGTATCTCAAGGTGAATTCGCAGGTGGCCGGGACGCTCCTGCAATGCCAGGTAGCCGGTGATTTCGGAGCTTGCGAGGAGGACCATGCGGCGTATCGTGTCGGGGAAGAAGGGGCGCGTGCTGGCCTCGGTCAGGAAGTGGCAAATGTCGTCGCAACGCCCTTCGATGGACTGTATCACCCTGTAGGGGGAGCCGCAGGGGCACCGCTCGCCCTGCATCTTCAGCACGTCGTTGAGGCGGTAGCGTATAATCGGCTGCGTTTTGCGCCACAGGTCGGTGACTATGGGAGTGGCCCGCTCGCCGTCGCCTGGCAGAGGCTCCAGTTGCAGCGCCACTATGTCCTCCTGGACGTGCAGCGACCCTCGCTCGCAACTTACCGCGATAAGGCCCTCGGTACACTGGTAAATCTGGTGCACCGGCGCTCGGAAGACCGACTCGATGTAGTCCCGGTCCTGCGGCTCAAGCACCTCGGCCACCGACACCAGCCGCTCAGGGTCGATGCGCAGCCTCCGCGCCCCGTGCTCCCCCGCCAGCAGGCCGAGCAGGGACGGCGGGCCGACGATTATATGCGGGTCGTAGTCGTTGAGCGCGCTTACTGCCTCGTCCAGTGGCAGCATCAGGTCGAAGAAGCGAAACTGCACCAGCAACCCACCCACCTTCTCGTATAAGTTGCTATTGGAGCGCAGGAAGAAGGCGACTCGCAACCGCCGCGGCCCGAGCCTGTGCAGCGTCCGCGCCAGCACGGTGCCCGCCCAGGCCGCCTGCTCCAGCCCGTTCGCCAGGAATATGCCCCTGTGCCCCGACGTGCCTGACGACAGCCCCACCGTCAGCCCGCGCACCGTGGGGCTGAAATCGCGCGTGGTTTCGGCCCGCAAGGCCACCGACATCGCCTCGTCCTTGCCGACGCCGCGCGTGTTGAACCGGCCGAAGTTATCCATCATGAGCCGCTTGTTCACCGTGGGCAGGGTGCGCCAGCCCAGGGTGTTGTGCCCTGCCCAGTGCCAGCGGTAGAAAGGCGAGCGCTGCTGCGCGTAAGTCACCACCTGCCGCGCCCTTCGGTCCTGCCAGCGGCGAAGCCTGGCCCCGCGCAGGTACCGCCAGCGCCACCGCGCCCACGCGAAATGCGCCACTATCAGCGGCAGGGTAAGGGCCTGCATCGCTCTGCTCACCGCCCCACCTCCCGCTCGAACGCCTCGGGGCAGTGGCTTGGCACAATAGACACCTCGGGACGCGCCTGCATGAAGGCGTGCAACCCCTCTATGGTCGAGCGCACCGCCTGGGAGTCGTCCACAATCAGGTTGGTGATGGGGTGTGGCGGCCTACGCTCGCGCACCTGGCGGGTAAGCCAGCAACCGTCGGCGGCGAACAGCACCGGCCCCTGTTCCGTGTTAGCCAGCATGCCCACCTGCCCCCTCGCGTGCCCCGGCAGCCGCACCAGCCGCGCGGAACCGTCGCCAAACAGGTCGTGCGTGGGGCCAAGTCCTGGCAGATCTGGGCCGTCAAAGCCGGAGATGAGCGTTGCCCTGCGCTCGAAGTCGGGCGGCAGCAGGGAGGGGATGAAGGCCCGGCGTAGCGCGCTCACCCCGCGCCTGGACCGGACCTCGTCATAGGCAGCCCTGGTGGCGATCAGGCGGGCGCCAGGGAAATCGCGCAGCCCGCCGACGTGGTCCGCGTGGAAATGGGATAGCACCACCGTGCCGATATCGGACGTGGTGAGGCCGAAGCGTGGCAGTTGGGCGGCGACCGCCAGCTCAGCCGCGATGCGCAGTGGTGTGGCGAGCCTGTAGAGGCGGTAAGGCAGACGGTGGGTGGCCGCGAGCATGCGCGGGGCGTAACCGGCGTCCCACAGGAACCAGCCCCGTTCCGGGTGCCGCAACAGCCCTACAATAGAGTGGCATTTCACCTTGCGCCACGCCCCGCCCCTCATAATGTGGTGCTCCGAGGCAAGGCAGTAGCCGGTATCGAGCACGTGGTAACGTAGCAGCGGCGAACTATCTTCGGAGGCTGGCAGGGCTGCTTTGGAGGCAATTAGAGCGCTCACCGGGATACCTCCTCCGCATTAAGGGGGCTGAAGGTTACGGTGCCCTGGGCGGTGCTCACCATCTTCGTCGGTGCAATCCAGTCATGCTGCGCGCCGGGTGGAGGGTCGGCTATCTGCTGCCACTCGGCGCGCGCTATGCCAAACTCGAGGCCGGCATCCAGCGCGTCGTCTAATGCCTCGAACCAGGAGTCGGCATTGCAATACCCGTCTTCCGGGCTTTCATACAGGAAGAAATAGACCCCGCCATCCATCGCATAGATCATAGCCCTGGAGTAGGTAGGATGCCCGTGGATGGACGCTATCAGCCTCACAGGATTATGCCGCCTTCTTCTGCTCGAAGTCGCCAAGCGTGCGCTCTATGCCCTCGGCCACCGAGACGGAGGGGTTGTAACCCAGGTCGCGCCGGGCCGCGCTTATGTCGTAGGTCTGCGTGCGGGCGAGGATGCCGACCGTGTAGGTGGTGAGCAGAGGTTCCTTGCCCCGCACCGTGCCGCCAATCTCCATCAAGCGGGCGATAACCAGCGCGAGGGGTAGAGGGAGGGGCCGCAGGTCGTCGGGGAGGCCGGTGCGGCGGAGCACCAGGCGCACCGTGGGCCAGAGGGGTACGTGCTCGCCGTTGGTGATGGTGTAGGTTTTGCCGGGCGCGGCGGGGCTGTCGAGGGCCAGCACGAGGGCTTGCACCACGTTCTCGACGTAGGTGAGGTCCACCAGGTTGCGGCCATCCCCTATCTGGGGCAGGCGCTTGCGGCGGGCTACCTCCACCAGCCTGGGCAGCAGCGATTGGTCGCCAGGCCCGAACATGGCCTTGGGCCGCAGGATGACGGTTTCCAGGTGCCCGGCCCGGCTCGCGCCGTTCACCAGGTCTTCGCCCAGCTTCTTGGTGAGTGAGTAGACGGAGGCGAAACGGCGGGGGTAAGGGGCGTCCTCCCGCAATTTGACGTGGTCGCGCCCGTCGAACACCACGCTGGGCGACGACACGTAGACCACCCGCCGGACCCGGTGCTCCCGGCAGCCCGCGAGCACCGAAGCCGTACCTCCCACGTTGATGTCGTGGAAGTCGCGAGCCGGACCCCACGGTGCCGACAGCGCCCCAACGTGGAACACAGCCTCCACCCCACGGCATGCGGCGATTACAGCCTCACGGTCCCGCAAGTCGGCCTCTACGGGCACGGCCCCCGAACGGGTGAGGGCTGACGAGCCCGTGAAGTTGCGTCCCATCAGGCGCACGCCATGCCCCCGCTCTAGCAACCCCCTCGCCAGGTGCCGCCCCAGGAACCCCGTACCGCCCGTGACCAGTATCTCCAAACCCCGCTCCGCTGGTACCATTCACGCACAAAAACACCCGGACAGAGCATAAGAAAACGCCCCGCCAGGACTATTATAGCACCGGCAGTAGGGGGAGGCAATGGAGAGAACTAAACGCCAAGACGCCAAGACGCCAAGGACCACGCCAAGAGAACTATTGTTATTCTAGCAAAAAGGACCAGGGTACATGCTAACGTACCCTGGTCCTCTTTGTACTCCCCAAACCAGACTAACTTGGCGTGGTCCTTGGCGTCTTGGCGTCTTGGCGTTTAGATCTTCTGCCGGAACTAACGCGCGGCTTCGACAACTTCGCGGATGGAGGCGATTACCAGTTGGGGTTCGTCCTGGTGGATGAAGTGGCCGCTGTTCGGGGCGACTATCAGCCTGCCTTTGGGAGAGCGTTTCGCCAGGCCCTCCTGGGCTTCGCGCCAGGCACGCTCCACCGCTGCCACCGGCCAGCCCGGTGGGTACTCTAATGTGCGGCCGTGCGTCAGGACGAGCAGAGGCACCTCAGGCAGAGGCCCTGCGTCGCGCACCTGGGCGTAGCTGGCGCGTACCGCATCGTAGGTCACGCCTTCCCGGTTCTGTGCGATCAGTTCGCGGCGTTGCTGGGCCTGCTCCGCCGTGATAACCGCTTCGTAACGCTCGTCGATGTCGTAGGTGGTCACGTCTACCAGGACCAGGCCCGCCACTTCGGACCCGTACTTGCTGGCGAACAGTTGCGCGTGGAGGCCGCCGTGCGAGTGCGCGACCAGCACGTACGGCCCCGCCACTTTGGCGCTTGCCAGTAGCGCGCGTAGCTCCTTCACCGCCTGCTCGCTGGTGCGGGGCGACGGCCCGCGCTCGCTCCGACCCACGTTCGCCCGGTCGTACACGCACACCCGCGTCAGCTTGCGCAAATCCGGCAGCAGGAGCGACCACGTTGAGGAGGCCGTGCCCAGTCCCGCTTCCATGAGCACGGTAGGGCTGCCCTCTCCCTCACAACTGATATACAGCTTGTGCCCACCCACGTCGAACAGGCCCTCGATGGGCCGGCTCGCCTGCGGGGAAGGCGCGGGAGTAGCGCTGCCACCACTCGCGTATTTGGCCCGGTACTGGAAGGTGCCCAGTTGGGATAGCAGCACGTCGTACGGAGGCTGGTTTTCAGGGTGCGCCTCGAACACGGCCCGCTCGAAGTACTGCACCGTGTAGGTCTTGCCGTCCAAGTCCGACTTCTCGGTGAAGGGTTCCGAGATGGGGAAGCCTTGCTGGGGCAGGCCGCCGTGTGCGCGCCAGTACGCGAGGAACTTGCCGCCCACGCGCTTGCCGGTCTCCGGGAAAAGCTGCGAGCCGGGCGAGTTGTCCGGCTGCTGGGGGGGCGCGCCTGCCGGGTATTTCTGCTTGTACTGGAAGGTGCCGAGTTGCGAAAGGAGCACGTCATAAGGTGGCTGGTTCTCAGGGTGGTGCTCGAACACGGCCCGCTCGAAGTACTGCACCGTGTAAGCCTTACCGTTCAGGTCCGACACCTCGGTCATAAGCTCGGAGATAGGGTAGCCCTGCTGTGGGAGCCCGCCATGCTTGTCCCAGTAGTCGAGGAAGATGCCGCGCACGGTCTTGCCCGTTTCGGGGAACGTGCGGCTGGCGCTGCCGGGCAGGGTCTGAGCCGCCGAGGGCCGCAAGCCGGGTGCGCCCGCTAGCAGAGCCGCCAGCAGAATGGAGGTAACACCGAGGTAAAATGCCTTGCGCCTGAACTTGGACATGGCCCACCCTCCCTATGCACGATAAGGATTCACAACCGCCGTCCTGTGCGCACAAGACTGTCCTTAATATGCGTAGTGAAGATGTTTAGTTCCCCGCATAGGGCAGTGCAGACTTCATCTGGCGTCAGGACCAAAATACGCACCTGACAAAGTGTCTAGCCTGTGCCCCAACAATGGGCTATAGACAACCGGGCTGCCCTACGCTAGAGTGGGGGCATGCAAGCCTCCTCACGATTGTCTAATACGCGGTGGATACTTATGCTAGCCGGTGCGTTGGTGGCCGGCCTTTCCCTCTGGGCCGTCTTATCGCGGCCGCCGGACCACGGCACCGTGAACGTGTCGAGGAGCGACTATGAGGCCGCCCTGAGAAAATGGCGGTCCCAGAGAGTCGAGGAATACGAGATGGTGGTGAGCTATTCGGTCCAGAACTGCTGGTTGGGGCCTTTCAACTCATGTGGGAAGTGGAAGCTGCACGTAGAGGGCGACAAAGTAGCCATCGTGGAGAATATGCGGCCTGACATCCCACTAGAGGCGCAGGCACCACTGGATTGCCTGAGGTTCTTGACCATAGACAATCTGTTTGAAGAGGCTCGTAAGACTATCAACGAGGGGCCGTTTGACTACATGAGGTTGCCACTGGACTACATGATAAACTTCGATGATGGACGCGGCTACCCGAGAGATATAAAGCGGACTGGACGGCAGCCCAACGACGGTAGCACAAGCTCTATGGCCTGGCACCTGGGTAGATATGTCGAAGTCCACGATTTGAAGGTAATCCGGACCCTGGACAAGTAAGCGCGGCGACCCGGTTCAACCGTCCTCAAAACCAAATATGTCCCCAGGTCCGCTATAGCCATTCCGACAGCATACCACCAAACGCCGCAGCCAGAGCCCCATAAATAACTACCACCACCGCCACGAGGATGAGCTTGGCGAAGGGCTGCGCAGGGTCCGGCCGGCCCGGGCCTACTGCTGCCGATAACCACCAACCCAGCGTGCAGTCTATAGCCGAAACCGCCGCCCCAACAAGCATCCCGGCCGTCAGCCCGTTCGGCAGCCCGTGCGCCCCCGAACCGGCCACGAAGCCTGCCGCAAAGTAGATGAGAAAGCTCACCCAGGCCAGGCTGCCATATCGGGACCGAGTGCGCAACGCAACAACGGACCAGACACCGTCAAAGGCCAGGGCAAAGGCCCCGAATATCAAAATAGAGAGTACAACAGGCGTAAGCACTGGTAGACGTCCCGTTACAATCGAGATGAAGCAGCAGGAGTATCAAGGCGATACTCCTGCTGCCTTTCCCTCCGCTATTCCGCTCCGAGCGGTACCCGTAGCCCGCTATCGCCTCGCAGGGGTGTCGCAGTCGGGGAAGAAGGCGTTAGCGGCTATCTTCGCCATCTGCCCGCGTGTGGTGTAGTCGTTGTAGAGGAAGCAGGGCGTGCCCGTGGGGCACTTCTCAGCTTCCCCGTATCCGGAGATCACGCTTCTACCCGCCAGACGCTCTATGTACACCCAGAACGGGCTGTCCGCCGGTACGTCGGTGAACGTCTGCCGGTCCTGCGGCACGTCCTCCTCGAAGCCCGCGGCTATCGCCACGATCTTGGAGATCTGGCCCCTGGTCGCGAAGTTGCCGGGGCGGAAGTAGGGCCGGTTCTGCTCGTCGCACCCCTCTCCCTGGCCGCTACACGGGTAACCGGCTATAGCCCCGGTCTGGGCAAGCCGCTCCACGTACGGGTAGAAGGGGTCACCAGGCTCCACGTCCGCGAACTGCTGCTGTCCCTCCGCTATGGGGTCGTCCAGGCCTGCCGAGTTGGCGACGATCTTGGACAGTTGCCCTCGCGTGACGTTCGCACTCGGCCTGTAGTAGGGGTCGGCATTGCCGTTGCAGCCCTCCCCCGGCCCGCCACACGGGTACCCGCTCACGATGCCCCGGCAGGCGAGGCAGCGCACGTAGGGGTAGAAGGTGGAGCCTTCGCCCGTGGCTGGCACGTCGGCAAACTGGATCGGGCAGGCAGTAGACGTGGCGTTGGGCGTGCTGCTGGCAGCTACCGTGCTAACGCCCGTAGGCGTGCGGGTGGCGGTGGAGGTAATACCCGGCGCGGAGGTAGAGGTGCGTGTGGCGGTGGCCGCCGTGGTGCTGGTGCTGCTGGGCGCGGTGGTGGCAGTGCCGGTAGGCGCCGTCGTGTTGCTGGGGGCCGTGGTAGCGGTGCCGGTAGGTGCCGTCGTATTGCTGGGCAAGGCAGTAGCGGTGCCGGTGGATGTTGCCGTGCCGGTGGGGGTAGCAGTGTCTCCTACGACCACCTGGCAGAAAGCGTTGCCAACGAGCGTGTACGCGACGCTCCTGTCGGGTTCGGGGTAGTTGGCGCTGTCAGGCGAGAACGTGCCGGTCGGGATCGAAATCGTCACCCTGCCGTGAATCGCGGAGAGCGTCTGGCCGGGGGCGATATTGCCCAGCTTGGAAGTGGCAATGGTAATGCGGACGGTGCCGTCAAAACCGTACACGCCCGCGTCGGCGTCGCCGTTTGTCGTGTTAGTGGTGCCCACCGTGGTCCCGTATTTGTAAGTCACATTCCCACTGTTGTCCGTGCGCATGTCAACGAAGCGGAGGGTACCTGACACCGGGCTTGTGAAGAAGATACGCCACGCTGTGTTGGGGCTGGATTTGGGATCGTTCTCTTGTCCGGCGAAGCTTGCCACCTTCATGCTGAACACCAGGTAGTTCGGTCCCGTGCCCGTATAAGGTTCGGCTACAGATATCGACTCGATGTCGTACTTCTCCATACCCTCGGTGTCAACGACGCCCGTAACGTCTGCCGAATCACCCGTTGGGTCGGTCAGCACTGTAACGCCGGGAAGCGTGCAAGGGTCAGGCGCGGGCACCGGTGTCTCGGTGGGTATCGTGCCGCCTCCGCATGTGGGGAACCTGAACTTGCCGATGCGCGTCTGCCAGTACTGGCCTGTTGACCCATAGTATTCCTGAGTGTACCAGAAGGTGCAGTCGTCCACCGGGTCGATGCCCATCATGCTGTAGTCGCCCCAGCGTGCGTTGGCGGTCTGCGAGCCAAGGCCGGTATAGAGGGTAGCTTCGCCCTGGGCCAAAAGATTCAGGGGGTCACCCGCCAGCCTGCCCGCGTACTTTATACTTGGGTACAGGTCCGTGCCGTTGGACGCGCTGTAGCCGAGGGCGATGTTGCCGTCGCCGTCCATAGCGATGCTGCCCATCCAGCGGTGGTTCGCGTCGGGGGCGTAGGTGCCCTGCTGGTGAACGGTAAGTGTGGTCGCGGGGTTGCGCAGTTCGTACCAGCGTATACCCGCCTGGCCGCTGCCGCTAGCATCCACCGTGTGATTGACCACGAGCGACTCGTGGTCGCCGAAGTTGCGATACGCCAGCCTGTACATCAGCCGGTCGGTGATAGACTCCAGCTTCTGGGTAGTATCAGGCTGCGGGATGCAGGCCCCGCGCTCGGCGTCGCAGAGGCCAGGATCGAACGCCGCCACAGTGGTAGTTATAGGGCCGGTGAAGGTGGAGCTCAGTGTATTCGTCCAGTCCACGTGGAACTTGAACATAGAAAGCTGGTCCACCGCAGGGCTTCCAACGTTGTCTTCTACAGTGATGAAGTAGTTAGGGCTGCCGGCCGGTGGGGCAGTTGGACCGTCCAGATCCGAGGGAAGCAAACCTCCATACGGTGCCGCAAGGTGGAAGTAGACCATGCGGGCGGCAGGATTCCCCGCCAGCATCGCGGCTCTCTCAAACGCGAAGTTACCCGCTCCAACGAAGTCGGCAACGTTCTGCGAGGGGTTGAACTCATTGGTGGTCATGTAGTAGGCATCGGGCCACACCCCGAAGTGGGGGTAGTCCTCGAAATAGGTAGGAGTAGCGGCGGGGCTGGCCAGGAAGGCATAGCGATAGTAAGGACCTGTCGGGTCATCGGTAGTAGATATGGCTATGCACTCATAGGTAGGGCCGGAGGGGACGCTGGCCGTGGTGAACTGGCTGGCCAGCCAGCGGTTAGCCATAGTATCGAAGAGCACGATGGGGTCGCCGCTGTTGGTGCCTTCGCATGCGGCCCCGCCAGGCCCGGTCATGCCTGTAAAGAGGGTATTGCCGGGCACAGGTCCGTAGATCAGGTTGCCACTCTTGTCAAAAATCTTGAAGCCGATATTGTTCCACTGGAAGTAGTGGTTGATGCCCACGTCTCCCTCGGTGTCGGGGGGCCAGATTATCAAGGGTCCAGTAGAGGCATTATCCTGCTGAGTATAGCCTTTGAAGGTCAGGATAGGCGCGGGCATAGTAGCTGCGCCAAAGGAGTGCTGCACCACGGGATCGGTGGTAACGTAGTTGGGCACCGCGCTTCGGGGTTTCAGCCAGTTCTCGCGCTCCCCTTCCTGTTTAGCAGATGGAATAGCAGGGGCGGCGGGTATAGAGCGCAAGGGAGGGGACACATCGAAGCTGACGGCCTGCCTCGCCTGGGGAGAGTGGAGGGAGATCTGCGGGGCAGGCGCACTCGCCTGGGCGGCGGCCCCATTCGTGCCGAATAGCTCGCCGGCGGGGGCGCGTGCGATAATCAGCACCAATACGAGGGCTGCCAAAACTACAAACAATCGTTTCACGCGCCTGTCCTCCTTCGGGTCTTCAACACCGGCCTCCTCATCGAGACCGGGATATGCCAGGCTTGGCGAACTGTCGTATGTACAGGTTGGCCTGTAGAGTGCTAATACTCGTGAGGGTAATATCGGTATGGAACTGGCAAACAGCCTGCGGTAGCACAAACTATGCCTCAGTTGGCAGGAGTCGCAGGTGGTACCCTGGGGCAAGCGTGAGTGTATTCTTATGTCAAATAACCTGACACCGGTGTTCGTCGGGTGCGCCGGGTGGAGCATCCCGAAAGCGTACGGGGAGCGTTTTGGCGAGGAAGGCAGCCACCTTGAGCGGTACGCGCGCCTCTTTCCGGGCGTGGAAATCAACAGCTCGTTCTACCGCCCGCACAAACCCTCCACTTACGAGCGGTGGGCCGCCTCCGTGCCCGAGGGCTTCCAGTTCGCCGTCAAGGTGCCTAAAACGATCACGCACACGCACCGCCTGCGGGACGCCGGGGCCGAGCTACGCGACTTCCTTGACGAGTGCGGCCATCTCGGCCCCAGGCTTGGCCCGCTGCTGGTGCAGCTACCCCCCAGCCTGGCCTTTGACGAGCAAACGGTAGCCGCCTTCCTCACCACGTTGCGCGCGCACTTCCCCGGCGACGTAGCCTGCGAGCCTCGCCACGCCACGTGGTTCGCGCCTGGACCTGACGCGCTCCTCTCGGAGTTCAGCGTGGCCCGCGTGGCAGCGGACCCCGCAGTGGCACCGGGCGCGGAGGAGCCGGGCGGGTGGGACGGCCTCGCATATTACAGGCTGCACGGCTCGCCCCGCATCTACTACTCGGCCTACCCGCACGACTACCTGGAGGCTACCGCGCAGAAGCTGGCAGGGTCTGCGGCAGGGGGCGCACAGGTGTGGTGCATATTCGACAACACGGCGGAAGGCGCCGCCACCGGGGACGCGCTCTGGGTGCTGGACAGGGTGAGAGATTGAGGCGCCCAGCAGAGGCTAAAGGGCAGGATACGACCTCATGTGCCCGTGCCTCTGTCTCTGCCTGCGCTGCTGCTATTGGTGGCTGTGGTATAGTAGGGCCATGACTGACGGGAGTCCAATTGCCGGTGTGGGGCGCGAGAGCGCGCAGCCTCTGCTTGCCATCTGGGAGTTCGCCGCTGATGCTATGGTGCTGTCCGATCTTGAGGGCACCGTAATAGCCGCGAACCCGGCATATTGCCGCCTGTACGGGTACTCGCAAGAGGAGATTGTCGGGCAGAGTTTCGCGGTCATCTTTCCTGAAGAGCTGCGTGCGTGGGCGAAGCAGGGGTACAAAGAGACGTTCGCGCAGCAAGACATACGCCCGGCCGTAGAATCCGAGATACGGCGCAAGGACGGCAGCACGGGGGTAGTCGAAGTCAGGTACACGTTCCTCCTGGAAGATGGACGGCGCACGGCCATGCTTTCCCAGATCAGGGACGTGACCCAGAACAGGCAGGCCCAGGCCCATTTGGAGTCGGAGCGGGCGCGCGTGGCCGCCATATTGGAGGCGACCACCGAGGGCATATACGGCATGGACAGGGAGGGCAGGTGCACCTTCATTAACTCCGCCGCGCTTGGCTTCCTCGGGTACGCGGCGGAGGAATGCCTGGGGCGCAACATGCACGAGCTTGTCCACTACCAGCACCGCGACGGCACGCCCTACCCTATCGAGCACTGCCCCATTTACCGGGTGCTACAGGACGGCGTACCCACTCGGCTGCTGGACGAGACCCTCTGGCACAAGGACGGCACGCCTCGGCCCGCGCTCTACTCGTGCTCCCCCATCGTGGACGAAGGCAGGGTGGTGGGCGGGGTGGTCACGATAGTGGATATAACCGAGCGCCGGAGGGGCGAGGAGGAGCGGGCGCAACTGCTCGCCCAGGAGCGAGCCGCGAGAGTGCTGGCCGAGCGGGCGGTGCGCGCCCAGGAGGAACTGCTCTCCGTGGTGTCGCACGACCTCAGCAACCCCATCTCGGTGATAAAGGGCGTGACGCAACTGCTCCAGAGGCGGCTGTCCAGGGGCAACGAGCCGGACCCCACCCACCTGGCAGCCGAACTGACCAAGATCGCCAGCGCTGCGACCAGGATCGAGAATTTCATACGCGACCTGGCAAGCCCCGAACACCTCCAGCCTGGGCAGTCGCTGAGCATCACACCCCGGCGAGTGGACCTCGTGGCACTTGCGCGTCGCGTGGCCGAGTCTCACCAGTTGCAAACGGAGCGTCACCACCTGGCGGTTGAGGCCCAGAGCGCGGAGCTAACAGGCTATTGGGACCCCGCGCGCTTGGAGCAGGTGCTCGACAACCTCGTTTCGAACGCGGTGAAGTACAGCCCGCAAGGTGGCGTTGTGAGGATAGGCGTCGGCTACGAACGCAGCGCAGGCGATGACGCGGACAGCAGCCCGCGAGCGATGGTAACGGTGCAAGACGAGGGCCTGGGCATACCGGAGAAGGACATAAACCACATATTCGAGTGGTACCGCAGGGGCACGAACGTCAGGTCTGTAATCAACGGGACGGGCGTGGGGCTGGCAGGTGCGCGTCAGATAGTAGAGCAACACGGCGGCCGCATAGAGGTGGAGAGCCGGGAGGGTGCGGGGTCTACGTTCACCGTGCTGCTGCCGTTGGGTGGGGAGGCGACTACAGGGCAGGAGGAGTCAAGAACAGAAGGCAGCGGATAGCCTGAATAACCTGTACGGGGAGCCTAGTCATCAGAATGGGAAGCATGACAGGGAGCATGAGTAAACACGAAGCCGTCTAACAATGTTGTTAGACGGCTTCGTGTCTGGATAGGGGGCGGCGTGGAGAGCTTCTGCTTCTTTACGAGCAACTGCCCGGGTAACGCGTGGAAAGCGGAATACGTTATCCGAGAGCGAGCGGCTTGCGATCGGCTGGGGATGTGGCCGGCCAACTAAGGCGTGTCTCGATTGAATGCCTGGTTTACGGCACGGCTGTTCAACACACCGGCAAAGAAAATCGAGAGTACAGGCCCGATCATCACCCAATTCGAGTAGTACGTCGTATTGAAAAGCGTAAACAGTTGCCACATGGCTAACAGGAGGTAGCCTACCGTACCCACTACTCGCACCCATCTCTGCATCGCCGCCAAACCGACACCAATCAAGAAGCTGAACGCCATTGACAGTCCTAGGACCCAACAAATAGTAGCTATATCACGCTCCCGAGCGGGAATCAACGGCCAATTGCTGATCGGGGAGCCACCTGAATCGAAATCGGCCAGAGATGTTAGCAAAAGCATGAAAATCAGTACCAGGTACAATGCCGCACCAAGGAAACTGAGTACAACCAAGACGGGAACAGTATTGGGGCGATCCGGCGCTGTTAGCCTATCGTTCACGGTCGTTCTCCTTGCTGTATACTGGTTGCCATGATACCAGAAGGAGGGTCAGTATGTGTAAACGATTATGGTCACAATTTGTGGCCGCGTTGTTAGTGGTAAGCGTCATCTCGGTGGGCACCTCCCCGCAGTCCGTGCATAGTTCAGCTCAGCAGGACTGCCGTTTATTCCCCGAAACCGGTAAAACGGTTTGCGATCCCTTCCTTACGTACTGGGTCACACACGGCGACCTGGCTCAACAGGGGTACGCTATATCGGAGCGCATGGAGGAGAAAAGCCTCACTGATGGTAAGACGTACACAGTTCAGTACTTTGAGCGCGCTGTATTCGAGCAACATCCCGAACTCCAGCCTCCTAATAATGTCCTGCTCTCACTGTTAGGTGTATTCCGGTACCGCGAGAAATATCCTCAAGGTGCTCCAGATCAGAAGCCCAATACTGACGTGGGGAGCCGGCTCTTCGCAGAGACTGGTAAGCGCCTGGGCGGGCTGTTCCTGAAGTATTGGAACGAGCATGGTGGTCTTGCCCAGCAAGGCTTACCCATCTCCGAGGAGTTCATGGAGAAATCGGACCTGGACGGCAAGACCTACCTCG